>NZ_CP022579.1:2700000-3000000 GCF_008274805.1 Oryzomicrobium terrae
ATTATGTGGCCCGCTGGCAATCCTCCCTCGCCGACCTGGCCGACGCCCTCAGCCCGGCCCGGGACTGGCAAGTGCTGGCCCACGACACCTGGCCTCAATTCCGCGCCCTCCTGCCGCCACGCCAGGCGACAGCGCTGGCCCGACGCCTGGCCGCACAGGAACGTCAGGCCCTAGCCACCGTCCGGGCAACCCTGGCGGATCCGGCCACGACCCGGCTGACCCTGGGCTTGCTGCGCACCACCCTGACTCTGGCCGCACTGGGTAACAACACACCGCGGCCCCTCCCCTTGCCCCACCTCGCCCGACGCGTCATCCGCCGGGCGGTCAAACAGGTGGAGCGCCGCGTGGCTCGCCTCAACCACGATCTGGCGGGTGCAAACAGCCCCAATCCGGAAGCCTATGCCCGGGATTGGCACCGCCTGCGCATCGCCATCAAACGTCTGCGCTACGGCCTCGACGTGCTTCGCCCCCTGCTTCGCGACAAGGACGTGCAGTGCTGGATCGATCACTTGCTTCCGTTGCAAGACGCCTTGGGGGCGCTCAACGACAGCGCCGTCGGCATCACCCGCCTGCGCGCCCTGAGCGACACGCCCAACGATCCCCTCACCGCCCCGGCCATCGCCTGGCTCGACGGCCGCACCACGGGCCTGCACCAGACGCTGCCGCACGTGCTCGGCCGCCTGTCCGGCCTCACCGCGCCGCGCTTGAAGAAATCCTCGCCCTGAACCGACTTTAATATCCAGGTAACGCGCCATGACCACCCTTGCGCCCTCGTCACACCACTCAATCGACAACAGCGCCAGCACGCGCGAGGGAACCAAGATGGATCTACTGCTCTGGCGCCACGCCGAAGCCGAAGACGGCCCGATCGACCTGAAACGCCGCCTCACCCCCCGCGGTGAAAAACAGGCCGATGCCATGGCTAAATGGATCCGCGCTCATGCCCCGAAAGGCCTGCGCATCCTTGCCAGTCCGGCGGTACGCACCCAACAGACCGCCGCCGCACTAGGCCTACCCTTCGAAACCCTCAACGCCCTCAAACCCAACGCCAACGTCGCCGACGTACTAGCCGCCTGCGGCTGGCCCGATGGCAGCACCTACGGTAATGCAGTGCTGGTGGTGGGGCACCAACCCACCCTAGGACAAGTCGCCGCCTTGCTGCTGGGGGGGCATGAGGCGGAGTGGAGCATCAAGAAGGGGGCGGTGTGGTGGCTGACGAAGCGGGTACGCCACAGAGAGGCACAATCCTTGCTCAAGGCCGTGATGGGGCCTGAGTTTACGCACTATTAACCCTCTCTCCCAGATCCGGTTTTTTTGAAAACGCCTAATTACATCGTACTCACAAGACAATCATGCCATTCGGCGTCAGAAGTTTTATTTCCAATCGCTACTTAATAACCCAGCTTATTCGCCGTGAAATTCTATTGAAATACCGAGGCTCGCTGCTTGGTATCTCCTGGTCCTTTCTGCACCCCTTACTCGTTCTTGGTGCCTATGTCATAGCACTTGGCCCACTCATCAGCGATCGCTGGGGATTGAATGGCTCCCACTGGGACACAGTCCTATTCGTCTATTGCGGTCTTAGCGTCTTCTCGCCGTTCGCTGAGGTAATTGCAGCCTCTCCGCGATTGCTCCAGAACCATCAAAGCTATGTCAAGAAAATTATTTTCCCGACAGAAGTCCTATCAGTAGTCACCACGTGTAGCGCAGTGATCCACGGCCTCGTTAGTCTATTCATTCTCACAGTTCTTGCCTGCGCTAACGGACACTGGCATCCGGCACTGCTCGCACTCCCGCTGCTCCTCCTACCAGCCTGGCTTTTTATCTTGGGCATCAGTTGGCTGCTATGCACAGCTGGAGCCTTTATTCGAGATGTTTCCCATGCAATGCCAGTAATCACCCAGCTGGCCCTATTCTTGTCTCCAGTTTTTTACCCCACCAGCGCCATGCCGAAAGCACTGCAGGTACTTCAAAGCTACAACCCTCTGGCCGTGGCCATGGAACAAACGAGGGGAACAGTACTCCGCCACAGCCTGCCTAGCCTTGAATCGTGGAGCCTGATGCTGCTTATCGGCAGTTTTATCATGGCTCTTGGCCTAGCCAGTTTTAATTCCGCTAAGGAGGACTTTGCGGATGTCCTCTGATCCAATCATCAGCATCAAGAAGATTAGTAAAAAATTCCCAATTTTCACCCATCCACTACACGCTTTGATCTACCGCATCTCCGGGGGGTTGGCAGGAAAAGGTAAAACTTTCGCGGCACTCACCGACATCTCACTAGATATTCAGCGTGGAGAAACTTTCGGCATTATTGGTCACAACGGCTCTGGGAAAAGCACTTTGTTGCAGTTGATCTGCAATATCAGGCGTCCCACTTCTGGCACAATTCAGACTAATGGACGAGTTGGAGCTTTGCTCGAACTCGGCGCAGGTTTTCATCCTGAACTAACAGGTCGTGAAAATGTATTCATCCTCGGCGCCATCTATGGATTCAACCAGCAGCAAATGCAGGAAAAGTTCGATGAAATCAATCGCTTTGCAGACATTGGAGATTTTATTGATCAACCGATCAAGCGGTACTCAAGCGGGATGTACGTTCGATTAGCCTTTGCCGCCGCAGTTTGCATAGAACCCGATATTCTCGTCATCGACGAAGCGCTTGCAGTTGGCGACATCCGCTTCCAGAAAAAGTGTTTTCAATTTATTCAGGAACGAAAAAAAACCGGCCTCACTGTTATTCTTGTCTCCCACGACTTGGAACAAATCCGCTTACTCTGCGATCGTGTTTTATTGCTTTCTCATGGCCGCATCGATTACGTAGGCCCCCCCCAGACAGCAATAAGAACCTACCGTAACAAGGTTTCTTGCTCATTAAAAGAAATCAGCACCGAAGCAACGCGCTTATCCGCCAGCTGGTTAAAAAACATTAAGATTAGCGACACATCAGGAAATCAACGCACCGAATTTTCAACAGGTGAAAACATTCAAATTAAAGCAACCCTCGTTCCGCAAAAAAAACTTGAGCACTGCAATTTTTCACTCCAACTCAGAACAGTTGAGGGAGCCAAAGTCTATTCTTGGGGAACCTTCAATCAAGACATGGGGATTTGGGCCAATAAAGTGACTGCATCAACCACCTGGGATCGATGCTTCCCAGCACAGAACCCGGTCACAATCAATTTCGACTTGAAGGGGCTACTTGGCCCCGGAAAGTACGAAGTGCAAGTCATAGTCAGCCAGGAGGAAGTTCGCGGTTTTGGTGCCCAAGAAATTTTATTCTGGATCGAAGAAGCAGCATTTTTCACTGTAAGCCCCCGGGGAGAGCACTACCATTTCGGGGGAATCTGCGATCTTCAGGCCAGCGCCTTTGTGACTGCATCATGAATTTCCCCGCTTCCTACTGGACATCACCTCTGCAACTCGCCGCCTACGGATCACCGATCATCAAGGATGTGGCCCAGCGAATCTTAACTTTCGCCGGACCAGGTAAACATCTGGTCATTGGAGGGGGCGTAGGCCCATTGCTGGCTGAGTTGCACGCAGCGGGTATCGATGCCTGGGGCATTGAGGAGTTGCGATATCCAACAACAGAAGAAAACCGCGTCATCCGCACCCGTCTAACACAATTATTTACTACTGGGCTGCCTTATGAGGCAAATAGCTTTGACTACATCTTTTGTTTAAATGTCTTCGAATTTTTATCTACTGATATTATTGCCCAAACATTTCGCGAGCTCCATCGCGTTTGTCGGCACGGTGCTTATCTTGAGCTGCATACTCGGCAAAACCGTGCTTCAGAAAGAAAGACTATTCAGGGTAGAGAATGGTGGGAAGACCAATCATTTCGGGCAGGATTTCGCAAACACCCGACTTACTACCGCGTGGTTGCCTACGGTGAACTAGATACCTACCCAAACCAGATAGTCATACCTCTAGCCAAAATTCGGCACGATGTATTCGCCCGCCACCCGATTGACGTTCTGCTTAAAAACCGGACTCTGCACATGGACATGAGCAGAGAAACAGGCCCTCGCTCTGATGCCCACATGGTTCGCTACGAACTGGCAGCCGAATGGATACGCCCTGGAGATCGAGTAGTGGATTGCGCCTGTGGTCTTGGATATGGCACGGCGCAACTAGCCGCCAGATCGACTGGCCGCCACTTTATTGGAGTGGACTTGGATGCAACCGCAATTGCCTATGCCAAAGACAATTTTGGCGATTATTTTAATATCGACTTTGTCTGCGCCAGCGCAACCGAGCTCGGTTTCATAGAAAGTAGCTCTATTGATTGTTTAGTATCGTTTGAGACCTTGGAACACCTACCAGACTATAGTAAATTTCTCGCGGAAGTAGACCGAGTTCTAAAACCCGATGGTAGATTTATCGCTAGCGTCCCAAACTTGTGGATGGATCATACGGGCAAGGACCCGAATCCGAATCATCATCACGTCTTCGATTACCAAAAACTCAAGCTGGCGGCAGAAGCCCATAATCTTGAGATTGAAGTCAGATACCATCAAACAGCCCCCGGAGGCTTCAAGCTTCTTGATGCGAAACGCACCCTAGAGCGCAAGCCTCTTGATATCATCGATGAAGATCCGGAATGGCTAGTTATCGTTGCCTCATCAAACAAGGCAATTAAGAATACACAGGGAATATCTTATTGCCACCCGATCTACACCACAGGCCATACAAAGCCACTCCTTTTAGTCGATTTCGCCAAGTATTATCAAAACCCTTGGCTATACAGACAACTCATCCAAATAGGTGAACGTTGCGCAAATAAGGACACACTAGGATCCCGGATTGATTGGGCTCTGCATACGTGCCCGAAAGATAGTGCGGATTACGGAGCAGCCCTAACAGTGCTTGGCTATACGTTACAGACTGAGAACCAGAGCCAAACCATAGGCAAGTTTGATATTTTCGCCGCACAGGTTGATGAATATTATAGTCAAACCATTAAGACTACCAATCCACACGTTCGGCGCTGGCGTATTTCTTTAGCATACTGTGCTGCGACCTGGAGCATGTCTTTGGGAGAACATAATGCTTCCTTGGCTTGGCTAGACCGCATTCACCAGGAAAATGCACTTGAATTTAGCCCATTGATTGGGACAAAAATTGTCAGCGCATGGTTTCTCAAAGGCGTCATTCATCTTTCACATGGGAAAACAGAAGAGGCATTTGCCGATTTCCGCTCTGGAACAACTGAAACCAAACGTCTCCTTTCCGCGCTTGATCAGCGCACATGGGGAGAAGAGGACAGTACTTTTCCCTTTGTGTTTCACGAGATAGCAGAGATTTCGCTCTGGGGAAAGCGCTGCGCGCTAGCCGTACAATGGTCTGCAATTTTTTTACACAGTCCAGGTAAATTTTGGGAAATTACCATGACAGAGAAGTTTGACAATTCAACTCATCCTGTGTCCTTTTCCCCCTCTACCGCACTCCCCCGCGGGAGTGAAACCATATGGGTAGAGACAAGCATGCTTGCGCGCAAGGTTAACTATTACCTCGATCGACTGTTTGGTTTGCGAATCGTCCGTTCGCGAGTTCTGTCCCGCATTATTCCTCACCAAGATTAAATGCCTGCTGCCCGCATCCTCCCTGATATCACCCTAATCGCGACATTTCATAATGAAGGGCGACTGGCCTACACTACACTTAAAAGTTTGGAAAGATGCAGAGCCAACGCCGAGCTACACGGGCTTTTTGTTGAAGCTATCTACATTTGCGACAATGTGGATGAGACAACTTTCAAGTTTATCAAAGAATTCGCGCGCAACACCGATAACGAAAAAATAGAGAGAGTCCGCTTTGGAGACCTGTCTTGTTCTCGAAACCGGGGAATTAGCATAGCCCGTGGCAGGTACATTGCAATTTGTGATGGCGATGACCTTTATTCAGAAAACTGGTTAGCAGCTTCCTATTTTTTCTGTGAATCAAGCAGCGCTCAAATGCTAGTTCATCCGGCAATCACAATATCATTTGGAGCGCTGCAGGGGTATACCCATACGATTGACCAGCTATCAAACCAATTCGATGCTGACAATTTACTCATGACAAATTTCTGGTGCTCTTGTGTTTTTGGTCTAAAGCAACATTTCATTGCCTACCCTTATCGGCAAATGCGTTCCGACGGCAAATCCTCAGGATTTGGCTACGAAGATTGGCACTGGAACTGCGAAACAGTGGCAGCTGGGCTGATCCACCGCCCCACTCCAGAGACCGCACTCTTCTATCGACGCAAAGCTGGCAGCTCGCTCAATGCGTTGCAACAGCAAGAGAATGCAACGATTCCCCCAACAACATTTTTTGCGTGAACTTGGTAAACGTAGTGTACGAATTGATCTTCATGATTTATCGGTTTATCTCACGCCATTTCCTGAACCGACTCCCTCCTCCGCTTCGAACCAGACTAGTCACATTCATCTACCGTGCTGCACGCAAACTCTTCCCAGAAAAAATTCGCAGCAACTCTAATGCTCTTGATAACCTCAATCTAAAAATTAGGCCTCGCGGCTCGCAGCTGCCTACATGGGCCATCGAGGAAATGAGCCGCCTCGCTCCGCTTGAGCCACTTCTTTACCCTCCCCAACCTTGGTTGGTTGGTAGCGCTTGCTGGGACACCCCGGACTATTCTTTACCGGGGGCGCTGTACCGCCAGCACTTGAAACCATTGCTAAAAACCAAGATTTCGCATCTAGTATTTGTACCTTGGCTAAAACATGGCGGCGCAGACCTCGGTGCTTTACACTGGATTGAGGCCCTTGCCGGCCTGAGTGAGACTCAATCGGTGCTTGTCGTGGCAACGGAGAATTCTGACTCACCATGGCAAAGTCGCCTTCCTTCCCATGTGCAATTCATTGATGCCGGGATGAAACTGGCCCAGCTTTCTCCTCGAGAAACCAGTCACGTCCTTGCTCGCTTCATCATTCAAGCCCAGCCAGATACAGCCCATATCATCAACTCCCAGCAAGGGTGGGAGTGTATTCGCCGATTTGGACAAGCGATTAGGGTCAGGACGCGGCTCTATGCATCAGTCTATTGCGATGACTATGATATGACTTTGGTCCCTAGGGGTTATGGTCGCACGGCCCTTCCACTAGCGTGGCAACACCTCGCAGGAATATTTTCCGACAATGGAGAATACCCACGCCTCCTCCAAAGCGACCTAGGCATCCCTTCCTCACTTTTCCACACAGTTTACTTTCCAGCCCCTGAAGAACGAAATTTCTTCTGGGCTTCACATACTAATAAAATCCTATGGGCAAGTCGTTTGGTTGCACAAAAGCGACCTGATCTGCTAATAGATATTGCGCAGAACGCCCCCAATTTATTTTTCTACATTTTCGGCTCCGCCGAAAGTTGTGATTACGCTATTTTAAAAAGGCTCAAACGGCAAAAAAATATAAAGCTACTCGGCCAATACGAAAATTTTGCCACCATTGCCTCCGAAGGTTTTTTAGCATTTCTCTATACTGCCGCCTGGGATGGGCTACCCAATGTTCTACTCGAAGCCGCCAGTGCAGGATTGCCAATCATTGCTCCTGCAATTGGTGGAATTGGTGATTTTATCAATCAAGAAACAGGCCACCTTGTGCACGAACACAATCGCCCCGAATCTTACATTAAAGCTATCAATACCATTGCTACTGACAAACAAGGAACCATGGCAAAAATCCTTGCAGCACAAGCCGTCCTTGACTTGCGTCATTCAACCACCGCATTTCGCTCCTCTGCCATGCTTGCCCTTGATCTTGCCTCACATTAACAGGGTACTTAATGTGACCACTCAACCTGCACCAAAAATATCTATTGCACTTTGTACATATAATGGCAAGGATCACGTTGAAGCATTCCTTAAAAGCCTTATTGAACAAAAACGCCAGCCTGATGAATTGATAATTTGTGACGACAACTCTACAGATACAACTCCTGATCTCATTCGACACTTCGCCTCTATAAGCTCATTCCCCATACGGACTTATTTTCATGCCAATAGGCTTGGTGTCCAGCAAAATTTTGACTTTGCGATTCGCCATTGCCAAGGTCAAATCATCATGCTGGCCGATCAAGATGATTATTGGCAACCGAGCAAAATCGAGTTATTAGAAACCACCTTTCTAGAAAAACAAGCCGTTGCCGTTTTCTCTGATGCGGAAGTCGTAGATAAGGAATTGCGCCCGCTCGGTTATGGGATGTGGGAGACGTGCAATTTCAGGGCTTCCGAGCAAGCTGCTTTACTACAAAACAATGATGGCACAGAGTGCCTGCTTCGCCATTATATTGTCACTGGAGCAACACTTGCATTCAAGCGTAGCCTAGTCGACGTAATCTCCCCAATTCCGAAGAACTGGCCTCACGACGCCTGGATAGCCTTACTTGCCACTGGCTACGGCCCAATCACTTTTAGAAAAGAAAAACTAATTCTCTATCGCCAGCACGGCAATAATATTGTAGGCGGCTTAAAAAAATCACTATGGAAAGATATAAAAAAAGGACTGCACATTAAAAGAACGGATATTTATTCAGAGGAAATAGACCGACTGCAAAAATTGATTACTCGGGCCCGGGATAAAAGATTAAAACCAAGCTTTATCTTTCACGCTGAAGAAAAATTAAAATTCTATATTCGACGAAAAGCACTACCATCAAATCGACTTTCCCGATTAGCACCGATTTTTCGCGATTTTCACGGAGGTTATTACAAACGCTTTACTCGCAACATAGGCAGCTTATTTATCGATCTTCTACAGCCTTAAGGTGCCTAACTAATTCGCGGAAAACCGTAGATCATCAACATACGAAATTTCTGAGGCAATATCCTAAAGACCGAAAAATAATCTACCAGCGTGCAACTTCGTTTGCATTGGGTCTCTACCCTAAAGCGTGCCAACCATCTCCGCTCTCTCCACAATGCTTTGAAGCAAGCAAGATAAATATCTCTCCAAATCTTATAGCGGCAGGTAAGTAAGCTCACGCCCCCCCCCTCCAAACAAAGCATCAGCAGATGAATCGGTAACAGGAAGAAAAAACTCACTCCCGGTGAGCAAGCTAGTAGGGCAAAAGTTTTATTCCGCTCCGTCAGTCGTCGTCTCTCCACACGTGTGTGCAACTCCCCTGCCGTAGCTTTGCCCCCTCCTAGGGAATACCCCACTCGATGGAGAAATCCAGAACCAGGTGCTATCCGAACAGGGTATCCAGCCAGTCGGGCTCGACAACACAAATAGGTATCTTCAGCCAACGCATGAAATGACTCAGGAAACCCACCTAGTTCATGCCAAAGTTCTTTATTGATCCAAAAACAAGCACCAATCACTACAGCCACATCCCCTTTTCGCCAATGCTGGTTAGGGACAGCATTAAGAAAAAGGTCCAAATCACTCCCACAGTCAATTAAGCCCCCCCCCCCGTAAGCATACTGTGGTAGCCCCAAAATTGCCTGCTTACCGAGGCTTTCTGCGTAGGCCAGCAAGGTTTGCAATGCCCCCTGCAAAAGTACGGCGTCATTATTCAAGAGTAGGACATACCGTCCGCGTGCAGCTGCAACCATACGATTGTTAGCCACACAGAAACCGACATTATTCTTACTGACAATAACTTGCACATTGGGAAAGACTTCATGCAGTAGATTTAGGGATCCATCAGTAGAACAATCATCATGAACGATTATTTCAACTGAAAAATCACCTACTTGTCGGACAATGGAGTCAAGGCACTCAAAAAGGATTTCTTCACCATTAAAATTGGCAATACAAACACTAATCAAGATCTTGTCACTAACCATTTACATCGACTCTTCTTTTCAACTCAACAGCGATCATGCGGCTTGGACTAGGTAGCGACGTCCCTTCAGCCTTGCCAGAAAATTTATCCAATGACGCTATAAAATTGTTAACTACAGCCCGTTCAAAGCAGCAAATTACTGCTGTGCTACCGATGCCTTCAGAACGCTCAGTCACTGTACGCATTACTAATGTCGGAATCCCTAAATAAGAAAGCTCTTCCTGATTCCCACCTCCGTCTGTAATGACAAAATCAGCCCTACTCACTAGCCCAATAAACTCAAAGTATCCCATCCGCGCGACCAAGGAAATATTTGGATTAAGCCGAAGTCGCGACATCAATCGACGCTTTTCCAATATCCGTTGTGTTGATGGGTGAAGCACAAAAACAACATGTCGCTGTCTAGATACCTCTTCAATTAATTCCAAAATGACAGAAAATCGCTTTTTATTGAAAATATTCTCGGTCCGATGCACAGAAGCAACGGCATAGTTATCTATCCTGCCCCCTTCCCCCGCTTTGATACTTTCCAGTGCTATAGCCAGAGAATCAACAAGGGTATTACGTCCTGTATTAACAACAAACGAACGGCTTGTGGCAAGGTTGGCTACGGCCCAAGAACCAGGACAAAAAGCAATGTCCGACATCTTAGCTACCACCCTCCGGATTATTTCCTCCGGGAATGGGTCAAAAATTCTTTTTGAGCACAAACCAGCTTCTACGTGAACGATTGACAGACCAAACAATCGACCAACCAACGCTCCGAGCAAGGTTGACGCGGTATCTCCATGAATCAAGAGATAGCCTACACCTGCAGCATTTCTTGCAAAAACATCCCTGCTTCGAATGAAAATTTTAAAAAAACAAATAAAAAACCAGAAGATCATCTGCCCAACTCCAGCCACCTCTTTCCCATCATAGATAATGACTGGAGCAGTTTTAATCCCAAACTGCCTAATAAGAAGCCCCATTGTTTCTTGATGCTGGCCTGTCAAGATCATTCGAAATGGAACGTGCATTGATTCCAGCTCAAGCAAGACAGGGGCCATCTTAATTAGCTGCGCCCGCGTACCAAGAATACAATTAATTTCCAAAAGCCCCCCCCACAATCAAGAATCGCTATCTCGGTACATCAATGCTGTTATCTGCTCTGAAACAAGGCCAACAAGAAAAACCATCAAAGCAGCCAAAAGAAGAAGTGCTGACATATTGGTAAAGCGACCGACTGAAAAATATGAATAAATATAATTACCCACACCAGCAATCGCCAAGCCCGCACTAACAGGAAAAAAAATCTTTAGCGGCGAATAAAGAACACCAACCTTAAAAATAATAAGTAAAAAACGAACACCATCACGCCAAATATTAATATGACTATGGCCTTTTCGCTGCATGGCCATTATCGGACGATAGGAAACGCCATAGCCAGCACGAAAAAAACTCATGGTTATGGTTGTCGGGTAAGAAAATCCGTTAGGTAATATATATGCAAACTTCATGAATTTATCGCGACGTACAGCACGAAAACCTGAAGTCAAATCTTTAACTCTTGCCCCAACCATCCAACTGGCAAACCAATTAAAAATCATGTTCGCCACACCTCTGTGCACTCCAGCATGAGTTGAAAACACTCTCGCACCAACAACCATGTCATAACCTTCACCAATCCCATCGAGCAACTTAAAAATATCCTCTGGAGAATGCTGATTATCCGCATCCATAAAAACGACTATTTCTCCATTTGCATTTCTAGCACCGGTTTTTATTGCCGCGCCATTCCCTCTGGCCTTGGGATGTGAAATGCAAACAACAGCATTATGAGAGCACACCTCTTGCGTGTCATCATTTGAGCCGTCGTTGACCACCAAAACCTCTGCATCGGGAAACAAATCCTTCAGTTTAGGCAGTAACTCTCTTAATCCTTCGCTCTCATTGCGAGCAGGCAATACAATACTCAGTTTCATTGCAAATCCACTTGCTTTACTCTCATCTCATAGCCGTTTAGCTGATTACGCTTCATCACATCGCTATCAGCCTGCCACTTTAAATTACTAATTTCTTTTTTAACCGATTCATAATCACCAACCCCAAGCAAAAGCTCTATTTTTCTACGATGCAGCTCCCAACTATCCGGCTCAAGCACTAAGCCATCTTGGATAGCGGACAAAGCCTCCTTCGTATTATTTTTTCTCAGAAACAAGTAATCGGCATACCATGTCAAAACAATAGCTCTTTGCTCGCTAACAAGGTATGGGTTTCTTAAAAACGAAGAAAAAAGCTCTTCCACGCGGCGATCACCCAAACACCCCCCCCCTAACATTACATTGTCTACTATTCCCTGAAAAACCTTCATACTTGACGGAAGAACCTTTTCATTGGAAAGAATTCGCAGAGTATCGAAAAACCCCTCCCCCTTTCCGTTCCCCCTCGCGCATTCCAAATTAAGCAACCCAACGCTCGCCGGTAAGCTTTCTGAATTTAACTCTTTTGCTTTATTAAAATAAAAAATAGCCTCACCTAATGCAAAGTCACTATTCTTTTGCAACCCTATATCCAACATTTTTATTGCATAATCAATATTTGCACGCTCCGACTCCGGATGAAATGCCACCTCTAAAGCGCTTCTTCTAAATTCATTTGAATTTTGCTGTGTGCGCATATAGGTTGAAAAAATTAACCACATCGAGCCAGCAGCCGTCAGGCATAAAACTAACGTCCGTACTGTTGAATGCGCACCCTCGGCATATAAAACTGTAGCCACAGAGATTGCCAAGAGCGGCCCGACCAAGGCCACATAATTTCGGTGCTCGTGCATTAACTCTAAAGGTAGAACAGTCGATTCTAGGCTATGCGCCAGCAGGAACCAAAGAACAGCAAAAGTCAGCCATCGATTCTTAACCTTTAGAATAACAATCAGAATCCCGAACCAACCTAAAAGCGCTAAGAGTGTAGTCGGAGGTTCTAGAAGCCCACGAGACACAACCACATCATCATGCTGAAGACCATAAGCCTGAAATACAGGAAAAAATATTAGCTTTAGATATGCGAACAGCACTCTACTTTCAGTAAGCAAACGTTCCACAGGCGAGAAGTTTCGGTACGCATAGCCAGAGAAAATTTTTTCTGCATAGCCAATAGTAACCATGGCTAATAACATCACTAAACCCAGCACCAACACTAAAAAATAGCGGCGCATCTTTGCATTCTGAATGCGCCCCCCCATATAGAGCGCCACAAAGACAAAAGCGAGAAAGCCTGTTTCTTTACTAAGAACCGCCAGAGGAAAACTTAATAGCGCAAGAGCCAACCACAGCCACCTATTATTTCCAGCGCTATTTTTATATCGCAACAGAGCAAAACATCCAAAAAAAATAAACAAGGTGGCCAGCTGAGTCATTCTCTGCACCACCAGATAAATTAAGTTTCCATTAATCGGATGCATCAACCACAGACTTGCAAGCAGCCACGCAGCCCACCCAACCCCACTTTCACTCAACCCACTCCGCTCTTCAGAAATAAACTCTTTTGCCAAAAAAAACAGAATTAAGCCATTTAATAAATGAAGAAAAATATTTACTAACTTAAAAGCCCCGGGGTGCAATCCAAAAAAATAATAATTAGTGGCAAACGTCAAATTGCTGACAGGTCGACCTATTGGCCCTGAAGAAAATCCATAAGCGGCCTCACGAATCTGATCAATACTATAGCCTTTCAACTGAATTGTTTTATTATCTACAATATTTGGATAATCATCAAAAACAAAATCCCCTTGTGCTGCAGGCCAATAAATCCATGCACAAAGCAGCATACTCCCAAGCAGGGAGGCAATTAATTTAATATTTCTGACCAAGCTAAGCATCCTCTGCATGAGAAAAAAGAAAAGCCCCACCGTAGTGGAGCTTTTCTTCTGTCTGCAACTAAAGATTACTTGCAGCTGGAAGGCAGGTAATTACGAGGAATCGGGTTGGTCGTCCCCGGCTGGCAAACCCAGGTCACTTTACCATTTGTCGGATCACCAGTACCAACCAGAGCAAGAGTCTTAGTATCGATTGCCGTATCATTAAAACCTTGAGCAGTAACAATAATTTGGCCGTTCGTATCACCCGTGCTATTCCAGGTAATCGAATTCACATATTTCGAACTTTGAGATACCACACCAACTGACGTACCATTATTAACAAACTTCAGCTTATCTTGGTAGTATTCAGAAGCAGCCGTTTTAGCCGAGGATGCGGCCAGCACTACTTCAGACATCTTAGCCCGCACCGTGTAGTCCTTGTAAGCGGGTAGAGCAACTGCGGCGAGGATACCGATGATCGCCACGACAATCATCAGTTCGATCAATGTAAAACCCGAGTGGGCTTTTTTCATCATGGTCATGATTATTCTCCGTTAAAAATTGGCCTCATGCGAGGTCACTTTATCCACTGCATGCTTCATGCCAACCTTGATGAAGCCCCTGAACACGGCATAGTCATGAACATGTCTTGCTCATAGTTACCCCATCCGCCGGAACGCTGCCAAAAATTGTCAGCTGGCACGACGTTTTACGGCACATTCGTACAAAAACTGAGCGTATCTGCTTTAGATATGCAATGCCAGCCAGAGCCGTCTTCATACTGCACAACCCCGCACCTTCGCCTCATTCATAGACAAGCAGAGGTTATGAAAAGAATTGAGCCTTAACCTTTGACGCGGTAAAGGAGCAGTCCAATGCCACAAGGGAAGGGGGCAGGGATAGCAAAATTCACGGCGCCATCCTCTCAAATGAAAAGCGCGGATGGTGCTTTCCTTCCTACAGCAAGAATATTTGGTTGTGCTGCAGCATTCGCGGTACGTTTGAACCAGTCAACGCCTCCAGCTCAGCCATTGTTTCTTCAGTCTGACCCGGCTTGAGGTGGGTTACGAAGATTTCGGCGGCACCTCGGTAAGCTGTCAGTTCGGCGGCCAGCAGGGCCGGACAGAGGTGCTTGGAGACGGCAGCCAGGTGCTGTTCCCGATTGGGGAAGGCGCACTCGATGACCAAGGCGCGCAGATCGGCTATGGCATTGAGTAGCGGCCACAGCGCCGGGTTGCAGGTGGTATCGCCGGTAAAGACAAAACTGCCTTGGCTGGAGGCCAGGTGGTAACCCACCGCCGGCACGGTATGTTCGGCTGGCAGGGCGGTGAAACGCCGCGGGGCATCGCCCCAGCTCTCGCCCACTTCTAGAGGGGCGTAGCGCAGCACCGGCGCTGCGGTATCCGGGATGGCAGAAAAGTCGGGCCACACCGCCCAGTTGAATATATGCCGGGTCAGGGTATCGATTACTGCTTGGGGAGCGTGCACCGTGAGTGGACGGCCATCACGGCGATCCATCACCGTATCCAGTAGTAAGGGCAGACAGGCGATATGATCGAGGTGGGCATGGGTGAGAAAGACGTGGTCGATCGCCGCCAATTCCCCCAATGACAGATCGGCAACGCCGGTCCCCGCATCGATCAGCACATCGTGATCGACGAGAAACGAGGTCGTGCGTAGATGGCGCCCCCCGATGCCGCCGCTGCAACCGAGCACGCGGATTTTCATGAGGAGGATTCCATCGCGCTGGAGTGAAACGCCATGCGTACAGTGGCGATCTCAATGATGTCGCCGTTGGCCAACATTTGCCGGGGCGCAGTCACCGGGCGGTCGTTGACCAGGGGGCGGTGCGGTCCTTCCACGTACTGGATGGCATAGCCGCCCGGTTCGCGCACCACCCACACCACCTGGACCCCGGGTTTGCCCAGCGTGGTTTTCTCTTTTTCCAGGTCCAGCCGACGACCGTTGTTATTGCCGTTGAGCACCTGCAGGTAGGCACCGCCGCTGCCGGATGCAGGCCCTGCCGTTGCGGCAGTGGGGGAGCCCGCCACCTGGGAAGACGTCGCCTGACTCCGCATAAACGCCGACTCCGTGCCCCGCCCTGCGGCGGCGGCGCCCTCGCTACCGGTTACGGTCAAAGGTTCGCCGTAGCCGCTCGGATCGCCAGGCTGCGGTTTTTCATTGAAAAACTTTAACTTGTACTTGCCAAGCTCGATGATGTCGCCGCTTTGCAGCACCACTTTCTTCACCGGCTGGCCATTGACCAGGGTGCCATTGGTGCTGTCCAGGTCTTCGAGAAACGAATCGTTGAGCACGGTGACAATCGCCGCATGTTCACCGGAAATGGCCAGATTTTCTATCTGTATGTCATTGCTCGGCTTACGGCCGATGGAAATGCGCTGCTTGCTCAATTCCACTTCCTTGAGCACCAGTCCATCCATGGACAACACCAGCTTCGCCATCAATCGTCACTCCGTCAGCACAGCGGCATTGCGGAATTGTGGCAGCGGCGTTCCGGCCGCGTCAAACCGCAATGGCGCCAACTGTGCAATCCGTCGCATCCAGCCCTAAAGCTAGGCATCCTCGGCTTCGGCCTCGCGAATGTCCTGGCGATTGGCCAGCCAACGCCCCAAGGCAACGACCAGCACCGCCCCCAAGGCGCCACCTAGCCAGTGGTGAAAGGGCGCCCCCGGAGCCTCGGTCCCCAGCCATTGATTCAGGTGCGGGTGGATGACCGGATCAGTCACCAACATGCTGCCGGCGACCCAGCCCAGCAGGCCGCCGCCGGCCGTGATGATGACCGGAAATCGATCCATCAGCTTCATCACGCCCTGGCTGGCGCCGATGATGAACGGCACGCTGACCGCCAAACCAAAGAGAATCAGGGGAAGGCTGCCTTCTGCCGCAGCCGCAACGGCAACGACGTTATCCAGGCTCATTACGAAATCGGCAGTGATGATAGTTCGCACGGCCCCCCACAAGTGTTCGGAAGCGGGCAGGTTGTGCTCTTCCTCCGACTCGGGCACCAGCAGTTTGACACCGATCCACAACAACAGCAGTCCGCCGATTATCTTGAGAAAGGGCAGATCGAGCAGGCTGGTGGCGAAAAAGGTGAACAACACCCGTAGCCCCAGGGCCCCGGCAACACCCCAGAGTACCCCCTGGCGACGCTGCTCGGCCGGTAGGTTGCGACAGGCCAGGGCGATCACCACGGCGTTATCGCCGGAGAGAAGGATGTCAATGACGATGATCTGGGCGACGGCAATCCAGAACGCGGGGTTATCCAAAGCGACGGTCATACGAATAGGGTCAATCGGCAATTACCGCGGGCAGTTCCACGCAGCAGTGATTCAACAAAGCACCAGCGAACCAACGAAAAAGGGGCAGGCACAACGGCCTGCCCCTCCGATTGCCGGATTCCGGCAATCACTTCCTTACAGCAGGGACTTGAGCAGCCGGCCCATCTCGGACGGGTTGCGAGTCACCTTGAAGCCGCACTCTTCCATGATGGCGAGCTTGGCATCGGCGGTGTCGGCACCACCGGAGATCAGCGCGCCGGCGTGGCCCATGCGCTTTCCCGGGGGGGCAGTCACACCGGCGATGAAGCCAACGATCGGCTTCTTCATGTTGGCCTTGCACCACATGGCGGCTTCAGCTTCGTCCGGACCGCCGATCTCACCGATCATGATCACGGCGTCGGTGTCGGGATCGTCGTTGAACATGCGCATCACGTCGATGTGCTTGAGGCCGTTGATCGGGTCGCCGCCGATACCGACCGCGGAAGACTGGCCGAGACCGATTTCGGTCAGCTGGGCCACGGCTTCGTAAGTCAGGGTGCCGGAGCGGGAAACCACGCCGATGCGGCCCTTGCGGTGAATGTGACCGGGCATGATGCCGATCTTGATTTCATCGGGGGTGATCAGGCCGGGGCAGTTGGGGCCGAGCAGCAGGGTTTCCTTGCCACCGGCGGCAACCTTGGCCTTCATCTTGTTGCGCACTTCGAGCATGTCGCGGACGGGAATGCCCTCGGTGATGCAGATGGCCAGATCCAGGTCGGCTTCGACGGCTTCCCAGATGGCTGCGGCTGCGCCGGCAGGCGGCACGTAGATGACGGACACGGTGGCCCCGGTGTCAGCGGCGGCTTCCTTGACGGACCCGTAGATGGGGATGTCGAAGATCTTTTCGCCGGCCTTCTTCGGGTTCACGCCGGCCACGAAGCAGTTCTTGCCGTTGGCGTATTCCTGGCACTTTTCGGTGTGGAATTGGCCGGTCTTACCAGTGATACCCTGGGTGATGACCTTGGTGTCTTTATTGATCAGGATGGACATTCAGTAACTCCTTACTTGACCGCAGCGACGATCTTCTCGGCCGCTTCGGCCATGGTGTCGGCGGCGATGATCGGCAGACCGGAATCCTTCAGGATCTGCTTGCCCAGGTCTTCGTTGGTACCCTTCATGCGCACCACCAGCGGCACGGACAGGTTCACTTCCTTGGCAGCGGTGACCACGCCGGTGGCGATGGTGTCGCACTTCATGATGCCGCCGAAGATGTTGACCAGAATGCCTTTGACCTTGGGGTTCTTGAGCATGATCTTGAAGGCTTCAGTGACCTTCTCGGTGGTGGCGCCGCCGCCCACGTCCAGGAAGTTGGCCGGCTCGGCGCCGAACAGCTTGATGGTGTCCATGGTGGCCATGGCCAGACCGGCACCGTTCACCAGGCAGCCGATGTTGCCGTCCAGGGAAATGTAGGCCAGGTCGAACTTGGAGGCTTCGATTTCGTCCGGGTCCTCTTCATCCAGGTCGCGGTAGGCGACGATTTCAGGATGACGGAACAGGGCGTTGGAGTCGAAGTTGAACTTGGCGTCCAGAGCCTTGATGTTGCCGTTGCCTTCCAGGATCAGCGGGTTGATTTCCGCCAGGGAAGCATCGGTTTCCATGTAACAGGTGTACAGCTTCTTGAAGGTATCGATGGCCTGGGCCTGGGAAGCCTCGGGAACGCCGATCCCCTTGGCCAGTTCCAGCGCCTGGGCGTCGGTCAGGCCGACGGCCGGATCGACGAACACCTTGATGATCTTCTCAGGAGTGCTGTGGGCAACTTCCTCGATGTCCATGCCGCCCTCGGAGGAGGCCATCATGGCGACCTTCTGGGTGGCACGGTCAGTCAGGGCCGCCACGTAGTATTCCTTCTTGATGTCGGCGCCGTCTTCAACGAGCAGGCGACGAACCTTCTGACCTTCGGGGCCGGTCTGGTGAGTCACCAGCTGCATGCCGAGGATCGCGTTGGCGTGCTCGCGCACTTCGTCCAGGGACCGGGCCAGCTTCACGCCGCCGCCCTTACCGCGGCCACCAGCGTGGATTTGGGCCTTCACCACCCAGATCTTGCCGCCCAGGGTTTCCGCTGCCTTCACCGCCTCGTCGACGGAGAAGCAGGGGATGCCGCGGGGGGTCGCCACGCCGAACTTTCTCAGGATCTCTTTCCCCTGATATTCGTGGATCTTCATGCGATTTCCTTGCTTGAGTTGAGTTGCGGGGCAAATGCAGGCGGAAGTGTGAACAAACCCTTCCTACCCGACCGATTGGCTACAACGCACGGGGTCATTACCCGCATCGCCCTTGCAGGCTGAGAGGGTATGCGGCGTCGCAACCGAAACTGATACCGGCTGTTGCGGGGCAACAGGGGGAGAGGATGGCGCAGCAGCGGCAACGGGGCCAGCAGCGCTCTCCTCGGGGGAGGCACCACCCCGATACCAGCGCGGATAGTAGCGCCGGACCACTGGAGTGGTGGTTTCCAAAGCATGACACCGGTCGAGCTGGTATGGCTTCTGACCGGTGTCTTCGTTGTCGGTGACCTCGCTGGCGTAGGTCTGCAGGGCCGCAGTGGGAATCTGCAGAGCCAGTTCGGTGAGGTGGGAGCAGCCGAGAACGCCGCCGAGACGTTCCTTGATTGCCTGGCGGAACCCCTGAAAGAGATTGAGACCGATCAGCGCGTCGTAAGCGGGGGCGATGTCATCACAATGACCCATGAAGGGCGTAGCGTCTGAAGACGCCGCCACTTGCACCACGGTGAAGTGCGCATCGATGGTCACGCGCAGCCACATATCGTGCACCGCTTCGCCGCGAAGGCGCAGACCGGAGGACAGCTGGTAGTCGTGATCCTTGGTGTCGGTCAGGCGCGCCTCGATGTCCCACAGGCCATCGTCGCGTTTATAGCCTTCCAGCACCACCTGGCGGAGGTGCATCCGCCGGCGGGGCGCGGACGGGGGAGGCAGAGGCATCGGCGTCGAATCCTGGGACGGGGATGAAGTGGAGAGGCTGACGCCAGGCACAAATAACCTGGTCGCAAACCCGGCGACTAAGCCTCTCATTCTAACACAAAGCCGCGCCAAGCCGCCCCCGTTTTGAATACATAATTACGGAATCAGGTTACACAACTCGAATTTTCCGCAAAAAATGACGAAATGCAGGACTTTGTCACTGATCTTCATTAACAAATCGAGACTGGTTCTACGGCGTCTTGAGAATGAGAGATATCATTCGCCCTGTCCCGCAGCTGACGCTGCGTAACCTCTTTTGGCATATAACCCTCACCGACAGCTTCATATTCGGAACCTGCACACCCATGAAAACCATTTTCCTGGTGGATGACTCCGCCACCATCCTGCTCAGCATTTCCAGCATCCTCACCAAGGCTGGCTACGCCGTTGAAAAAGCGGCCAACGCCGAAGAAGGCCTGCGCAAATTCCAAGCCGGCACCAAGGCCGACCTGCTCATCACCGACCTCAACATGCCCGGCATGAACGGTATCGAATTCATCAAGGAAGTGCGCAAGCTGGCGGCCTGCCGCTTCATGCCCATCCTCTTCCTGACCACCGAATCCGAACAGAGCAAGCGCCTCGAAGCCAAGGCGGCCGGCGCCTCCGGCTGGATCGTCAAACCGGCCACCGCCGACCAGCTGCTCAACACCATCAAGCTGGTGCTGCGCTAACCCTTTCCGCCTAGGAGCACCTCACGATGCCCCAGTCCCTGTTCGGACGGATCACCCTGGTCTACCTCGCCGTCGCCCTGAGCGCGGCCGTTGTCGTTTTCTTCGCCCACGATTGGTTCCACAGCAACCTGCTGTCCGGCATCGGCATCGCCCAACCCCTGGGCGACGCGGTTGGCACCGTGGTCATCCTCGCATCGGCCTTTCTCGGCCAGCGCCTGGTATCCATCGCCTTTTTCCGCGACTACGCCTACGGCATGGCCACCGCTGCCCGGGACATGTCGGCCAAAGGCAGCGCCGTACGCACCATTACCGATGAAGTGGCGGCGGAGCTGAATAGCGTCCCCGACTTCAACGAAGTACTGCGCGGCCAGCTCAAGGACGTCACCGCTGAAACCGAAACGGCGGCCTACCAGATCACCGAACGCCTGCAGGCCATCGACGACGTAGTCACTCGGCTCAACAACTTTGTGCAGGCAAGCTCGGACCAGGCCAGCCAGCGCATCGAATCCGCCGAAGCCCGCATCAACGACAACGCCCACCTGATCGAGGAGATGCGCTCCTATATTCAGGCTCGTCTCGAGGACGCCGAACGGGACCAGCAACGGGTCAACCAAGTGGTCAACGACGCCCGGGCTCTGGGCTCCCTCACGGGACTGGTCAAGGACATCGCCGCCCAGACCAACCTGCTCGCCCTCAACGCCGCGATCGAAGCCGCCCGGGCTGGCGAAGCCGGCCGCGGCTTCGCCGTGGTGGCCGACGAAGTGCGCAAGCTGTCCTCGGAAACCGAAAGCGCGGTACAAAAGATCAACCAGGGTATCTCCGGGGTAGCCGACTCGATCGCCACCCAATTCCAGGACAAGCTCTCCCATTCCAGCCTGGATCGAGAGCGCACCGCCCTGGAAACCTTCGCCGACCGGCTGAGCGAGTTGGGCGGCCGCTACGAGGACCTGATGCGCAGCGAGGCCACCGTGCTCAGCACCATCCGCCAATCCAGCGAAGAACTGGCTCAGATGTTCGTCGAAGCAGTGGCTAGCGTGCAATTCCAGGATGTCACCCGACAGCAGCTCGAACAGATTTCCGACGCCCTCGGACAACTGGCCGCCCATACCAAGATTCTCAGCGAACGGTTGCGCCAGTCCGACGACGAGAGCTTGAGTTACCGCCCCCTGGCCGAGCACCTTGACGATCTATACGGCAAATACGTCATGCAGCGCCAGCGCGATACCCACGCCCAAGCCCTGGGCAAGGCGGTGCCCGCCGGTGCCGCTGCCGAGGCAGCCAGCGCTCCGCCCCAAGTCGAACTGTTCTGACCCAACGCCGAAAGCCCGCCATGTCCGCCCCCCTGCGCCTGACGTTCACCGACGACATGACCATCTACAACGCCGCGCCGCAAAAGGCCCAGTTACTGGAAGCCCTGGAAGCCGGCCAGGACCTGGAGATCGACCTGTCCCTGGTGGCCGAGATCGATACCGCCGGTTTTCAGTTGCTACTCCTGGCCAAACGCGAAGCCGCCAGCCGTGGCCATGCGGCGCGCATCGTCGCCCACAGCCCGGCAGTACGCGAGGTCATCGACTTCTACCGCATGGCCGCCCATTTCGGCGACCCCTTGATCATTTCCGCCCGGGAAGGAGAGCAACGCCATGGATGAGCTGCTGGCCGTCTTCGCCCAGGAAGCCCGAGAACAGGTCGCCGCACTGGAGGCCGGACTGCTCCAGTTGGAGGACACCCCCGACGATGCCGACCTGATCAACGGAATTTTCCGTGCCGCCCACACCGTCAAAGGGGCCGCCGGAACGGTGGAGTGCGATTTCATCGTCGCCTTCACCCATGCCGTGGAAAGCGTCCTGTCCCGTCTGCGCGAGGGGGAAATCAGTGCCAACGGCGATCTGGTGGCCCTGCTACTGGCCTGCTCCGACCACATGGCCAGCCTGATTGGCGTGCTCGAAGCCGGGCAAAGCGCCCCCCCCGAGGAGTTGGCCATTGAAGGCCGCGACCTCAAACATCGCCTTGAAACCGACTGGCTGCAAGCAGGCGGCGGTGCCCATCCGGCGGAGAAAATCGAGCCGGTGCAAACCTCCGGCGGCGGATTGGTGGCGGGTGGCGACTGCTGGCACATTTCGCTGCGCTTCGGTGCCGACGTGCTGAAGAGCGGCATGGACCCGCTCAATTTCCTGCGCTACCTGGCCACCCTGGGCAGTATCGACAGCCTGGAAACCCTCACCGAGGCCCTGCCCCCCGCGGCGGAGATGGACCCGGAAAACTGCTACCTCGGTTTCGAGATCCGCTTCCGTAGCAGTGCCGACAAGGCGGCCATCGAACAGGTCTTTGATTTCGTGCGGGACGACTGTGAACTGCGCATCCTCCCGCCCAACAGCAAGGTCCACGACTATATCGGCCTGATCGCCGCGCTGCCGGAGGACCCGCTCAAGCTCGGCGAGATCCTGGTGCGCATCGGCGCCCTGACCCAGGCCGAGCTCGACGAGGGGCTGACCCGCCAGACTGAAACCAACGCCGCCCCCGTCGCCGCTACTGCCGACACTCACCCGGTGCACCACCCCTTGGGGGAAATCCTGGTCGAGCAAAAGGTTGTCCAACCCGAAGTGGTCGAAGCCGCCGCCGCCAAGCAGAAGCAAGTGGCCGACAAGAAAGCCGCCGAAGCCCGCCTGATCCGCATCCAGGCCGACAAGCTTGACCGTCTGATCGACCTGGTGGGCGAACTGGTGATCGCCGGCTCGGCGGTCAACCTGCTCGCGTCCAAGGCTGGCCTGGCCGATCTCACCGAATCCACCGGTGTCGTCAGCCGGCTGGTGGAGAACATTCGCGACCAGGCCCTGGCGCTGCGCATGGTGCAGATCGGCGAGACCTTCGGCCGCTTCCAGCGGGTGGTGCGCGACGTCTCCCGGGAACTCGGCAAGGACATCGAACTGGTCGTCAAGGGCGGCGAAACCGAACTGGACAAGAGTGTGGTCGAGAAGATCGGCGATCCGCTGATGCACCTGGTACGCAACGCCATCGACCACGGCATCGAATCCGCCGAGACCCGCCAAGCCGCCGGCAAGGACGCCCGCGGGCGCTTGTTGCTCAACGCCTTCCACGACTCGGGCAGCATCGTCATCGAAGTGGCCGACGACGGTGGCGGCCTCAATCGCGACCGCATCCTGCAGAAGGCCATCGATAAAGGTCTGGTGCCACCGGGCCAGACACTCTCCGACAACGAGATCAACCACCTCATTTTCGAGCCCGGTTTCTCCACCGCCGAACAGGTCTCCAACCTGTCCGGCCGAGGTGTCGGCATGGACGTGGTGAAGCGCAACATCCAGGCCCTGCGCGGCCGGGTGGACATCCACTCGGAGCCCGGTCGGGGCACCCGCTTCGCCATCCGCCTGCCGCTGACTCTGGCCATCATCGACGGCTTTTTGGTCGGTGCCGGACGCGCCTCCTACGTGGTGCCCCTGGACGCAGTAGTGGAATGCCTGGAGCTGCAACTCGACTCCGACGCCCGCAACGTCCTCAACCTGCGTGGCGAAGTGCTGCCCTTCATCCGCCTGCGCGACCTGTTCGGCATCGAAGGCGAACGCCCGGTGCGGGAGAACGTGGTGGTGGTCAAGGTTGCCGGACAGAAGGCCGGCCTGGTGGTGGATCAGCTGCTGGGCGAATTCCAGACGGTGATCAAACCCCTGGGGGCCCTCTTCCGTCACCTGCGCGGCATTGGCGGCTCGACCATCCTGGGCAGCGGCGAAGTTGCCCTGATCCTCGACGTGCAGGCCCTGGTCCAGATTGCCAGCCGCACGGAAGATCAGCGCCGCAGTTCATCCGCCCCCCTCCCTCGCCAGGAGGCGCACCCAGCCTTGCTTTCCGGCCCCCAGACTTGATCGGCTGCGCCCGGGCGGCGTAGCCATCCAACCTGATTCACGTTTCGACTTCCCCCCATTTCAACTTCTTCCAGATCGGAGATCCCCTTATGTTCGGCAACCTACGCATCGGTGTTCGCCTAGGCATCGCCTTCGCTACCCTGCTGATCCTGCTGATCGGCATTTCGGTGCTCGCCATCGGCAAACTCAATCAGGTCAACGACGATATGAACCGTATCGTCAATGAGCGTTTCCCCAAGGTGGTATCGGCCAACTCCATCATTGACCAGCTCAATATGGCCGCGCGGACGACCCGCAACATGCTGCTGCTGGACAACCCGGAAGCCATCAAGCGCGAAGCCGACCGTATTCCGCCGGCCAGCAAGATCATTTCCGAGCAAATGGCCTTCCTGGAAAAAGAAGCCAAAACAGCTGAGGAAAAAAACACCATTGAAAAGGTCAAAGCAGCCCGTGCCGGCTACACAGAGCAACTGCGCAAGATGCTGGGCCTGATGGAAAAGAACCAGCGCAGTGAAGCAGTGACGGTCATGCTGGGCGATATGCGGACCACCCAGCAGGCCTACTTCAAGGAACTGGAAGCGCTGATCAATCAGGAAACCCAGTCTATGCAGGACGCGGGCAAGGCTGCCGATGCACTGGCCCAGTCCACCCGGACCCAGCTGATCATCGCCGCCGCCGTTGCCGTGCTGATTGCCCTTGTCTTCGCCATCTTCATCACCCGCAGCATCACCCGCCCCCTGGTGGAAGCTGTGGGTGCGGCCAACCGCCTGGCCGAAGGCGACCTGACCCTGACGCTAAACGCCCAGAGCAAGGATGAAACCGGCCAGCTGCTCGCCGCCATGAGCCACATGGTGGGCAAGCTGTCCCAGATCATCGGCGAGGTGCGCGGTGCGGCCGACGGCCTGTCGTCTGCCTCTCAGGAGGTTTCGGCCACGGCCCAGAGCCTGTCCCAGTCCGCCTCGGAACAGGCCGCCAGCGTCGAGGAAATCACCTCCACCCTGGAAGAATCCGCCGCCTCGGTGACCCAGAACTCTGAAAACGCCAAGGTCACCGACGGCATGGCCGCCAAGGCCGCCCAGGAAGCCGGTGAGGGTGGCGCTGCCGTCACCGAAACGGTTGCTGCCATGAAGAAGATCGCCGACCGCATCGGCATCATCGACGACATTGCCTACCAGACCAATCTGCTGGCGCTGAATGCCGCCATCGAGGCCGCCCGGGCCGGCGAACACGGCAAGGGCTTTGCCGTGGTTGCCGCCGAAGTGCGCAAGCTGGCCGAACGCAGCCAGGTTGCCGCCCAGGAAATCGGCGAACTGGCCGGTTCCTCCGTCAGCCTGGCGGAAAAGGCCGGTCGCCTGCTCGACGAGATGGTGCCGTCGATCCGCCGCACCTCCGACCTGGTGCAGGAAATCTCCTCGGCCTCCGAAGAGCAGAATTCCGGTATCAACCAGATCAACCAGGCCATGAACCAGCTCAACCAGGCGACTCAGCAGAACGCCTCGGCCTCGGAGGAACTGGCTGCCACCGCCGAGGAAATGGGCGCCCAGGCCGAACAACTGCAAGGGCTGATGCACTTCTTCCGCATCGATGAGGAAGGGCAGCGCAGTGCGCAGCGCAGCCCTGCCCCCGCCGTCCGTACCGCTGCCCCCCGGGCCGCAGCACCGGCCCCCGCCCGTTCGGCGCCCCTGGCGCTCGACGAGCGCGACTTCGAGCGTTTCTGAGGAGATCGCCATGGGCCAGATCGTTCCCCAAGCCGCCACCGTCCTGAGCGTCGGCACCCCGGCCACCACCCTGGCTACCGGGGCGGAAGCCCACCAGGTGCTGACCTTTACCCTGGGCGGTGAGTTGTTCGCCATCGGCATCCTCAACGTCAAGGAGATCATCGAGTACGGCCAGGTTACCGAGATCCCGATGATGCCCAGCTTCATCCGCGGGGTGATCAACCTACGCGGCGCCGTGGTGCCGGTGATCGACCTGTCGGCCCGTTTCGGCGGCAGTCAGAGCGCCGTCGGCAAGCGCACCTGCATCGTCATCGTCGAGACTCCAACGGGCGAGGAAGGCCAGCGCCAGGACATCGGCGTGGTAGTGGATGCGGTTTCCGAAGTGCTCGACATCCCACCGGGCGATGTTGAGCCCCCCCCCGCCTTCGGCGCTCGCCTGCGCACCGACTTCATCGCCGGCATGGGCCGGGTGGCCGGGCGCTTCGTCATCATTCTCGACGTGACCAAGGTCCTGTCGGTGGACGAGCTGGCCCTGCTCTCCAACCTGGACGGTGCGGCTGCCAGCACGGCCCAACATCCCGGCCACGATGGCTGATACCCGCGCGGCAGCAAGTACTGCCTCCCGCGAGATCGGCGCCCTGACGGCGAAGGAGTTCGCCCTCTTTCGCGACCTGATCTATTCCCTGGCCGGCATCGCCCTGTCCGAGGGCAAGCAGGTGCTGGTCTCCGGGCGCCTGGCCCGACGCCTCAAGGAACTGGGGCTGAGCAGCTACGGCGAGTACTACCGGCTGGTCACCTCGGGCCAGCACCCGGAAGAGCAGCAACGCATGGTGGATCAGCTGACCACCAACGAGACCTACTTCTTCCGCGAGCCGAAGCACTTCGACTTTCTGGCCAAGGTGGCGGCCGAGCACGGCCGCCGCCCCTTTCAGGTCTGGAGCGCGGCGAGTTCCTCCGGCGAAGAGGCCTACACCATGGCCATGGTCCTGGCGGAAACCCTGGGACTCAACGCCCCCTGGCAAATTCTCGGTTCGGACATCAGCCGCCAGGTGCTGGAACGGGCCGAGCGCGGCCATTACTCCCTGGACCGGACCGACGGCATTCCCCCGGGCCTGTTGCGCAAATACTGCCTGAAGGGAGTACGCAGCCAGGCGGGAACCTTCCTGATCGGCCGCGAATTACGCGAGCATGTGACATTTCGCCCAGTGAACCTCATTGCGCCGCTGCCGGACATCCCGAGCTGTGATGTAATCTTCCTGCGCAATGTGATGATCTACTTCGATCAAGAAACCAAGCGCCAGGTGGTGGCTAATCTCACCTCCCGGCTCAAGCCCGGCGGGCATTTCATCGTCGGCCATTCGGAAACCCTCAATGGCATTTCCGAAACCTTGAAGAGCGTTGCGCCAACCATCTATCGCAAATCCTGATCGCCTTACCGTTGCCGCGCCCCTGGACCCGCCAGCCCTCGTGACCGTACCTCCCGCCACCCTATTCCCGGAAGATGCGCGTTCCCAGCCCCTTACCGAGGTGTTCCTCAATCCTGGCGAGTTCCACTTCGGGGGTGGCCGAACCCGCATCCGCACCTTGCTGGGCTCCTGTGTCGCCATATCGTTGTGGCACCCGCAACGACACATCGGCGGCCTGTGTCACTACATGCTGCCAAGCCGGAGCGGTAAGCCCGTAACGCCCCCGGACGGCCGCTACGCCGATGAGGCGCTGGCTCTCTTCGATGCCGCCATCCGCCGCGCCGGCTGCCGCCCGGAAGAGTTCGTCGCCAAGGTGTTCGGCGGTGGCAACATGTTTCCGGGACGGGAAGCCAAGGCCGGGCTGGAGGTGGGCATGCGCAACATCGAACAGGCGGAAGCCCTGCTGAAGGCCCGTCGCATCCCCATACTCGCCCGTCACCTAGGCGGTGACGGGCATCGCAAATTAGTATTCGACCTGTGGAGCGGCGATGCTTGGCTCGCCTTCCAGGAAGCCCCCCGCGACCCGACGAGGACACATTTATGAGCGCCCCCATCAAGGTCATGATCGTGGACGATTCCGCCGTGGTGCGGCAGGTCGTCCGGCAAACCCTGGCCAACGCCCCGGGTATCGAAGTGCTCGGTGCCGCCCCGGACCCCCTCTTTGCTCTGGAGCACATGCGTCGGCAATGGCCCGACGTGATCGTGCTCGATATCGAAATGCCCCGCATGGACGGCCTGACCTTCCTGAAGAAGATCATGGCCGAGCGCCCCACCCCGGTGGTGATCTGTTCAACCCTGACCGAGAAAGGCGCCCAGGCAACCATGGATGCCCTGGCGGCCGGAGCGGTCTCCATCATCACCAAACCCAAGGCCGGACTGAAGCAGTTTCTCGAAGACGCCCACTCCGACCTGGTCGGTGCCATCAAGGCCGCCGCCCGGGCCAATGTGCGCAAGCTGATTCCATCCCTGCCCACCATAGGAGCCGATGGCGTGCTCAAAGTGCCGCCCAAACTCACCGCCGACGCCATCATCTCCCCGGGATTGGGGACCGGTGCGGGCATGATCGGCACCACTGAAAAGATCATCGCCATCGGCACCTCCACCGGTGGCACCCAAGCCCTGGAAGCGGTGCTCACCCGTCTGCCGGCAGTCTGTCCGGGCATCGTGGTGGTGCAGCACATGCCAGAAAAATTCACCGCCCTGTTTGCCGAACGGCTCAACAGCCTGTGCCAGATCGAGGTACGGGAGGCCAAGCATGGCGACCGGGTCCGCCCTGGTCTGGCGCTGATCGCTCCAGGCGGCAAGCACATGCTGCTGTCGCGCAGCGGCGCCCAGTACACCGTGGAAGTAGTGGATGGCCCCCTGGTCAACCGCCACCGCCCCAGCGTGGATGTACTGTTCCGCTCCTGCGCCAAGTTCGCCGGCAAGAACGTGCTGGGCATCATCATGACCGGCATGGGTGACGATGGCGCCAAGGGACTCAAGGAGATGGCCGATGCCGGGGCCCATACCGTGGCTCAGGACGAAGCCAGCTGCGTGGTCTTCGGCATGCCCAAGGAAGCGATCAAGCTGGGTGGTGCCAAGACGGTGCTGCCCCTGGAACGGATCCCCGAGGCCATCCTGGCCGCAGCGCGGGGCTGACAGCTAGATCATCCCGGCTTCCGCCGCGATCGCCGGCAGCAGGTAGGTGGTTTGAAAGTGGTCGGCCCCCACCGGCGGGCTGACCAGGTAGCCCTGCATGTAGTTGCACCCCAGGTCGGCGAGAAACGCCTGCTGCGCCTCGGTTTCCACACCTTCGGCCAGCACCAGGAGCTTGAGCGAACGGGCCATATTGACGATGGTCGCGGCAATGGTCGCATCGTCGGCACTGGTGGCGATGTCGCGGACAAAAGTACGGTCGATCTTGAGCTTGTCGATGGGGAAGCGCTTCAGGTAGGCCAGGGACGAGTAGCCGGTGCCAAAGTCGTCGATGGACAGGCTGACACCGCGCTGTTTGAGACGGTCCAGCAACTCCAGAGCCCGCTCCGCATCCTGCATCATGATGCTCTCGGTCAATTCCAGCTCCAGCAGCTGCGGCGGCAGACCGCTGTCGGCCAGGGCCGCCACCACCGACGCCTCAAGCCCGGAATGGCGGAACTGCAGGGCCGAGATATTCACAGCCACCGGCACCGGCGACAGGCCCTGAGCCTCCCGGATCAGTTGCCATTCCCGCGCCTGGCGGCAGGATTCGCGCAGTACCCACTCCCCCAGGGCAATAATCAGTCCGCAATCCTCGGCCACCGGGATGAAGCGTCCCGGCGCCACCAGGCCAAGGTCCGGATGCTGCCAACGCACCAAGGCTTCCATTCCGACCAATTGGTCGCGTTGCTCGCCGATCAGGCCCACCTGGGGCTGGAAGTGCAGCACGAACTCGTTGCGTTCCAACGCCCGGCGCAGACTGGTTTCCAGAGAGAGGCGCTCAAGCACCCGAGCATTCATGTCAGCGGTGAAGAAGTGGAAGGCATTGCGTCCCGACTCCTTGCTGTAATACATCGCCGTATCGGCGTTCTGCACCAGCGCCGTTGCATCCCGGCCATCGTCAGGGAAGACGCTGATGCCGATGCTGGCCGTCACTATCAGGTCGTGGCCATCCACTTCGTAGGCTTGTCCCAGGGAGTGCAGCAACTTGCTGGCGACCACCGCCGCATCCTGGGGTGACTCGATGTCCGGCAACAGCACGACGAACTCGTCGCCGCCCGGGCGGGCCACCGTATCGGTGGCCCGGACTTCGGCCTGGATACGGCTCGCCACCTGCCGGAGCAAGCCATCGCCGATCTGATGGCCGAGAGAGTCATTGATGTTCTTGAATCGGTCCAGGTCGAGAAACAACACGGCCAACTGGCGCTGGTCCCGATCCGCATGCGCCAGGGCCAGAGCCAGGCGATCCGCCAGCAAGGTCCGATTGGGCAAATCGGTAAGCGGATCGTGCTCGGCCAAATGGCGAATGCGGGCCTCGGAGTTCTTGCGCTCGGTTATGTCGGCGAACACCGCTACGAAGTGCCGCCCCGCATTTTCGCCCGCCGGCGAGGTACGCATGTAGCTGTCGTTGACGACGAAGATCGACAACCACTCAGGGAAAATCTCGCCGCTCTTGCGGCGGTTCCAAATCTCGCCTTGCCAGCTCCCCTGGTAGAGCAGCGATTGCCACAGGGCGGCGTAAAAGTCCTTATCGTGCCGCCCCGAGGCCAGAATGCGTGGATCCTGGCCGATGACTTCCTCGGGTGGATAGCCGGTGATCGCGGTAAACGCCTTGTTCACCGAGAGGATGCGGTTGTCCGCATCGGTGATGACGATTCCCTCGCCGGAACCTTCGAACACCGTGGCCGCCAGCTGCAGTTGGGCCTCGGCACGGCACCGGGCGGTGATGTCATGCACGATCGAGTAGGTCAGCAAACGGCCGCGCACTTCCAGTGCGCCGGCATGGACCTCCACTTCGCGCACATCGCCGCTGGCCAGACGATGGCGCAAATGGAAGCAGGGACGCCCTTCCCGTTGCGCTGCCTCCTTTTCCACCGCCACCTCGTCCGGTCCCAGCGCGCTGATGTCCCAGACCGACATGCCCACCAAGGCTTCGTGAGCATAGCCGTAGAACCGGCAGGCGGCCGGATTGGCGTCCACCACCCGGTGGCTCTGGGGGTCCGACAGGAGCATCACCGAAGTGTTGTTCTCGAACATCTGCCGATAGCGGGCTTCGCTTTCGTGCAACGCCTCTTCCCGGCGGCGGCGGTCGTCGATGTCCTCGACCATGATGATCAAGCCTTTATCAGGCTGACTCGTGTCGAGCAGACAGGCATAGAAATTTGCCCAGAAAACACGCCCCGAGCGATGCCGGAAGCGGCGCTCGAACTTGGCCACCCCGCCCTGCAGCAAGGCAGGATAAAGCTCCTGGCCGAACGCCAGGAAGTCGTCATGATCCAGGTAATAGGGCTCCACGCTCTGGTTGGCCGCTTCGGCGGGGCTCCAGCCGAACATCGCCTCGAACACCCGGTTGACCCGGATCAGGCAGCGCTCCTGGACCAAGCCAATGACGATAGGACTGGCATCGAGGATCGACTGCAGTTCGTTGGCCCGCTCTTCTGCCAAGCTCCGGGCCCCCGCCAACTCCTGCAGGATGGAACGGAACTCCTCGGCAATACGGCCGATTTCATCGCGGCTGGCCGGAGTTGGTGCCAAAGGCATCTTGGCAATCTGGGTCGGATCGGTTCGCAGGTGGCGGATGTGATTGCGCAGCCGGGCCAGGGGGGCCACGATGCGTCGCGCGCCGAACCAGACGGCGCCGCCCATCAGTGCCGTACCGACGAAGAGAAAGGCAATGACCGTCCGCTGCAGTACAAAAATGGGGGCATAGGCTTCGGCGGCGGGCAGTACTGCGGCCACGACCCAGCCGGTGGAACGTACCGTACGGAAGGCCATGACCGCCGGCTCCCCGTAGCTTGTCCTTCCATCGCGGACCCCCTCAAAGCCTTGTAGGGCCTGGTCGAGCCAGGGGTTGGCGCCATAGGGCGCCACTTCCTTGAGGATGCGCTCGGGAAAGCGGCTAACCAGAGCGATCCGATTCTGGGTAAACACGGAAAAGTGCCCGGTTTTTCCCACCTGGCGGGTCGCTAAACCGCCGAGGAAACCCGGCTGAGCGATACGCAGCAACCCGACTAAATAGCCGCTCACTCCCCCCTCTGCATTGCGTATCGGCGCCAGAATGGCCTGGACCGGCTCCTGCAGGATGGGCCCCAGGTAAGGCGGCGGGATGATCACGCCGGCACTGGCAACTTCACGGCCGTAAGGAAGATAGGGGGTGAAGTTGTTGCCGGGACGACCGACACGCCCTTCCCGGGGAGGAAAATCGGCGATGACCACACCCGTGCCATCGAGCATCACCAGTTCATCGAACAGTTCCTGGAGTGCTTTCTGATCGGCCAGAAAGGCTGCGGCCGCCCTGCCTTGCATCTCCCCACCTGCGCTGGCCGCCGCCGCACTGAGGGCCGCGGTGTTGAGACGCATGCGCGCGTCGATTTCGCTGGCCACCTGGGTGACCAGGGTGAACTGCTGATCGGCCAGGGTCTGACGCAGCCGCTCCTGGGTCACCTGTAGCTGGACCAGGGCCCCGACCCCAAGCAGTACGGCAACGATCAGGGTCAGGATCAGGGTGGACTTGGTCTTGAACTTCATCGTCTCCGCCCTTCCCCCAGGCCAGGCACCCCAGCCCCTCCCGCAAGGGCTGCGATGGGGAGGAGGCAGGCGCGACGAGTCATGCCCCTATATACAGGGAACACGATCGACCGTGGTATGACAGATGCCACACCACGGCACTCCCTGCGCCTCAGGCAAAAACCACGGTCAAGCCACCCACGCCCTCAACCTGGCCTTCCAGGCGGTCACCGCGATTCACCGGTCCGACCCCGGCCGGCGTGCCGGTAAAGATCAGGTCGCCCGGACGCAGTTCGACCAGGGTGGACAGGTTGGCAATGACTTCGGGAATCGACCAGATCATCTGGTTGAGGTTGCCCTGCTGGCGTACCTGGCCATTGATCGTCAAGGTCACTGCCCCCGCTTCCGGATGGCCGATGTCAGCGGCCGGTGCCAGGGCCGAGACCGGCGCAGACTGATCGAAGCCCTTGCCCATGTCCCAGGGATGGCCCTTTGCCTTGGCACGGGCTTGCAGGTCGCGCCGGGTCAGATCGAGGCCCACGGCGTAGCCGAACACCTTGCCGAGCGCCTGCGCCACCGGGATGTCCCGCCCACCGCCCGCCAGCGCCACCACCAGTTCGACCTCATGGTGCAGGTCCTGGGTTGCCGGCGGATAAGCCACACTGACGGCGATAGCCGCGGTGTCGCACGGCACCACCCCGTCGGTAGGCTTGCAGAAGAAGAACGGCGGCTCCCGGTCCGGATCGTGCCCCATCTCGCGAGCGTGATCGGCGTAATTGCGACCGACGCAGAAGACGCGGCGCAGAGGAAAACGGTCGGAACTGCCGGCAACAGCCAAGGTGGGCAGTTCGGGGCGGGGCAGAACGAGGCTCATGGAAACTCCTGGGGGGAAGCGCTGGTTTTATTTGAAGTAACGAAGGCCGGCCAGACCGGCAACATCGGATAGCAGCTGGTACAGGTAGCAGCTGGGACCGCCTCCGGTCACTCAGGCCGGATTGTCGATATCGACGAACTCCCAGTCGATACCGAAATGCTCCGCCACACGGCGGGCCAGAGCTTGAATGCCATAGCGCTCGGTAGCGTGGTGGCCGCAGGCCAGGTAGGCGACACCGGTCTCCCGGGCAAGATGCACCGTCGGCTCGGAAATCTCGCCGGAAATATAGGCATCCGCGCCAGCAACCACGGCCGCTTCAAGGTAGCCCTGGGCGCCTCCGGTACACCAGGCGATGCGCCGCAAGGGGCGGTCCTCTCCCACCACCAGGGGGCTCCGTCCAAGGGCCTGGCCGACCCGCGCGGCCAACTCCTGCAGCGTCATTGGCTGGCAGGGCCGACCGAGCCAACCGATGTCCTGTTCGCCGAAGCGTGCATCCGCCACCAATCCGAGCCGCTCGGCAAGTTGGGCGTTGTTGCCCAACTCCGGATGGGCATCAAGGGGCAGGTGATAAGCCAGTAGGTTGAGCTCGTGGTCGATCAGGGTCTTGATGCGGCGCTGGCGAATGCCGACCAGGGTGGGATTTTCGCCACGCCAGAAATAGCCGTGATGGACCAGTACGGCGTCGGCTCCCCGGGCTACCGCTGCATCGAGCAGGGCCTGGCAGGCGGTGACCCCGGCAACGATCTTGCCGACCCGGGAGCGGCCTTCCACTTGCAGACCGTTTGGGCAATAATCCTTGAACCGCGCTGTTTCAAGGATTTCATCGAGGTAACGCGCCAGTTCGGCAGTGGCCACCGATGTCTTCATGAGCGACCTCCGCACGCCCGATGTCGCACCCCAGGGATATCCATCAAATCTCGCAGTTTCCACAGCGCGCCGGCCGGCTCTGCGTTTCTCGCCGTCATCATTTCACCCATTTTGTCTTTCCGAAAACGCCCATGCGCAGGTTCTGGCTGATTTTTGCACAAACGGTGACCATCAGTCTCGCCGTTCTCTTCGTCGTCTCCACCCTCAAGCCGGAATGGCTCGGGCGGGGCAACGGCATCGTGGCCCTGCACGAAGTCGCGGCGGGCAGCGACCAGGTGTCGGCCGCCGCCGGGTTCCGCGACGCGGCCAAGACCGCCCTCCCCTCGGTGGTGCACATTTACACCACCAAAGAGGTCAAAACCCCGCGCCACCCCCTGCTCGACGACCCGGTTTTCCGTCACTTCTTTGGCGACCGTTTCGGCGACAGCGACAATGAGCCGCAACAAACCTCGGGCCTGGGTTCAGGCGTGATCGTCAGTGCCAACGGCTACATTCTGACCAACTACCACGTGGTGGAAGCCGCCGACGACATCGAGGTGGCCTTGGCCGACGGCCGCAAGAGCAAGGCCCGCATCGTCGGCAGCGATCCGGATACCGACCTGGCGGTGCTCCAGATCAAGGGGGCCGACAAATCCCCCCTACCGGCCATCACCTTCGGCCAGATGGATTCGGTCAAGGTCGGCGACGTAGTGCTGGCCATCGGCAACCCGTTCGGCGTCGGCCAGACGGTGACCATGGGCATCGTCTCCGCCCTGGGGCGCTCGCACCTGGGGATCAACACCTTCGAGAATTTCATTCAGACCGATGCGGCCATCAACCCGGGCAATTCCGGCGGCGCCCTGGTGGATGCCTCGGGCAACCTGATCGGCATCAACACCGCCATCTATTCCCGTTCCGGCGGCTCCCTCGGTATCGGTTTCGCCATTCCGGTTTCCACGGCCAAGGCGGTGATGGAACAGATCGTCCAGAACGGTACGGTGACCCGTGGCTGGATCGGCGTCGAGGTCCAGGACATAACCCCGGAACTGGCGGAGTCCTTCCGGCTCCCGAGCAGCGACGGCGCCCTCATCTCGGGCGTCGTGCGCGGTGGGCCGGCCGATGCGGCCGGTGTCAAACCCGGCGATATCCTCGTGGCCGTTGGCGGCAAGAAGGTCGAGGATCCGGAAACCATGCTCAACCTGGTCGCCAACCTGCATCCCGGCCAAAGCACCGCTTTCAAACTGCGCCGCGGCCAGGGCGAGGTCGAGCTGAGCATCAAGATCGGCAAACGCCCGCCGATGCGTCGCCCGACGCCGAGCGAAGACGAATAAGCCATCATCATCCAGCGGAGTTACCCCGGAGTCATCCCATGTGTCAGCTTCTCGGCATGAACTGCAATGTGCCGACCGATATATGTTTTTCCTTTACCGGCTTCACCGCCCGGGGCGGACTGACCGACATCCACCAGGATGGCTGGGGCATCGCCTTCTTCGAGGGCAAGGGCGTCCGCCTGTTTCTCGATCCGGAACCCTCCGCCGCGTCGCCGGTGGCCGCCCTGGTCAAGCAGTACCCGATCCGCTCACGCAACGTCATCGCCCACATCCGCAAGGCGACCCAGGGACCGGTCGGGCTGGAGAACACCCACCCATTCCGGCGTGAACTGTGGGGGCGCTACTGGATCTTCGCCCACAACGGCAACCTTCTGAACTTTTCCCCGGTGTTCACCGGACCTTACCGCCCGGTCGGCGAGACCGATAGCGAAAAGGCATTCTGCTATCTCCTCGAGCACCTGCGCTTGCGCCATGGCGACACGCCCCCCGACCAGGCAGCACTGTTCGCGACCATTGCGGAAGTGGCGCGGGAGCTGGGTAGCCAAGGGGAATTCAATTTCCTGCTTTCGGACGGACAAGCGCTGTACGCCCACTGCTCGACCCGGCTTACCCACATCATCCGGCGCGCGCCCTTTGCCAAGGCGCACCTGACCGATCAGGACGTGACAGTGGATTTCAGCGAAGTCACCACGCCTGACGACCGGGTCGCCGTAATCGCCACCACGCCGCTGACCGATGACGAAGTGTGGTCGTCCCTCCCCCCCGGCTCCCTATGGTTGTTTGCCGATGGCGAAGTCGTCCGCCAGGCGGCGACCGTCGCCGCACCACCAAAAAAAACCGCCTGATCAGGCGGTTTTTTTCTCGCTCTCGGCTTCCCCTTCGGGTTTTCCTGAACCGATGAAGCGGGCCAGGAACAAGCCCAGTTCGTAGAGCAGGCACAGGGGCACCGCCAGCATGAACTGGGAGACCACGTCCGGCGGCGTAAACACGGCAGCGATGATGAAGGCACCAACGATCACGTAGGGGCGGGCGGACTTCAGCTTGTGCAGTTCGACGATGCCCATGCGCACCAGCACAATGACGATCACCGGCACTTCAAAGGTAACGCCGAAAGCCATGAAGGTGGTCATGACGAACGACAGGTACTTGTCGATGTCGGTCATCCAGGCCACCCCTTCCGGCGCCACCTTGGCCATGAAGCCGAACACCGTGGGGAAGACCAGGAAGTAGGCAAAGGACATGCCGAGGACGAAAAGCAGCAGGGACGCCACCACCAGTGGCAGCACCAGGCGCTTTTCATGGGCGTACAGCCCCGGGGCAATGAAGGCCCAGACCTGATAGAGCACGTAGGGCAAGGCGATCAGGAAGGCCACCATCATGGCGACCTTCATGGGCACCAGGAACACCCCGACCACATCGGTGGCGATCATCTGCCCCCCTTGGGGCAGGCTGGCAATCAGCGGCTGGGCCAAAGCAGCATAGAGTTCCTTGGCCCACGGGAACAGGCAGATGAACACGATCACCACCGCCAGGATCGCCCGGATCAGGCGATCCCGCAGTTCGATCAGGTGCGAGATGAAGGAATCTTCCTGAGATGGAGGCTGCGACGTGTCGCTCATGGACGCTCGAAAATAAGAGAACGGGGTGCTCGAGCCAGGAAGGCGTCGCCGGGCTCAGCCCTTGGCAACGGGTTCCGTGGCAGAGGAAGAGGTAGGCAGGGCAGAGCCGAGGCCGGAATGGGTGGGGACTTCAGTGCTCGCCACCGCGACGGGGGATTCGGTGGCGGATGGCTCGGCCGATGCCGGTGCCTCGCCAGCCGCGGTGATCTCATGCCCGGCCTGCTCGGCCGTGGCCACGGTGTCGGACAGGGCTTGGGCCACGTCGTCACCTGCCCCCTTGACCTCGGCAAAACCGCTCTGCAACTGCTTTTCGGCATCGCGCAGATCGGTGGTGAGCTTTTCTTCCACCTGCCGGGCCGACTCGGCCACTTCGGCTTGGAGCTTTTTCAACTCCTCCAGCTGCATCTCGCGCTGGATGTCGGACTTCACATCCGACACGTAGCGCTGCAGGCGGCCAAGCAGCAGACCGGCAGTACGGGCAACCTTGGGCAGACGTTCGGGGCCGATGACCACCAATGCCACCACGGCGATGACGATGAGCTCGGTAAAGCTGATGTCGAACATAGGGAATGTAGAGGGAGAGGAAAGGGATGAGGCACCTGGCAGCATTGCGCCTGGCGCCCCCCTCTACGATCAGGACTTGGTCTTTTCCTTGATCTCGCCTTCGATGGTCTGCCCACCGGGGATCTGCTGGGAAGGCTGGGCAGGCGCATCCGCCTTGCTATCGCCTTCCTTGAGACCATCCTTGAAGCCCTTCACCGCGCCGCCCAGATCCTGGCCGATATTGCGCAGCTTCTTGGTGCCGAACACCAGGAGGACGATGACCAGTACGATCAGCCAGTGCCAAATGCTAAAGCTACCCATGAAAATCTCTCCTTAAAATCGTTTCAGCATGGGACCCACAGGCTCGGGGCCGCCCACGATGTGCATGTGCAGGTGCATGACTTCCTGCTGGCCGATAGGGCCGGTGTTGATGATGGTGCGAAAACCGTTGGGACTACCGTTATCCACCGCCAGCTGCTGGGCAACCTGCAGCATCTTGCCGAGCACGGGAACGTCCGCCGGAGTGGCGTCGGTCAGGGAGGTGATGTGCCGCTTGGGAATCACCAGGATATGCACCGGACGCTGCGGGTGGATATCGTGAAAGGCCAGCAGATCCTCGTCCTCGTAAGCCTTCTTGGAGGGGATTTCCCCCCGGACGATCTTGCAGAACAGGCAGTTGTCCATCGACGCGACTCGTAACGTAACTGACCGGGCGGCTTACTTGGAAACCGTCCGTGCCTTCTTTTCTTCGATGCCGGAAATGCCCTCACGGCGGCGCATTTCGACCATGACATCGTCGATCGACAGACCGGCATGGACCAGCAGCACCATCATGTGGAACAGTACATCGGCGGATTCGCGCACGATATGCAGGCGATTGCCTTCCTTGCCCGCCATGATCAGCTCGGCCGTTTCCTCACCAATTTTCTTCAGGATCGAATCCGGCCCCTTGGCCAGGAGTTGGGCCGTGTAGGAGGAAGACGGATCGGCATTACGCCGGGAGGTCAGCGTTTCGGACAAGCGCTGCAACACTTCGTAGTCGATCATTTATAGATATCCTTGGGGTTCTTCAAGACAGGGTCTGCCGCCACCCAGGGCCCATTCTCCCCATCGAGCCGGTAGAAGAAGCAGCTCTCCCGTCCGGTATGACAGGCGATACCACCTTCCTGGGTAACGCTATAGAGAATCACATCACCGTCGCAATCGGTGCGGATGTCGCTGACCAGCTGCACATGACCCGATTCCTCGCCCTTGCGCCACAGGCGCCGGCGCGAACGGGACCAGTACACAGCCCGTCCGGTCGCCGCGGTTTCCAGCAGCGCCTCCCGGTTGGTCCAGGCGAACATCAGCACCCGACCCGAGGCGGCATCCTGGGCGATGACGGGCAGCAAGCCCTGCTCGTCCCAGACGAGGGCATCCAGCCAGGGCAGGTCGGCGTTGAGATCCTTGCTCATAGTCACGAGGCGCGGCATCTGGTCCAGGCTCAGAGCCGGACTTCGATACCCTGGTCGCGCATGTATTCCTTGGCCTGACGCACGGTGTACTCACCGAAATGGAAGATGGAGGCCGCCAGCACGGCATCGGCACGCCCCTGGGTGACACCATCAGCCAAGTGCTGCAGGTTGCCGACGCCACCGGAAGCGATAACCGGGATTTTGACCGCATCGGCCACGGCCCGGGTAAGACCCAGGTCAAATCCGTTCTTCGTGCCGTCCCGGTCCATGCTGGTGAGCAGAATCTCGCCGGCGCCCAATTCCTCGACACGGCGCGCCCAATCGATGGCGCTCATGCCCGTATCGTTACGCCCGCCGTGGGTGAACACGGACCAGCGGCCGGGAGCCACCTGCTTGGCGTCGATGGCCACGACGATGCACTGGGAGCCGACCTTGGCCGAGGCCTCGGCCACCAGATCCGGATTCTGCACAGCCGCGGTGTTCATCGACACCTTGTCGGCACCGGCGTTGAGCAGGCGGCGCACGTCCTCAACCTTGCGCACCCCGCCGCCCACGGTGAGCGGGATGAAGACCTGTTCGGCACAGGCTTCGATAATGTGCAGGATGATGTCGCGCTGGTCGGAACTGGCGGTGATGTCGAGAAAGGTCACCTCGTCGGCGCCCTGCTCGTCGTAGCGGCGGGCAATTTCGACAGGATCGCCGGCATCGCGCAAATCGACGAAATTGGTGCCTTTGACCACCCGCCCGGCGGTTACATCCAGGCAGGGAATGATGCGTTTAGCGAGCCCCATGGGGCACTCCGAAAGAAGCGATGCGCACCTCAGCGGCCCACGGTCGAGGCTGCATCGGCAGCCGCCTGGGCCGCCTGAAAGTCCAGGGAACCGTCGTAGATGGCCCGGCCCGCAATAGAACCGACGATGCCTTCGCCCTCGACGGCGCACAGAGCCTTGATGTCATCCAGACTGGACAGGCCGCCGGAGGCGATCACCGGAATACGCAGGGCCTGGGCCAGCTTGACGGTGGCGTCGATATTGACGCCGGAGAGCATGCCGTCGCGGCCGATATCGGTGTAGATCACCGACTCAACGCCGTAATCCTCGAATTTCTTGGCCAGATCGATGACGTCGTGGCCGGTCAGCTTGGACCAGCCGTCGGTAGCCACCTTGCCGTCCTTGGCATCGAGACCGACGATGATGTGGCCGGGAAAAGCGCCGCAGGCATCATGCAGGAAGCCCGGGTTCTTCACCGCGGCGGTACCGATGATGACATAGCTGATACCGCCATCCAGGTAACGCTCGATGGTATCCAGGTCGCGGATGCCGCCGCCCAGCTGCACGGGGATGTCGTCGCCGACTTCCTTGACGATGGCCTTGATGGCCTTTTCGTTGACCGGCTTGCCGGCGAAGGCACCGTTCAGGTCCACCAGGTGCAGGCGGCGGGCGCCCTTGTCCAGCCAATGGCGGGCCATGGCGGCAGGTTCTTCGGAGAAAACGGTGGCGTCTTCCATCACGCCCTGCTTGAGGCGTACGCACTGGCCGTCTTTTAGGTCAATGGCGGGAATGATCAGCATAGGTAGACGTCGGCAGAAACGGTGAAGCGATGAAGGAATGCCGGCCCCGCGAAATCCAGGGACCGGCAGCAGGAATCAGGGGCGCCAGGCGAGGAAATTGGCCAGCAATTGCAGCCCGTCCCGGGCGCTCTTTTCCGGGTGGAACTGGACCGCCACGATGTTATCCCGCGCTACCGCACAGGTAAAGGGGACGCCATAGTGAGCACGGCCGATGACCAAGGCCTCGTCGGCAGGTACCACGAAGTAGCTGTGCACGAAGTAGAAGCGCGCGTCCTGGGCGATGCCGGACCAGATCGGGTGCGCCGTTTGCGTCACTTCGTTCCAGCCCATGTGCGGAACCTTCAGGCGGCTGCCGTCGGCGGCCGCCATGGCCGCATCGGGAAAGCGCCGCACCTGGCCGGGCAGGATGCCCAGACCGGGCACATCGCCCTCTTCGCTGTGTTCAAAGAGCATCTGCTCGCCGATGCAGATGCCGAGAAAGGGCTTGCTCGCCGCGGCATCGATCACCGCCTGACGCAGGCCCCGGGCATCGAGCTCGGCCATGCAGTCGGGCATGGCGCCCTGGCCGGGAAAGACTACCCGCTCGGCCGCGGCGACCACGGCCGGATCGGCGGTCACCACCACGGAACGACCATCGGCAACGTGCTCCAGCGCCTTCGACACCGAGCGCAGGTTGCCCATGCCGTAGTCGATGACGGCGATCGTGCCAGCCGGCATTACAGCACTCCCTTGGTGGAAGGGGTCACCCCGGCCATGCGCGGATCGGGGCTGGCGGCCACGCGCAGGGCCCGGCCGAAGGCCTTGAAGATGGTCTCGGCCTGGTGGTGCGAGTTGTCGCCACGCAGATTGTCGATGTGCAGGGTCATGCCGGCGTGGTTGACCAGGCCCTGGAAGAATTCGCGGATCAGGTCCACGTCGAAACCGCCGATCATGGCGCGGGTGTAGGTCACGCCGTAGGTCAGGCCGGGGCGGCCGGACAGGTCGATGACCACGCGGGAGAGGGCCTCGTCCAGGGGGACGTAGGCATGGCCGTAGCGGGTCAGGCCCTTCTTGTCGCCCCAGGCCTTGGCCAGGGCCTGGCCCAGGGTGATGCCCACGTCTTCCACCGTATGGTGGGCGTCGATGTGCAGGTCACCCTTGGCCTCGATTTCCAGGTCGATCAGGCCGTGGCGGGCGATCTGGTCGAGCATGTGGTCGAAGAACCCCACGCCGGTGTTGAGCACGGACTTGCCCGTGCCGTCGAGATTGACCCGGACGGTGATCTGGGTTTCCAGGGTATTGCGCGTGACGTCGGCTTGCCGCATGGGAGTCATGAGAAAGGCTGGTGCGAGGAAAACTTGCCGAAATCGGCAAAAACGTAGGTGATGATACCATTTCAACCTTGTTTCTACTTTTTTCCGGCGGCCCTCCGCCGGGTCGCGGTGGTCCCCTGCATGAGCCAAACAAGCCGATTCTGGAGCGCCGTCACGCGCAGCCTGACGCCCTACGTTCCCGGTGAGCAGCCCAAGCTCGCCAACCTGGTGAAACTCAACACCAACGAAAACCCCTACCCGCCCTCCCCCAAGGCCCTGGCGGCCATCGGTGGCGAGAACGGGGCGGACGCGGCCCGGCTGCGCCTCTACCCGGACCCCAATGCTGACGCCCTGAAGTCAGCAGTGGCGCGCCACTTCGCTGCCCACGGCATCGCCGCCAACCAGGTGTTCGTCGGCAACGGATCGGACGAGGTGCTGGCCCACGCCTTCCTCGCCCTGCTCAAGCACGACCGGCCGATCCGCTTCCCGGACATCACCTACAGCTTCTACCCGGTGTACTGCGGTCTGTACGGCATCGAGTTCGAGAAAGTGCCTTTGGATGCAGAGTTCGCCCTCGACCCGGCGCCCTACCTGGCGCCGAACTGCGGCGGCATCATCTTCCCCAACCCCAACGCCCCCACCGGCCGGCTGCTGCCCCTGGAGGCGGTGGAACGCCTGGCTGCTGGCCAACCGGACTGCGTGGTGGTGGTGGACGAGGCCTACATCGACTTCAGCGGCGACAGCATCGCCACCATCCCCACCGCCATTGCTCTGGTGAATCGCCACCCCAACCTGCTGGTGGTGCAGACCCTGTCCAAGTCCCGCTCCCTGGCCGGGCTGCGGGTCGGCTTCGCGGTGGGTCACCCGGACCTAATCGAAGCCCTGGAGCGGGTCAAGAACAGCTTCAACTCCTATCCCCTGGACCGGCTGGCGATTGCCGGCGCGGTGGCCGCGATGGACGACAACACCCACTTCGACGCCACGCGCAAGGCAGTGATGGCCAGCCGGGACACCCTGAGCCGGGACCTGTCCGCCCTGGGCTTCGCGGTGGTGCCCTCCGCCGCCAACTTCGTCTTCGCCCGCCACCCGGGCCACGACGCCGGCGAACTGGCGCAGCAGTTGCGCGAGCGCAGCATCATCGTGCGCCACTTCAAGGCGCCGCGCATCGACCAGTACCTGCGCATCACCATCGGCACCGATACCGAGTGCCGGACCCTCATCCAGGCCCTGGCCGACATCCTCGGCTAGTCACCGGCCCGGGGCGGATGACCGTCCGCCCCTTCCTCCGCCCTTTCCTTTGCCCCCCCGTCCGCACGGATGCGCCCTGCACCGGACGGACGGTGTTGACGCCCGTCGCCACACTTCAACAAAGCTTATGTAACGCGTTGACTTAAAACCCAAGGTCCGCGCCAGTCGTGGGGTTTTTAGTAGCACCCACGTCAAAACATAAGAAAAACCAAAGTATTGATACGCTGCGGCGGGCTTCAGACAACGCCGAGCAGCCCGAGCAGCGCCCCTCCCGCGATCAGCCACAACGGGTGCAGTTTTGGCCAGCGCAGGCAGACCAGAATCGTCGCCAGCACCACAACGGCGCCCCCCAGCCCCAGGCCGGCGGACAGGCCGATCAAGGTGCCGCTGGCAAACACCAGCCCCACCGACAGGGGCCCCACCCCAGTCTGCACCGCCTGCTGCCAGGGGGCGCCGCGAAAACGCTCCCAGTGACGGAAGATGAAGTAGATCACCACGCTCATCGGCAGACACATGGCCACGGTGCTGACCACCGCCCCGGCCACACCGGCCACCTGCCAGCCGATCAGGGTCACCACCAGCACGTTGGGCCCGGGCGCCGCCTGGGCCACGGCGTAGAGGTGGGTGAAGGTGGCGTCGTTCATCCAGTGCTGCTGGTCCACCACCACCCGGTGGATTTCCGGCAGCAAGGCATTGGCCCCACCGAAGGACAGGAACGACAGCAGAGCAAAGTGCAGGAACAGTTGCAGGAGGATGCCGCTCATTTGTCCCCTCCTGGCACCAGGGTAGCCATGGCCCGGCGGACGCGCCGGTAGGCCACCACACTGCTGGCCGTCGCCAACACCACCATGACTACCACCAAGGGCAGGCGCAGCACGGCGATGGCGACAAAGGCGAGCACCGTGAAGGGCAGGTACACCCGCTTTTCCTTGAGGGCACCGAGCATGCGCACGCCCAGGGCCAGGATCAGCCCCACTCCCACGGCGGAAATACCGCGCAGCATGGCCTGGACCAGGTGCAGCTCGCCGTACAGGGAATAGAGCAAGCCGAGCAGCAGCACCACGGCAAACGGTCCAATCAACATGCCGAGCACGGAGACCACCGCTCCCAGGGCACCCTGGTAGCGGCTGCCGACGCATACCGCCAGGTTCACCACGTTGGGGCCGGGCAGGAACTGGCACAGGCCCAGTACCGAGTTGAACTCCTGGGGTGACAGCCAGCGCTGGCGCTCCACCAGCATGCGCCGGGCGAAGGGCAGCACACCGCCGAAGCCGGACAGACCAACCCTGGAAAAGCCCGAAAAAAGTGCCCCCAGAGTCACCTCGGGGGGCACAGCGTCGCTGGCGGCGCCAGGTGCCGGGGGACGGTTCTCGTCGGCCATCGCGCCTTCCGTCGCTCCGCCGTCAGTCCAGCCGGTATTCGGCGGACTTGGCGTGGGCGGGCAAGCCCTCGCCGCCGGCCAGGGTCGAAGCGATCCGCCCCAGGGTCTGGGCCCCGGCCCGGGAGACCTTGATCAGGCTGGTGCGCTTCTGGAAGTCGTAGACCCCCAGGGGCGAGGAGAAGCGGGCGCTACCCGAGGTGGGCAGCACGTGGTTGGGGCCGGCGCAGTAGTCGCCCAGAGATTCGGAGGTGTAGGGACCGATGAAGATGGCACCGGCGTGGTGCAGCTTGGCCACCCAGGGGTCGGCGTCCACCAGGGACAGTTCCAGGTGTTCCGGAGCCACCCGGTTGGCGATGGCACAGGCGTCGTCCATGTCGGCCACGGCAATCAGGGCGCCGCGGTTTTCCAGGGCGGTGCGGATCACCTCGGCCCGGGGCATGGTGGGCAGCAGCTTCTCGATGCTGGCGGCCACCTTGTCCAGGTAGGCGGCATCCGGCGAGATCAGGATCGACTGGGCCAGCTCGTCGTGCTCGGCCTGGGAGAACAGATCCATGGCCACCCAGTCCGGATCGGTGGAGCCATCGGCGATCACCAGGATCTCGGACGGGCCGGCCACCATGTCGATGCCGACGATGCCGAACACGCGACGCTTGGCGCAGGCCACGTAGGCGTTGCCCGGGCCGACGATCTTGTCCACCTGGGGCACGGAGGCGGTACCGAAGGCCAGGGCGGCCACGGCCTGGGCGCCGCCGATGGTGAACACCCGGTCCACCCCGGCCAGGGCGGCGGCGGCCAGCACCAGGGCGTTCTTCTCGCCGCCCGGGGTAGGCACCACCATGATCAGTTCCTTGACCCCGGCCACCTTGGCGGGGATCGCATTCATCAGCACCGACGACGGATAGGCGGCCTTGCCGCCGGGCACGTAGAGGCCCACCCGGTCGAGCGGCGTAACCATCTGGCCGAGCACCGTGCCGTCGGCCTCGGTGTAGGTCCAGCCGTCAGCCTTCTGCTTTTCGTGGAAGGTGCGGATGCGCGCCGCGGCGGTCTCCAGGGCGGCTCGGCGCTCGGCGGGCAGGCCGTCCAGGGCGGCCCGCAGCTCGGCCTGGGGCAGCTCCAGGGCGGCCATGCCGGCCACGGCCAAGCGGTCGAAGCGGTTGGTGTAGTCCACCACCGCCACATCGCCCCGGGCCTTCACATCGGCCAGGATCGCGGCCACGGTGGCCTCGATACCCTCGTCCTGGGCGGATTCGAAGGCCAGCAAAGCCTTCAGCCGGGCGTCGAAGTCGGCAGCACGGGAATCGAGTCGCTTGATGTTGACCATGGTCACTCCTTCACCGCACCGGCAATGGCCGCCAGAATCGGCTCCAGGGCCTCGCGCTTGAGTTTGAGGGCAGCCTGGTTGACCACCAGGCGCGACGAGATCGCCATGATCTCTTCCACGGCGACCAGGTTGTTGGCCTTGAGGGTGCCGCCGGAGGACACCAGGTCCACGATGGCATCGGCGAGGCCGGCCAGGGGCGCCAACTCCATGGAGCCGTAGAGCTTGATCAGGTCCACGTGGACGCCCTTGGCGGCGAAATGCTCCCGGGCCACCTTGAGGTATTTGGTTGCCACCTTGAGGCGGGCACCCTGACGCACGGCGTTGTCGTAGTCGAAGCCGGCGGGCACGGCCACCATCATGCGGCACTTGGCGATGTTCAGATCCAGGGGCTGGTACAGCCCGGCGCCACCGTGCTCGAACAGCACGTCCTTACCGGCCACGCCCAGATCGGCGGCACCGTACTGGACGTAGGTGGGTACATCGGAGGCGCGCACGATCACCACCCGGACGTTGTCCTGATTGGTGGGAATGATCAGCTTGCGCGAGGTTTCCGGGTCCTCCAGCGGGACGATACCGGCGGCGGCCAGCAGGGGCAGGGTTTCTTCGAAGATGCGGCCCTTGGACAGGGCGATGGTGATGGTGCTCACGGGCGGTCAACCAAAAGCGGGGGCGGAATCCGGTAGTTTATCAGGTTCCGCCCCCGCCCTCGGACACCGGGCAATTACAGCCCTGGCCGCTTTACAGGTAGCCCAGGTGGCGCGGCAGCCACAGGGCGATTTCCGGCACGAAGGTGACTAGGAACATGGTGCCGGCCATGGCCACCACCATCCACAACACCCAGGGAATGGTCGATTCCATAGATACCCCGGCCATGCGGCAGGTCACCATCAGGTTCACCCCCAGGGGCGGGTGGAACTGGCCCAGGGCCATGTTCATGGTGATGATGATGCCGAACCACACCAGGTCCCAGTGAAAGTGCTGGGCGATGGGAATGAGCAGGGGCAGGAAGATGAAGTAGATGGAGATGGCGTCGAGGAACATGCCGGCGATCAGCAGCAGCAGCTGGATCGCCAGCAGCATGCCGATTTCCGGCAGGTTGGCGCCGAGCAAGGCCGCCGCCAGGTGATCGAAGGTGCCCAGGGTGTTGCTCGCCCAGGCGAAGACGCTGGCCAGGGCCACCACGGTGAGGATCACCGAGGAAATCTCGGCGGACTCCACCAGCACCTCGTAGACGTCCTTCCAGGACAGCGAGCGGTAGATCACCATGCCCACCACCACACCATAGGCAACCGCCACCACCGCTGCTTCGGTCGGAGTGAAGAAGCCCGAGCGCATGCCGCCGAGGATGATCACAGGGGCGAGCAGGCCCCAGCCGGCCTCCTTGAGGCTCTGCCAGAAGGGCGGCCGGGGCTCGGCCGGGGCGGCCTCGAAGCCGTGGCGCACCGACAACCACCAGGCCACCAGGATCAGGGTCAGGCCGGAGAGGATGCCCGGGATCATGCCGGCGGCGAACAGGGCCGGCACCGAGGCCTGGGGCACCAGCAGGCTGTAGATGACGAAGGCGATCGACGGCGGGATCAGGATGTCGGTAGAACCGGCGGCAGCGATCACCCCGGCGGTGAACGAGCGCGGGTAGCCGGCCTTGAGCATGGACGGCAGCATCACCGCCCCCACCGCCGCCGAATCCGCCGGGCCGGAGCCGGAAATGCCCCCCAGGATCATCGCCACCAGGATGGCGACGATGGCCAGGCTGCCGCGCCGCTGGCCGACCACCGCCGAGGCGAAGCGGACGATGGTGGCGGCGACCCCGGCCTTTTCGAAGATCAGACCGGCGATGACGAATACCGGAATGGCCATCAGCGGGTACTTGGCGATGCCGGTATAGACGTTAGTGGGGATCGACATCACCCCCAACCCGGTGGCGGCCACCACGGCACCGCCGGCCACGCCCATGGCCACCGCCAGCGGCACGCCGGAAAACATCAGGATGGCAAACAAGCCGAACAGGAGCCAATCCATCAGTGCGCCTCCTGACCGGCCCGCAGGCTAGCGACAATGCGCTGCACCAGGCGCAGCACCACCAGGGCCGACAACAGCGGCAGCCAGACGGTGTACAGCCACTGGGGAATATCCAGGGACGGCGACGTCACCTCGAACTGGAAGTCGTCCCAGGCCATACGCGTACCGAGCACTGCCAGGGTGGCAAACGCCAGCAGGGAGGCAGCGTAAGCGAGCAGTCGGGACCAGTAGCGCACCGCCGGACCGCGCCGCTCGACGAAGAAAGCGATGGCGATGTGGTGATGCCGGACGAAGGCATGGGACGCACCGACCAGGGTCATGACCACCATCAGCCAGACCGAGATTTCCTCGGTGAAGGCAAACGAGATATCGGTGAAGTAGCGCACCACCACGTTGGCCAGGGTGATCAGGCAGAGCAGGCCCATGGTCAGGGCCATCAGGGCCCGTTCGACACGGTCGAGCAGGGGGAGAGGGGCGGACGGCCGCTCCCCCTCCCCGGGTGCCGCGGCAACCGGGGAGATGTGGGAGTCGGCCATGATTACTTCTTCTGCCCGGCAGCGATGGCGGCTTCGGCCTTCTTCACCAAAGGCTCGCCAATGGTCTTGCTCCACTTGGCATAGACCGGACGGGTGGCGGCAACGAACTGCTCACGCTCGGCCGCGGTCGGCACGGTGACGGTAACGCCGGAGGCCTCGATCTGCTTGACCAGGGACGAGTCGGCAGCAGTCAGGCCCTTGCGTGCCTTGTCCACGTTCTCGCGGCCGGCCTGCAGCGCGGCCTGGCGCACGGCCTCACGGTCGGCGGCGGACCAACTGGCCCAGACATCCTTGTTCACCACGAAGATCAGCGGGTCGGCCACGTAGTGCCACAGGGTCAGGTGTTTCTGGCCGACGGTGGGCAGCTTGGCGGCAACAAACACCGACAGGGGATTCTCCTGGCCGTCCACGGCACCGGAGGCCAGGGCCGGCTGGGCGTCGGCCCAACTCATCTGGGTCGGGTTGGCGCCCAGGGCGGAGAAGGTTTCGTTGTAGAGGGGGGAGCCCACCACGCGCAGCTTCATGCCCTTCAGGTCGGCCGGGGTGCGCACCGGACGCTTGGAATTGGACAGTTCTCGGAAGCCGTTTTCCCCCCAGGCAAGCGGCACCACCTGGTTCTTTTCCAGCACCTTGAACAGATCCTGGCCGACTTCGCCGTGGGTCAGGGCGTCAATGGCCCGGTAGTCGGGCAGCAGGAAGGGCAGGGAGAAAAGGTTGAGTTCCTTGACCTGGGGCGACCAGTTGATGGTCGAGCCCACGGCCAGGTCGATCACCCCCTGGCGGATGGCGGTGAATTCCCGGGTCTGGTCCCCGCCCACCAGGGAGGTGCCGGGGTAGAGCTTGATGTTGATGCGGCCCTGGGTCTTTTCCTTGACCAGTTCGGCCCAGCGCTCGCCGGCCTGCCCCCAGGGGAAGGCGGTACCGAGCACGGTGGACAGCCGGTATTCGGCCCGGTAGGACTGGGCCTGGGCGTGCGACACAACGCCGCCGAGCAACATCCCGACTGCCGCCAGAGCGGCAAACAATGCCTTGGGTTTACGCATGACTCCTCCACAATTCTTGGAATTTTCTCGGTTGGCTCGCCCCGCAAAATGACAGGGACGAGCGCCGGATTATGGGAGTGATGCGCGCGCGGAGCAATACGCCGGCGTGGGCCAATACCACGCCGGCAAAGGCTTAGGAGATCAAGGGATGCGGCGGACCCGGGCGCCCAGCCTGGACAGTTTTTCCTCGATACGCTCGTAACCGCGGTCCAGGTGATAGATACGCTCGATGATCGTCTCGCCCTGGGCGGCCAGGCCGGCGATGACCAGAGAGGCCGAGGCGCGCAAGTCGGTGGCCATCACCGTGGCCCCCTGCAGGGCCGGCACGCCGGTGACCACGGCGGTGTTGCCGTCGATGCGGATGTCGGCCCCCAGGCGCATCAGCTCCACGGCGTGCATGAAGCGATTCTCGAAGATCGTCTCGCGGATCACCGCCGCCCCGTCGGCAACGCAGTTGAGTGCCATGAACTGGGCCTGCATGTCGGTGGGAAAGGCCGGGTACGGCGCAGTACGCAGGCTCACCGCCTTGAGGCGCTGGGGGGCCTTGAGGCGGATCGCGTCGCGCTCACAGGTGATATCGCAGCCGGCATCGAGGAGTTTATCCACCACCACGTCCAGGTAGGAGGCGGAGGTGCGGGTCAGCCGCACCTCGCCACCGGTGGCCGCAGCGGCGCACAGGTAGGTGCCGGTTTCGATGCGGTCGGGCATGATCGAATGGGTGGCCCCATGCAAGCGCTCGACACCCTGGATGCGAATCACGTCGGTGCCGGCGCCGGAAATGCGCGCGCCCATGCTGATCAGGCAACTGGCCAGGTCCACCACCTCGGGTTCCCGGGCAGCGTTCTCGATCACCGTCTCGCCCTCGGCCAGGCAGGCAGCCATCATCAGGTTCTCGGTCCCAGTCACGGTGACCATGTCGGTGCAGATGCGGGCGCCCTTGAGACGGCCGCTGGCAGAGGTGACCTTGGCGTGCACGTAGCCCTGCTCGACGCGGATTTCGGCCCCCATGGCCTGCAGGCCCTTGATGTGCTGGTCCACCGGCCGGGCGCCGATGGCGCAACCGCCGGGCAGGGAGACCTTGGCTTCGCCGTGGCGGGCCACCAGGGGGCCGAGCACCAGCACTGAAGCGCGCATGGTCTTGACCATCTCGTAGGGCGCCACCGGATTGTTCAGGCCGGCGCCTTCGAGCACCACCCCATCCACGCCGTCCAGGGTCACGCCGACACCCATCTGGGCCAGCAGGCGCAGCATGGTGGCCACGTCCTTGAGGTGCGGCAGGTTGGTCAGGGTGAGCGGATCAGCGCTGAGCAGGCCGGCGCAGAGAATGGGCAGGGCAGCGTTCTTGGCCCCGGAAATGGCAACTTCGCCGGCCAGGGGCAGGCCGCCTTCGATGGCGAGCTTATCCACGTTGCGCCTCCCACTCGTCCGGGGTCAAGGTCTTCAGCGCCAGCGCGTGAACCAGGTCGTCGTGCATGGTGGCGCCCAGAGTCTGGTACACCAACTGGTGCTGACGCACCCGGGACAGGCCCTTGAAGGCGTCGCTGACGATGAGCGCCTGGAAATGGCGGCCGTCGCCATCAACTGCCAGGTGCTGGCAGGGGAGTCCGGCCTTGAGGGCCGCTTCCAGGTCTTCGATTCTTACCATGGTTAAGCTCGCAGTTTGTAGCCGCGCTTGAGCAGCGCGAGAGTGAAAGCGGCGGTGGCGAGAAAGCCTCCCAGTACCACCGCCAGCGACAGCCCCGGGGCCACGTCGGACACGCCGAAGAAGCCGTAGCGGAAGCCGTCAATCATGTAAAACACCGGATTGAAGCGGGACACCCCCTGCCAGAACGACGGCAGGGAATGGATCGAGTAGAACACGCCCGAAAGCATGGTCAGCGGCATCACCAGAAAGTTCTGGAAGGCCGCCAACTGGTCGAACTTGTCCGCCCACATGCCGGCGATCAGGCCCAGGGCGCCCATCAGAGCGCCACCCAGCAAGGCGAAGGCCAGCACCCAGCCCGGTGCGGCAAGGCCGAAACCGGCATCGGGCAAGGACAGGGCCACCAGCCCGCCGGTGACGACCAGCACCCCCGCACCGACCACCAAGCCACGCACGGCGGCAGCCAGGACGAAGGCAGCAAAGAAGTCCAGGTAGGAGAGCGGCGGCAGCAGGACGAAGACGATGCTGCCGGTGACCTTGGACTGGATCAGGGAGGATGAGGCATTGGCAAAGGCGTTCTGCAGCACCGACATCATCGCCAGGCCGGGGATGAGAAACGCCACGTAACGCACCCCATGGACCGCCACATGGCCATCGAGGACGTGGGCGAAGATGAGCAGGTACAACAGGGCGGTCAGCACCGGCGCTGCCACAGTCTGGAAGCCGACCTTCCAGAAGCGCAGCATTTCCTTCTTGAACAGGGTCTGAAAGCCGAGCCAGCGATCCGGCGTTTCCGCCTGGGCTCCGCGCAACTCACGGGGGTCAGCCATGACCGCCCTCCCGCAGCAGATTGACGAACACTTCTTCGAGATCCGGAGGGAAGACGCGCAGGTCCTCGACGATGCAGCCGGACTCGCGCAGCCGGCTCAAGGTCGGCTCCAGGTCGGCGGCGCCGCTCAGGGGCAGGCGCAGGCTGCGTCCGTCATCCTCGAAACGGGCCCGGGCAGCCAGCTCCCCAGACAGCGGGCGCGGATCGGCCAGGCGCACCCACAGGGCGTGGCCGGAAAAACGCGCCAGCAGGTTGGCGGTGGTATCCAGGGCCACTACCCGGCCCTGCTTCATCATGGCAATGCGCCCGCACAGCGCCTCGGCCTCTTCCAGGTAATGGGTAGTGAGGATGATGGTGTGTCCCTGGCCGTTGAGCTTGCGCACAAAGGTCCACAGCCCCTGGCGCAACTCCACATCGACCCCGGCGGTAGGCTCGTCGAGGACGATCACCGGCGGTTTATGCACCAGGGCCTGGGCCACCAGCACCCGGCGCTTCATGCCCCCGGACAGGCGGCGCATGTTGGTGTTGGCCTTGTCGGTCAGGTCCAGGGCCGCCAGGATCTCGTCGATCCAATCGTCGTTACGGGTCAGACCGAAGTAGCCGGACTGGAAGCGCAGGGTTTCGCGCACAGTAAAGAACGGGTCGAAGACCAGCTCTTGTGGAACCACGCCCAGCAGGCGGCGCGCCGCGCGGTAATCGTCGACCACGTCGCGGCCGAGCACCGACAAACGCCCCGAATCGGGACGGGCCAAACCGGCCAGACAGGAAATCAGTGTGGTTTTGCCGGCGCCGTTGGGGCCGAGCAAGCCGAAGAACTCGCCCTCTTCGATCGCCAGGCTGACGCCGTCCAGGGCCGTCAGGGCACCAAAGCGCTTGACCACTCGATCGATGGAAACGGCAATGGCCATGGAACTACGCGCTGAAAAGGGCAAGGACAGGAAAGGTGGAAAAGCGTCAGGCCGACGCTGCGGGGACCAAGCCGAGCAAGTCGTCCAGGTCATAGAGCGCGGCCAAGGCGACCAGGGACGCAGGCGCCCCGACCACAGCCAGGGGCCGCCCCAGCTCCCGGGCCCACTCCAGCAGCACCGCAAGCCCCGACGAATCGACTTCGGCCACCGCGCTCAGATCGACGCCGCCGCTGGCCTGGGCCAGTTGGGACATCCCTCCTTGCAGCAGGGAGGCAGCCGTGGCCATGGTCATGGCGCCGGCCACGTGCAGGCGACCATCCGCCAGGGTGATCATTTCTTGTCCGCCACCTTGGTGTCCGAGGCCTTGTTCTTGGCCTGAAGCGACTTGATCAGGCCGTCCACCCCGCCGGAACGTACCTCCTGGGCAAAGGTGTCGCGGTAGTTGGTGACCAGGGACACCCCGGCGACCACCACATCGAACACCTTCCAACCGTCATCCAACTTTTCCAGGTTGTAGTCGATCTGCACCGGCTTGCCGCCCGGCTGGTTGACCTGGGTGCGCACCAGCACCTCGGTATCCGCCGGCTGCATCTTGAGCGGTTTGTAATCGATGGTCTGATTCTTGTAAGCAGTCAGGGCGTTGGAGTAGGTGCGCACCAGCAGGGTGCGGAATTCCACGACCAACACCTTCTTCTGGTCCGGGTTCGCCTTGTTCCAATCGCGCCCCATGGCCAGGGCGGTCATGTGGTTGAAATTGAAGTGGGGCAAAACCTTGGCATCGACCAGGGCGATGGCCTTCTGGGTGTTGCCGCTCTGGATGTCCTTGTCGTTGCGGACGATGTGCAGCACTTCCTCGGTGACACGCTTCACCAGGACATCGGGAGCATCGTCATTGGCCTGGGCCGGAACCGCGCAGCAGAGAGCCAGGAGGGGCAAGGCAAGGGAGAGAAGTCGTTTCATCATCGCGTTTTCGTCTTGGCTAGGTCAAAAAGCCGCGCGGGACTGGCGTCCCGCGGCGGTATCTTTCAGGCTGGCTGGCAGCACGGATCAGTCGTCATCCTTGGGGCGGGGCGGATTGCCGTCGTACACCAGGTTGCGGCGGCGCTGCAGGTAGGCGTCGCGCAGATAGCTGTACTTGTCCAGGGCGGCCTCCTCGATCACCTTCTCGGCCGGTAGCAGCTGGGCCCGGGTGTTCACCAGTCGGGTCCCCCACAGGGAGTTACGCACCGCCACCTGGTGGGGATAGTAGGCCAGAGGGTCGGTCAGCAGGTCCACCACGAAGCCACCAGTATCGCGCACATCACGGGGCCCGGCGATAGGCAGGACCACGTAGGGGCCGGTTTCCAGACCCCAGCGCCCCAGGGACTGGCCAAAGTCTTCCTCGTGCTTCTCCAGGCCGATCGGCGTCGCCACGTCGAACACGCCGAGGATACCGACCGTGGAGTTGATCAGCAGACGGCCCAAATCGCTCGCCGCATCCGCCGGCTTGCCCTGGATCAGATTGTTCACCCCGATCATCAGGTCGGCGATGTTATCGAAGAAATTGGTCACCCCGGTTTTCACCGGCGTGGGCAGCACATAGTCGTAGCCTTGGGCAACGGGTTTCAGGGCGTACTTGTCGACCCCTTCGTTGAAGGCAAAAACCGCCCGGTTCTGGCTTTCCCACGGATCCCGGGGGTTTTCCCCGGTGGTGGCGCAACCGGACAGGACCAAGCCTGCCAGCAGGCCGGTAGCAACGAGTTTGCAGATGGATTTCACGGCATTCCCTGAGTAGTCGTGATAATTCAAAGCGTTTCGCCGCGGCGCGGCGACGCAACATTCGCTTGGGGTTACTTCCCGGAATCGCCTTCAGACGCCTTGTTGAACATGAACTGGCTGATCAGCTTTTCCAGCACCACGGCCGACTGGGTCTTGGCAATGGTGTCACCGGGCTGCAACTTCTTCTCATCCCCACCCGCGTCCAGACCGACGTAGTTTTCGCCGAGCAGGCCGGCGGTGAGGATGGAAGCGAAAGTATCCTTGGGGAAACGGTAGCGCGACTCGACGCTAAGCGAGACCACGGCTTCGTAGGTTTCCGGGTCGAAGCGAATGTCCGTCACCCGGCCCACCACCACCCCAGCGCTTTTCACCGGACCACGCACTTTCAGGCCGCCGATGTTATCAAAGCGGGCTTCGATACGGTACGTCTCGGCGAAGTTGGCGGCGGACAGGTTGCCTACCTTGAGGGCAAGAAACAGGATGGCGGCAATGCCGACGGCGACAAAGGCGCCGACCCACAGGTCGAGCACGGTACGTTTCATCAGAGTCCCCGGAACATGAACGAGGTGAGCACGAAATCCAGCGCCAGAATGGCCAGCGCCGAGGTAACCACGGTACGGGTGATAGCCGCCGACACGCCCTCGGCGGTCGGGGTGGCATCGAACCCTTCGAAGACGGCAATGAACGAGACGGCGATGCCGAACACCACGCTCTTGATCACCCCGTTCAGCACATCGGTACGAAAATCTACGGAAGCCTGCATCTGGGACCAGAACGCGCCATTATCGACACCGATGAATTGCACGCCGATGATCCAGCCGCCGAAGATGCCCATGGCCGAAAACAGGGCCGCCAGCAGGGGCATGGAGATCACCCCCCCCCAAAAGCGCGGTGCCACGACCCGGGCGATGGGATTGACCGCCATCATGTCCATGGCCTTCAACTGTTCCGAGGATTTCATGATGCCGACCTCGGCGGTGATCGACGAGCCCGCCCGGGAGGCGAACAGCAGCGCCGCCACCACCGGTCCCAACTCGCGCACCAGGGACAGGGCAACAAGGATGCCCAGGGCTTCGGATGAGCCGTAGCGTTGCAGCGTTTCGTAGCCTTGCAGCCCCAGCACCAGGCCGACGAACAGGCCGGAGACGAGGATGATGACCAAGGACATCACCCCGGAAAAGAATACTTCCCGGATGGTCAGATTGAAGCGAGTCAGAGCCGTGCCGGAGTGGGTCAGAATGGCCCACAGGAAGCGGGTGGCAAATCCCAACCGCCAGACCGGATTGACCACGGACGCTCCCAGGCGGGAAAGCAGACGCTTAAGCACGACGAGGCTCCAGCAGCGAGGCGATGGGAGGCGCCGGGTAGTGGAACGGCACCGGCCCATCGGCCTGGGCATGGACGAATTGATAGACGAACGGGTCGGTGGAGTTGCGAATCTGCTCCGGCGTCCCCTCGGCCACCACCTTGCCGTTGGACATGAAGTAGATGTAATCCACGATCAGGAGTGACTCCTGAATATCGTGGGTCACCATGATCGAGGTTGCCCCCAGGGCATCGGTGAGTTTGCGGATCAACTGGCCGATGATTCCCAGAGAAATCGGATCGAGGCCGGTAAACGGCTCGTCGTACATCACCAACATCGGATCCAGGGCAACCGCCCGGGCCAAGGCCACACGCCGCGCCATGCCGCCGGACAGCTCACGGGGCATCAGCCGGGCCGCACCGCGCAGACCGACCGCCTGAAGCTTCATATCCACCAGATCGGCAACCAGGGATTCGGGCAGCCCCGCATGCTCCCGGATCGGAAAGGCCACGTTATCGAACACCGACATGTCGGTGAACAGGGCCCCGAACTGGAACAGCATGCCCATGCGCCGGCGCAGGGCATAGAGCTCGGCCTCTTTCATGGCCGCCACTTCGTGGCCAGCCACCCGCACCTCGCCCGACGAAGGGCGCAACTGCCCGCCAATCAGGTTGAGCAGCGTCGTCTTGCCGCAGCCGGAGCCCCCCATGATGGCCACCACCTTGCCCTTGGGAAAACGCATGTTGATTCCCGAGAGGATGGGGCGATCATCGTAGGCAAAGTGCAGATCGCGAATTTCGACGAGACTGTCGGAGGTCACGGCAGAAAGCGTTTCCAGGAGAGAAGAGACGGGAAGGGAAGGCGCCAGCAGAACGCAAGCGCGAACGCGGGGTTCTGGCAAAGCCCGGCATTGTATCAGAACCCCCGTCCGTCTCGCCCTCCCCCGCCTATCCAGACCAGAACAGGGAAAGGCCACCACAAGGCCGCAAAAATCTGCCTACAAGCCCCAAAAGATACCAAAGTCCTAAAACGACGCATTTCTCATACTGAAATCAACCCAGAGTCTGTAGACGCCTTTGAGCCTTACACTTGAGGTCGTAGAGAGGAGACATGAGCAGCAAGCCCTCAGGAATAACGCGCTGACGCCAAGTTCTACTCAGGCTTCTTTATGACCTTCGTCTGATTGATAGTGGGCAAAAACCAGCTCACTCTTTTGAGTTAGAAACATCCCATTACTGATCAAACTTGGAGAGAGACATGAAAGTCCTGCTGGCATTGATTGCTGCCGTCACATTTGCGCTACCGCCATCAACTGTTTGGGCTAAGGGCGGCAGCGGGGGGCGGCCACATTACGGTGGTGGATCGCACACGACTAGCCATGGTGGACACTATGCAGGCGGGAAAGGCTCATCTCACAAGGGTGGCGCCTACAAAAACACTTCATCACGCAACCAATACGGCAAACACAAATAGCTCTAGCAGGTCGATGACAGATGTTTACTATTCGACTCCGAGTCCCAGCCTTGTTGGCAATTTTCTGCATCGCCTCACCTGCATTCGGGCATGGGGGTGGATTAGATTCCAACGGTTGCCATTTCGAGCGCTCTACTGGTGAATACCATTGCCATCGAAGCAGAGGTAAGCCAGCACCGGACAGGGCACTCTCAAACATGCAGGAGGCCAGATCACCCAACAATCTGGTGCCCCGCGTAGATAACACGTGCTACACCGGCCCCCGCGGCGGCAGGTATCGAATCGTAAATGGCCGCAAGCGTTATGGATGCTAAACAACGGCGATCCCAGACCTGATTTTCCAGACAAAGCAGTATGCGAATCCAGGCACAAGGGCATCAATAGGTAGTTTCGGGGAGATTGAGGTCGCCGCCGGGCGTCTGCCGTAAGGCGCGTAGGACACGACAAAGTGCATAGGTTCACCGCCGGTCTCGACATAAAATGCTCAGATCGTCGGCCAACGCTTCACCTCGAAGCGGGATCACGACCCAACGCACCTTTCACGCCGCCAACGCCCCCTCGCGCCCCACCCGCTCCGCCATGCCCGCTACCGCGACCTTTGCCCTCGACCTGCGCACCTTGCATTTGGTCATCCTGATCGTCGCGATGGTCTCGGCGGGGGCGCTGTCGCTCACCTGGCGCCGCCATCCGGCCATTCCCGGGGTGCCGGACTGGACCTACGGCATGGCCTTGATGGCCCTGGGCGGCCTGGGCCTCTCTCTGCGCGACCTGATCTGGGACCCCCTCTCGGTGGTTGGCGCCAACGTGGTTCTGGTGGCCGGTCACGCCTACCTGTGGCAGGGCATCAGCCGCTTTCGCGGCGTACCGGTCCTGCCCGGGCAGGTGCTCGTTCCGACCCTGATCACGTTCGTATTCCAGCTCACGGCCCTGATCCTGGCGCCGAACTGGGTGCTCGGCCGGATTGTGTTCATCTCTGCCATGATCGGCAGTCTGGAAGCCCTGGGCGCATACGCCCTGCTGTGCCAGGCGTCCCAGACCGCCACCATCATCAACCGCACCCTGGCGGCCCTGCTCCTCGCCGATGCCCTCAACAACCTGACCCGCATCGCCATCACCCTGCTCACCCCGGCACCGAACCACTATCTGGGGCCCAGCATCTTCCAGGGCGCCTTCATCCTGATCGCCCTGATCCTCGGCATTGCCAAGGTGCTCGGCATCCTGACCCTGATCAGCGACCGCCTGCAGGAAGAGCTCAACCGGGCCGCCACCCACGATTTTCTCACCCAGCTTCCCAACCGCCGCGCCTTCAGCCATCAGGCCCAGCAGGAGGTCTCGCGCATTGCCCGCGGTGGCGCGCCAGCCACCGTGCTGCTGCTCGACCTGGATCATTTCAAGGACCTCAACGATGCTTACGGCCATAATGCCGGCGACGCGGCATTGCAGGCTTTCGGCCAGTTGTTGAGTACCTGCCTGCGCCAGCACGACCAGGGCTGCCGCTACGGCGGCGAGGAATTCTGCGTCCTTCTGCCCGAGACTCCCCTGGCCGAAGGCCTGGCCGTGGCCGAACGAATCCGCGCGGCCGCCGCGGCCGCCGCCCGACCGGGCTGCGGCACCACCGTCAGCATCGGCGTCGCCCTGCTGGGGGCCGGCCAGCGCCTCGAAGAGGTCATCAACCAGGCCGACCAGGCCCTCTATGTCGCCAAGCGCAGCGGCCGCAACTGTATCGAGGTGGCCCCCTGCGCCGCCCCGCCTACTCTCACTCGTACCCAGCATTCCCTGTCATGACCACCTACCCCGCCCCCGCCTTCGAAGCCAAGATCTGCCCGCCGGACCAACTGGCCGCTCGGGCCGCCGCCCTGCCCCGTCCCCTGGTGTTTACCAACGGTTGTTTCGACATCCTGCACCGGGGTCACGTCACCTACCTGGCTCAAGCCCGGGCCTTGGGCGCGGCCATGATCGTGGCCCTCAACTCCGACGCCTCGGTGAAACGCCAGGGCAAGGGCGACGACCGGCCGATCAACACCCTGGAAGACCGTCTGGCGGTAATGGCGGCCCTGGGTTGCGTGGATCTGGTGACCTGGTTTGACGAGGACACGCCCATTGCCCGCATTCTGGACGCCCGGCCGACGGTGCTGGTGAAGGGGGGCGATTGGCCGGTGGAGCGCATCGTCGGCGCCCCGGAAGTGCTCGGCTGGGGAGGCACCGTCCATTCGGTACCGTTCCGCCACGAGCGCTCGACCACTGCCCTGGTGAACAAGATCCGCTCGCTCTGAGCCGCTGACGGGCACGCCGCGCCAACGCTTGTGTTTCGGCATGTGGCCGTGCTCGCCGGGGGCAGTTCTCCAGAGTTTCCCTTTTAGGGCACGGTATTGCCCTGGCGGCATTGCATCCGGATCGCCCCGGTTTTGCCTGGCGCCGAGCCATGTTCTGTCCGGCGGCAGAACGTGGCCAAAGAACACCCGAAACGTACAGCGCGCTCCCCCGCCCCCCGCAAAACCCGCTGAGAGTGACCTGCGCGACCCGCCCGGGGCGGGGGCTGCGGAAGTCGGCCTACTGCCTCAAACCGTCCGCGCCCTTATCCGTCCCGGCCTGCGTTGCTCGGCAGGGGAGAAGGGCACAAGGGGACGCTCGATTTTAGGGTTGCCCGGAAAGCCAATGCTGGCGGGGTGTTTGAAGGCATACCTTTCGAGAGCCGCGCCAGTGCTTGATTTCCGAGCATATGCTCTGGAGAGCAAGTATTGGCGCGCCTTTCCAGGCCATGCACAAAGGAACATGGGAAGGAAAGCGCCAAGACGCGAGTGCCGTGCACGCCTTCAACCGCCACTCAACCACCGCCCCAATCACCGGCACGGCCCATGCCCCTTCGCCCCCGCCGAGCAGCGCAGCCGGCCCAGGGAGCAGTCGACGAGGGCGGTTTGAGGCCGCAAGCCGAGTTCCGCAGCCGCCCCGGTACGGAGAGGAGCACAGAGCACCACCGGACCAGCTTCATCGGCCCGGCAGCGGGGGCGCTGGGGTCGCCCTTGCTTTGGTGACGTTCTTTTGGCGACGCAAAACGTACCCGCCGTCAGGGCGAAATACAGCGCCTAACGAGGCGCTCACCTCCGGGGAGGCCGCTGCCCCCCCCAGGGCCACCTCCCCACCCCGCAGAAATTCGACCTACCCCGCCAAGACCCGGGCCACATCTACCGCATCGATCTGGTTGGGCTTGAGGAAACGCTCGGCATAGCGGCGATACACGCCGGAGGTGAGGAACAGGGCGAACAGGTCCGGATCGACGTGGTGGTCGCGGGCCATGCGCGCCATGATCGCCACCGATTCGGACAGGGTCTTGCCCTTCTTGTAGGGACGATCCACCGCGGTGAGGGCCTCGAAGATGTCGGCAATCGCCATCACCCGCGCCTCGATGCTCATCTCGTCCCGGGTCAGGCGCTTGGGATAGCCCCGGCCGTCCATGGTCTCGTGGTGCCCGCCGGCAATCTCCGGCACCCGTTTCAGGTGGTTGGGGAAAGGCAGCCGGGACAGCATGACGATGGTCTGGACGATGTGATCGTTGATCTTGTAGCGCTCTTCCTCGGTGAGGGTGCCGCGCCCCACCGCCAGGTTGGTCAGTTCTCCCCGGTTGTACTTGTAGGCGGGCACCTGCAGTTTGAAGCCCCAGGGGTTGCTGTCGGACATGCGGTCGGCCGGTTCGCGCTCGATCAGGTGCTCGGGCTTATCCGCCAGCAACGGTTCGAGCACCGGCAGCAGCGGCTCCGGGGTCCGCGCCTTGCGCTGCTTTTCTTCCCAGGAAATGCCGATCCGGTCGGACAGGGTGCGCCTCCAGGTGCGGGCGGCAATGCCTTGCAGACGCTCGATCCGCTCCGGGGCCATGAATTCGCCGCCCTCGTTGCATTCAGCGACAAAGGCGAAATCGGCATCGAGCTGGGCCAGCTCGGCATCGCGCTGCTTGCGGGCAAAGGCTTCGTCGTCGCCACGCTGCAGCGCCTGCCAGTAGCCGATCTCGACGTCGCGCTTCAAGACCTCGAAGCGCATGCGCACCTCGTGGATGCGGTCGTAGAGGGTTTCCAGCTTGGTGGCCTTGTCCACCACGTACTCCGGCGTGGTGACCTTGCCGCAATCGTGCAGCCAGGCGGCGATGTGCAGGGCCTCCCAGCCTTCCTCGTCAAGATCGAAGTCGGCAAAGGGGCCGCTGCGGGCCTCGCAGGCGGCCCGGGCGAGCATCTTGGTCAGTTCCGGCACCCGCTGGCAGTGGCCACCGGTATAGGGGCTCTTGGCGTCGATGGCGCCGGCCACCAGCTTGATGAAGGATTCGAGCAGGGCCTTCTGGGCGAGCAGCAGGCGCTGGTTCTCGATGGCCACTGCCGCCGCGCCGGAGAGCTGCTCGATGAACGACACCAGCTCCTGGGCCGGTGCATCCTGCTCCTGTTCCCGATACAGGCAGAGCACGCCGATCACCTCGCCGCTGCGGTTCTTGAGCGGCACCGCCACCAACTGCAGCGGCCCCGCCCCCAGAATGCCGCGCAGGGGCCCGGGAGAAATGCCGGCGGGCAGCAGGTTCGACACTGCCGTCACGCCGGACAGGACAACCCCGGCTACCGGATCGAGGGCCGACGCCGCACCATTGAGGGAGAGGGAGTCCAGGCTGGCGAGCAGGGCTTCCTGGCCCTGGTCTCCCCGGTCGGCGTCGCCTTCGGCGCCGTCCTCGCCATCCACCGCCGCGCCGCGCCGCACCGCCTCCGGCACCAGGCTGTGCTCGTCGTCACCCAGCAGGTAGAGCACACCGGCCCGGGCATCCACCGCATCCACCGTTTCCTTGAGCACCCGCTGTACCAATCGGCCAAAGTTGCGTTCGGCAGCCAGGGCCGCGCTGATGTCGAGGAAGCGGCGGATGGTGCGCCGGGTACGTCCCAGGGTATCCGACAGTTCCTGCACCTCGCGCACCACCGAATTGATGCGGGCGCCCTCGGCAAAGCTGAAGCGCCGGATCGCCCGGGTTTCGGCGGTGAGGGTGCGCAGATCCCTGGAAACACGCCGCGACAGGTACAGGGTCAGGGGCACGGTCAGGATCAGGATCAGCAAGGTGACCAGGCCCTGGCGGCCCAGATGGCGCCAGGCATCCACCAGCAACTCGTCCTCCGGGGCGGCCACCGCCAGGTAGGTCGCCTTGTCGCCGGCGCCCTCGACCCGGTGGATCAGCACATTCCAGTCCTGTTGCCCGGCCGTCAGGGTAAGGGCCTCGTCGACGTGGCCGGCCTGGAAGGCGGTTTCCACCTCGGCCATGATCGGGCTGCCGATTTCTGCCAGGGACTTGCGCAACAACTGCCCGCCCAGATCGCCGCGGACAATACGGGCGGGCTGGGAATAGGCCACCATGTTGCCCTGGGCATCGAACAACGCCAGTTCGGACGATGGGGTGGTGCGCGACGCGGTGAGCAGCAGGGACAGATCGGCCAGGGTCAGGTCGGCGCCGATCACCAGGCCGGCGCGATGGCCGCGCCGGGCAATGGTCTGGCCTACCTCCTGGGTGGTGAAGAAGACGTAGGGGGCGGTCTCGATGTTCTCGTCGACTTGCAGGGCCTCCCGGTACCAGGGGCGGTCGCGGGGGTCGTAGAGATAGTCGCGCCGCTCCCGGTTTTCCAGCACCGCCAGCTTGTCGTCGAGAAAGATGAAGCGGCCCTGCACCTGACCGGCCTGGCGTTCGACACTCTGCACGACGTAGCGCGTCGCCCGGGGGGCGCTGAACGACTGGCGCTGCTCGGCATTGGCCAGGGGGCGCACCAGGATGAAATCGCCATCGCCGTAACCGGCATAGACGGCCGACACCGCCGGATTGAGGCGCAGGGTTTCGACCAGCAGGGGCACGGCCTGGAGGCGTTCGGCCAGGGTCGTGGCATCGGCCAGGCGGGAGCGGGAAAGCAGGGAAACGGCGCCGACGATGGGCCCGCGCAGACGCTCCAGACGCTCCCCGGCCTCGTTGCCAATGCGCCCGAACACGTCCTGGGCAGCGGTCAGCAGGGTTTCCCGGGACTGCATGTAGTTGAGCACCCCGATCACCGTGCCGGACAAGAAGATCAGCAGGGTGAACAGCAGGGTGAGGTGAACGTGCAGTGGAAAACGACGTCCTTGCCGGGGAGATCCGGACAGGATGGACGTGGTGGCCGACGACAGGGACTCGCCCATGGCAGCTCCGCAAGCGCGGGCTCCGGGCCGATCCCGGAACTCCGGCCCTCATTGTAGGGGCTTAATGACGACCGGTTAATCCCGGTCGTCATTATTGTCAGAGCACGACCTGGGTACCGAGTTCCACCACCCGGTTGGAGGGAATCTTGAAGAACGAGGTGGCGCTGCCGGCGTTGCGGAACATGGCGATGAACAACTTTTCGCGCCAGAAGGCCATTTCCGAGCCAAGCCGCGGGATCAGGGTTTCGCGGCCGAGGAAGAACGAGGTTTCCAGCATCTCGAATCCCAGGCCGGCATCGGCGCACATGGCCAGGGCGGCGGGGATGTCCGGCTCGTCCTTGAAGCCGTACTGGACCACCACCCGCCAGAAGTTTTCCTTGAGGGTATGGACCTCGACCCGGTCGATCTCGGGCACGAAGGGCACATCGAAGATCTGCACGGTAACGATGACGATGCGCTCATGCAGCACCTTGTTGTGCATCAGGTTGTGCAGCAGGGCGTGGGGCACGGCGTGGGGATCGGCGTTCATGAACACCGCGGTGCCCGGTACCCGGGTCGGGGCACCGGCGGAAATGCTGTCGATGAACATCTCCAGGTTCAGGTTCTCGCCCTTGAGGCGGTCGGAAAGCAACTGCCGGCCACGCTTCCAGGTCGTCATCAGGAAGAACACCCCGGCGCCGGCCACCAGCGGAAACCAGCCGCCGTCGGGGATCTTCAGAATGTTGGCCGCCAGGAAGATCAGTTCCACGGCGAGGAAACAGGCGAACAGGGCAATGGCCCGGGTCCAGCCCCAACCCCACACCTGGGCCGCGACGATGGTGGCCAGGATCGAGGTGGTGACCATGTTCCCGGTAACGGCAATGCCGTAGGCCGCCGCCAGATTGTTGGACGACTTGAAGCCGAGCACCAGGACGACCACCGCCAGAAAGATGCCCCAGTTGATCCCGGGCAGATAGATCTGGCCTTGCTCCTTCTCAGACGTGTGCTGCACCTCCATGCGCGGCACGAAGCCCAACTGCATCGCCTGCCGGGTGATCGAGAAGGCCCCGGAGATCACCGCCTGGGAAGCGATCACCGTTGCCACGGTGGACAGCCCCACTAGCGGGTAGAGGGCCCAGCTCGGCGCGGCCTTGAAGAAAGGATTGGAGACGGTGGACGGGTCCACCAGCAGCAGAGCACCCTGACCGGCATAGTTGAGCGCCAGCGACGGCAGCACTAACCCGTACCACGCCAACCGAATGGGGCGACGGCCGAAGTGCCCCATGTCGGCGTACAACGCCTCGGCGCCCGTCACTGCGAGCACGATATTGCCCATGGCTACCAGGGCCATGGCCTTGTTAACCCAGAGGAACTCCAGGCCGTACCAAGGGTTGATGGCCAGCAGAATGCTGGGATTACGCTCAATGTTGTAGAGGCCGATGGCCGCCAGGGCAACGAACCAGGCCACCATCACCGGGCCGAAAGCGATGCCTACGGTAGCGGTACCACGCCGTTGCACAAAGAACAGCAAGGTCAGCACCACCAAGGTAATGGGCAGGATATAGGGCGTGAAGGCCGGCGTCGCCACCTCCAGCCCTTCAACGGCGGAGAGTACCGAAATGGCAGGAGTGATCACACCGTCGCCGTAAAACATGGCAGCGCCGAAGATGCCGATGATCAAAATGCTCTTGCGCCGCATCGGGTGCTCGGTGCCATCACGGCGGGAGGCCAGGGCGATCAGGGCCATGATGCCGCCCTCACCCCGGTTGTCGGCACGCATGATGAACGCCACGTACTTGAACGAGACAATGATGATCAGCGCCCACAGGAACAAGGACAGGCTGCCCAGCACGTTGGCTTCGGTGAGGGGAATCGCGTGGTTGCCGGCGAAGACCTCCTTCACCGAATAAAGCGGGCTGGTGCCGATATCGCCATAGACCACCCCGAGGGCGGCCAGTGAGAGGGCCGCCAGGGGCGATGACGCCCCGTGGGAAGCGGGCGAAGGATTGGGTGAAGCTTTAGCGGACGGCGACCCGGCGGCGGACATAACGGCTCCCTGAGATTCCATGCGGCGGCGCAACAAAGTCCGCGGATTCTATTACTTTTTTCTGACGCTCCATGACCATTTGTAACGCTGGCTGTGTGAAAAAAGTCACACCTCTGAGCGCTTGTGGTGCAAATCCAACAAAAGGTTCCGGATGTATTTCAGCAGCCCACGCCAGAGGGCGCGTTCGCGGTTCAGGAAAGCAGCGTTACCGCCCGGACCAGCCGTTCGAGTGCCTGTTCGAGGCGCGCCGGCGGGCAGCCGAAATTGAGGCGGACGAAACCGGGCAGGCCAAAGTCCGCGCCATTGCTCAATCCCAGGCCATGGGCCTCGAAGAAGCCCGCCGAATCTAGGCCTTGGGGCAGGCGGGCCTGGAGGCCGCGACAGTCGAGCCATCCCAGGTAGGTGGCCTCGGGCCGGGCCATGGCGACGCCGGGCAGGCCGGCCACCGCCGCCACCAGCTGGTCGGCGTTACCACGCAAGGTGGCGAGCAAGGCGGCCAGCCAGTCGTCGCAATCCCGGTAGGCAGCCTCGGCAGCCGCCAGGCCGAGCAGGTTGGGTTCGGGCACGAAGCCCCGGGCGGCGGCGCGAAAGCGCTGGCGCAGGCCGGCGTCGGGGATCACGGCGAAGGCGCAGTAGAGGCCGGGGATGTTGAAGGTTTTCGACGGGGCGAACAGGGTGACGGTGCGGCTCGCCAGTTCCGGCACGGCCCGCGCCAGGGGCAGGTGGCGGGCGCCGGGCGCCAGCTGCAGGTCGGCGTGGATGTCGTCGGACACCACTACCAGGTCGTGGCGCAGCACCCGCTCGGCCAGGGCTTCCAGTTCGTCACGGCGCCAAGCCCGGCCTACCGGGTTGTGAGGGTGGCAGAGCAGCAGGCCAGCGGCGCGCTGCTCGGGGTCGGCGAGCAGGGTGTCCAGGGCCGGCCAGTCCCAGCCCCACTCCGGCCCGACGGGCGTGGCCCCCTCGATCAGGTCGGTGCGCAGCAGGCGCCGCCCGGCGTGGCCGGGGGCGGCGAAAAAGGGCGGATAGACCGGGGCAGCCACCACCACCCCGTCGCCCTCCTCCCCCATCAGGCGGCAGCCGACGTTGAAGCCGGACACCACCCCGGGCAGCCACACCAGCCAGTCCGGGGCCACCTCCCAGCCGTAGTGGCGGGCGAGAAAGCCGGTGACCGCGGCGGTAAGGCCGTGCCCCGGGTGGCCGTAGCCGAACACCGGGTGTGCCAGGCGGTGGCGGATGGCCTCGACCACCGGTTCCGGGGCCGCGAAGTCCATGTCCGCCACCCACAGGGGCAGCACGTCGCCCTCGAATTCGCTGCCCTTGGCCCGGGGCCAAGGACGGTTCCACTTGACCGAATCGCTGCCGCGCCGGTCGGGAGCGGTGGAGAAATCGAAGGCGGTGCTCACGGCCGCGCCCCTCAGACTTCCAGGTCGGCGAACAGGGCGGTGGACAGGTAGCGCTCGCCGAAGGACGGCACCACGGCGACGATCAGCTTGCCGGCGTTCTCCGGCTTCTTCGCCTCTTCCAGGGCGGCCCACACGGCTGCACCGGAGGAGATGCCCACCAGCAGGCCCTCTTCCTTGGCCAGACGGCGGGCGGTGACGAAGGCATCTTCGTTCTTGACCCGGGCCACGGCGTCGTAAACATGGGTATTGAGCACCGCCGGGACGAAGCCAGCACCGATGCCCTGGATCGGGTGGGGGCCCTTCTGGCCGCCGGACAGCACCGGGGATGCGTCCGGTTCCACCGCCACCACCCGCACCGAAGGCTTACGCGCCTTGAGCACTTCGCCCACGCCAGTGATGGTGCCGCCGGTGCCTACCCCGGCGACGAAGATGTCCACGGCGCCATCGGTGTCGCGCCACACTTCCTCAGCGGTGGTGTTGCGATGCACTTCCGGGTTGGCCGGGTTCTCGAACTGCTGGGGGATGAAGTAGCGGGAATCGGCGGCGGCCAGTTCCTGGGCCTTCTTGATTGCCCCGCCCATGCCTTCCGGCCCCGGGGTGAGGATCAGCTCGGCGCCATAGGCCTTGAGCAGCAGCTTGCGCTCGCGGCTCATGGTTTCGGGCATGACGAAGGCACACTTGATGCCCCGAGCGGCGCAGACCATGGCCAGGCCGATGCCGGTGTTGCCCGAGGTGGGCTCGATGACGATGGTGTCGGGGCCGATTTTGCCGGCCTTCTGGGCGGCGTCGAGCATGGACACGGCGATGCGGTCCTTGACGCTGTGGCCAGGGTTCATGAATTCCAGCTTGACCACCACGGTGGCCGCCAGGCCGGCGGTGAGGCGGTTGAGCTTGACCAGGGGGGTGTTGCCGACCAGTTCGGCGACATTGTTGGCGATGCGGGCCATGACGGACTCCTGAAAATGAACGGCGCTACCTTAGCGCAAAGTCGTTCAACACCTGAGAATTAGGGGTTTTCTCGTTATTCCCGGGCGTAATAAGGAAACTATTGACGCACTTCCCCCCGGTTGTCCGGCATCGGACCGGGAGCACTGCTGCGCCAGGGGTTGATGTCCAGGCCGCCGCGCCGGGTGTAGCGGGCGTGCACCGACAGAAACGCCGGGCGGCAGCGAGCCAGAATATCCACGTAGATGCGTTCGACACACTGTTCGTGGAATTCGTTGTGGTTGCGGAACGAAACGATGTAACGGAGCAGCCCGGCCCGGTCGATCGGCGCCCCCCGGTAGCGCACCACCACGCAGCCCCAGTCGGGCTGGCCCGTGACCAGGCAGTTGGACTTGAGCAGGTGGGAGACCAGGATTTCCTCCACCGGCGCGGCATGGGGGTCGGCGGACAGCAACTCCGGGGCCGGCAGGTAGACATCGCAAGCCACGTCCAGGTCGTCGAGCAGGATGCCTTGGGGGTAGCCCACCTCCCGCGCCGGGTGCGTGGTGAGGGGCTCCACGGTCACCGCCACCGGCGCGCCGGCGGCGGCGGAAAGGTCCCGTTCGAGCACGGCGCGCACGGCGGCGGCGTCGGCAAACGACGTCTGGTTGAAGGAATTGAGGTAGAGCTTGAACGACTTCGATTCGATCAGTCGGGGTGATTCGGCCGGCACCACGAAGGTGGCCAGGGCCGCCACCGGCTTACCCTTGGGATTGAGCCAGGAGAGTTCATAGCCGTTCCACAAGTCGGCGCCGTGGAACGGCAGCCGGGCCGGATCGACGCCGATCTCGCGGCGCTTGTCGTCCCGGGAGATGGGGAAGAGCAGCTCGGGGGCGTAGGTAGCGCAGTAGGTCACCGCCTTGCCCAAAGGGGAGTGTTCCGGGCGGGAGGAAGAAACGTCGGTCATGGGGAAACAGGTGAAAAGCCTGAAGGCCATTGTACCCGCCCGCCCCGCCCCAGGGCCGCCGCCCCGCCTGGCCGCCATCCCCGCGCGGGTAGCGCGGTCCAGAGATCGGCGGGCCCCATGCCCTAGAAAAAGAGCGTGCGGATCAGAGGGGCGGCGAGTACGTTGGCGGCCCCGGCGAGCATCATCACCAAGGCGGCCACCACGCCCTGTACCTGGCCCAACTGTTGCGCCTTGGCGGTACCGCCACCGTGGGCCGCCCCGCCAAAGATCGCCCCCTGGGCCAGACGGCTGCGCACCATGGGCAGCAGGGCCAGCACCGTTTCGCCGACGAGCATGCCGGTCAGACCGGTCATCAACACGAACAGGGCGGCCAGGTCCGGCGGACCGCCCAGGCTGCGGGCCGCCTCGATGGCGAAGGGGGTGGTCACCGAGCGCACCGCCAGCCCCTTTTGCAGCAAGGGCGACAGCCCCAGCCAGCGGGCCAGCCACACCGAGGTGACGATGGAAGTGGCGCTGGCCACCAGCACGCCCACCGCAATCGACAGGCCATGGCGGCGCAGCATGGCCCGGTGATCGTGCATGGGCAGGGCGAAGGCGATGGTGGCCGGGCCCAGCAGCCAGATCAGCCAGCGGGTGTCGGCAATGTAGTCCCGGTAGGGGATGCCCGCTCCCAGCACCAGCAGCAGCAACAGCACCGGGGTGGCCAGCAGCGGCATCAGCAGGGGGTGGCGGCGACACGCGTAAAGGTGTTTGTTGGCGTAATACAGCCCCACCGTGGCGGCGAACGACAGGGTGGCCAGCAGGGCGTCACTCATGCCCGGCTCCCGCGAGGACCGCGGCGACGCGCCAGCCACACCTCCAGCCGGTGCACCCGGTCCACCGCCAGGGCGGTGGCGGCCATCACCAGCACCGTGCTCAGGCCAATCACCAGAGCAATGCGCCAGCCATCGTGGCGCACCAGGTCCGGGTACTGGGTCACCACCAGCATGGCCGGGATGAAGAACAGCACCATTTCGCCGAGCAGCCAGTTGGCGCCGTGGCGCAGCCAACGCCCCCGCACCAGGCCGGAGAAGAGCCCGGCGGCCAGAGCCAGAAAGCCGATCAGTCCCGCCGGCACGGGCAGGGCGAACTGGCGACGCAGGGACTCCGCGACCAACCATAGTCCGCACAGCAGGCCCACCTGGGCGAGCACTGCGCCCGCCCGGCGCAGGGGCGGCAGGCTGGGCGCAGACGACGGGGTATCGGGCGCATTGGGCGCCTTGGCGGCGGAGGGACGGGGCATTGCGGGAACGTGCCGGACACGCTGGATCAAGATGGCGCCAGTGTAGGCAGGGGTAGTTGATGCGTAAAATGAATAATAAGAATTAAGTCAATTCAAAAAAGGAATGAAAATATGGACGTGCGCGCCCTGCGCTATTTCGTCGAAGTGGTCGAGCGGCAGAGCTTCACCCGGGCGGCGGAAGCCCTGCACGTTACCCAGCCCACCATCAGCAAGATGGTGCGCGCCCTGGAGGACGAACTGGGCGGCCCCCTGCTGATCCGCGACGGGCGCCGCCTGCAACTCACCGACGCCGGCCGGGTGGTGCTGGAGCGCGGCCGCGCGGTGCTCGCCGAGGTGGGCCGGCTGCGCTGCGACGTGGCCGAGGTGGAGGGCCTGGCCCGGGGCGAGCTGACCGTGGGCATCCCCCCCACCGCCGGCCCCTACTTCGCCCCGGTGATCGGCGTCTACCGGCGCCGCCACCCCGGCGTTACCCTGCGCCTGCGCGAACAGGGTGCCCGGGCCCTGGAGGCCGGGGTGGCCGCAGGCGAGCTGGACATTGGCGTGACCTTGCTGCCCCTGGCCCGGCCGGAGCTGACCGCCCACCTAGCCCAGCTCTCGGTGGCCCGGCAGAGCGTGGTGGCACTCTTTCCCCGCGCCCGGGCGCCGGCGCACCCCGGGCCGGTGGCCCTGGCCGAACTGGCCGGCCTGCCCTTCGTCATGTACGAGGACGACTTCGCCCTGCCCCGGCTCATCGCCGACGGCTGCCGAGCCGCCGGCTTCGAACCGGAAATCGCCGCCCAGAGCCGCTACTGGGACTTCATCGGCGACCTGGTGGGGGCCGACGTGGGGGTGGCGATTCTGCCTGCCCACGTGGCCGGCCGCGTCGACCCGGCCCGGGTGGACTGCCGCCCCCTGGCCTCCCCCACCCTAGTATGGGAACTGGGCCTGGTCTGGCGCCAGGGCTATCTTTCCCGGGCAGCCCGGGCCTGGCTCGACTGCTGCCGGGACGCCGCTCCCCTCAGCCCGGGCAATCCGCTGCCGTGAATCTTCCCCCCAGCGCAGGCATGTGGAGGCCGAACCGGGGCGCAAAAACTAGGCGTGGTGGCCGCTGCGCCAGCGGTCCGCGCCTCATCCCTGGGACGGGCGTGCCCGGTGCCATGCCAGCGCCTCGCGCAGGCGCGCTTCGAGGCGGGGCCCGAAACCGGGCAGGGCACCCACGACGCCGTCGTCCAGGGCCCGCTCCAGATCGGCCGGCGAGGTGATCGCCAGCTCGTGGTAGAGGGTATGGACCCGCTTCGGGCCCAGCCCGGGAATCTCCTGCAGGGAGGCCACCGCCGGGGGTACCTCGCCCCGCAGCCGCTCTAGCAGGCGGCAATGGCCGGTACTGGCGATTTCCACGATCTTCGCCCCCAGGTCCTCGCCGATCCCGGGCAGCTTGGGCAGCGGCGCGCCCTGCCGCACAAGGTCGGCCAGTTCCCGCCCGTATTCACCGAGCACACGGGCCGCTACGCGATAGGCGCGGATGCGGAAGGGATTGGCCTCCTCGACTTCCAGCAGGTCGGCGATGTCCTGGAAGATGCGGCAGATGGCCACGTTATGCAGGGGCATGATGCGCCTCGGCTCCGCCCGGGTCAGGGCAGGCGGTAATCCAGCGGCCAGTACTCCTGAACATAATCGAGGATGTTCATGTCCGCATTGGGCGAGATGTATTCCCGGGGATGGCCGCCCCGGTCGAGCTTGTGCAGGCGCCGGTATTTGATGTTGACCGGCAGCAGCGGCAGGCCCTCGGCCCGGTAACTGTCGATCTCCGCGGCACTGCCCGGCGCATCCGGGTAGAACAGCCACTCGCCGGCAAAATTCGACTGCATTTCCTCCAGCCGCTGGCGTTCCTCGTCCTCGATGGGGACGGCCTCGCCAAGGCGCGGGTGGGATTGGGCGTAATCGAACACCCAGCCCCCCGCCATGTCCCCTCCCCGGGTGGCGAGGAAGCGCTGGGGCGCGCTGGAAAAGAAGTCCTCCAACTTGAAGAAGGCCGCGGCGAAATCCCCCGCCTGGGCGCCGGTCCACCAGCCATGGACATGGGGCCCCGCCGTCTCGTAGGTAAGGGCGCACAAGAGCCCCCGCCCGCTGGAGGAATAGGCCAGATAAACCTGAGGGGTGCTGTGCTTCATCGGTGCCTCCCGTATCCATTCCCTCGCCCCATGGCCCCCCGCGGACATGGGTGGCACATCGGGCGGGCTACCCGGCGCAACCGCTCGCCCCCTGCGCCGGGCTTGATGTCCAACATAGCACCCCGTCCCGGACCAGCAAGGTCGTTCCCAACTCGGCGGAAAGGCGCATCTGGCGCCGGCAGATCGCCTCGGCCTCGGCGCCCGTCGCCCGGCGGACCCGGGCCAGTGCCAGACAAACCGGGATCAACGCCAACCGGGTGCATTGGCCGGAATCGTCGAGATCGACTAGAAAGAGGCAGGACCAGTCGTTGCGCAGCACCGGATCGACCGCATAGTCGTCGATGAAATCGCCACAGTCGTAAAGAATGGGCTTGCCCCGGTAGAGCTCGACCCCCTGGGTCAGGTGGGCGCTGTGGCCGACGTAAAGGTCGGCGCCCAGGTCGATGACCCGGCGGGCGAACTGGCGGAACGCGGGAGGGGGTCGCTCCACGAAATTGGGTCCCCAGTGGTTGGAAAAAATCACCAGGTCCGCCCCCGCGCGGCGGGGGCTGGCCAGCAAGGCCGCCAGAGCGGCGTCCGCGGCCGGCGACAGATCCACCGGCAGGTAATGGGTGCCCGCGGCCGTGGCGGTAGCGGCAAACCCGGGCTCGTTGTCGGTGACGGCGATCACGGCCACCCGTTTGCCGCCCGCATCCAGCCAGGCCGGCGCGGCCGCCTCGCCCAGGTTGCGCCCGGCACCGGCATGGGCAATGCCTGCCCAGTCGAGATGGGCCAGGGTGTCGCGCAATCCCCGCGCCTCGAAATCGAGGGTGTGGTTGTTGGCCAGGGAGACGACATCGACCCCGCCGGCCCGCAGCACGTCCAGAACATCGGGGGCTGCGCGGAAATGGAAGCGCTTGCCGTAGCGCGACCAGGGGCGGCGGTGACGGGTGATGGCGCATTCCAGGTTGGCAAAACGCAAATCCGCCGTCGCCAGCCAGGGCAGTAAATCGCCCCAGAGCGCGGCCCCGTCCTGGCCCTTGAGCGCCCGCGCCACTCCCCGCCCGAGCATGATGTCGCCCATCAGCGCAATTCTCACCGCCGCCTCCTTGCTTCATCCATCCTAGACGAGCAGGCGCCGTCTACGACGATGGCGCAGGCAACGGGGCTCTTCTACCCTGAAAGTAAGCACGGCGGTCCGCGGAACGGTTCCCGAACCGGCCTGCGGTCGTGAAACGGGGAAGGACGCCATGGCACGAACGGAATCCGCCGTCACCATCGAACTCGACCCCATCCGGCTGGACGGGGTGTTGAGCAGGCCCGGGCATGTCGTGGGCACAGTGCTGTTCGCCCACGGCAGCGGCAGCAGCCGCATGAGCCCACGCAACCGTTACGTGGCCGGCGTGCTGCAGGAAGGGGGAATCGCTACCCTGCTGTTCGACCTGCTGACCCGGGAGGAGGACACCGACTACGCCACCCGCTTCGACATCGACCTACTCAGCCAACGTCTGGTGGCGGCGACGCGCTGGCTGCAACGCCAGCAGGGCCGGGCCCCTCCGCCAATCGGCTATTTCGGTGCCAGCACCGGTGCGGCAGCCGCGCTGCGCGCCGCCGCCAGCCTGGACGGAGACATTGCCGCGGTAGTGTCCCGGGGCGGCCGGCCGGATCTGGCCGGCGCCGCGGCGCTCGCCCGGGTCCGCAGCCCCACTTTGTTGCTGGTCGGCGGCTTCGACCCCGACGTGCTCGCCCTGAACGAGGAAGCTCTGGCCTGTCTGCACTGCACCAAAGGGCTCACGGTCATCCCTGGCGCCACCCATCTCTTCGAGGAGCCGGGCACCCTGGAGCAGGTGGCCGACGCCGCCCGGCAGTGGTTCCTGCGCTACCTGCCCCAGGAGCGCTGAACCGTCTCAGATCCCGGGCAGCAGGTTGGCCTTGAGCACCTGGCCGGCCCGCGCGAAGTTGCCGGCCCCCAGGTGGTGCAGGGTATGCAGGTCGGCGTTGCCGTCGTTGAAGTTCCAGCGGCCGTCGGCAAAGATGCGGCTGTCCGCGGCGGCGGCAACGACCTCGCCGAAGCAGGTGTCGTAGGCCTCTTCGGCATGGGGTTCGGGGATCAGGCGGCATTCGAGCCAGGCGGCGCAGCCGGCCTCGATCAGGGGCACGCCCGTCGCCGCGCCGTCCTGGGCGGAGATGGCGAAACGGGCGAACTTGTCCCCGTCCCGGCCGCTCACGCTGCCCACCGCGTAGGTCAGATCCGCCAGAAGCGCACCGGGAATGCAGATGCCAAAGACGCCGCTTTCCTGCATCAGGGTCCGGGTATGGGTGTGCTTGTCCACCACCACGGCGATGCGCGGCGGGCTGAACTCTACCGGCATCGACCAGGCCGCGGCCATGACATTGCGCCGTGCGCCGTGGCGGCTGGTGACGAGGACGGTGGGACCGTGGTTGATGAGTCGGCTCGCATGGGCGAGGTCCACCGGTTGGAAGTGGCTCATTGCTGCTCCGTGAGAAAACGCCTGCCCACCACCCCGGATGTGCGGACGAGGGACGCGGCCATGGGCAAGAGGTGCGAAGCTAAAAAAACAAGACCCCGGTTACGTCGGTAACCGGGGTCCGGATGGGGCAAACGGGCGATCCGCCTCAGAACGGGATGTCGTCGTCCATGGTGAACGGGTCGGCCTTGGCCGGGGCGCGGGCAGCGCCACCGCCGGACGCCCGGGGTGCAGGGGCCGGGGCCTGGGCGTAGTCGTCGCCGCCGTAGCTGTCGCTGCCATAGTCGCCGCCACCCGCGCTGTCGCGGCGGCTGCCGAGCATCTTCATCTCGGTGGCTTCGATTTCGGTGGTGTAGCGCTCCTGACCGCTCTGATCCTGCCACTTGCGGGTCTTGATGCGGCCTTCGATATAAATCTGGCTGCCCTTCTTCAGGTACTGGGTGGCAATCTCGGCGAGGCGGCGGAACATCACCACCCGGTGCCATTCGGTCACGTCCTTGCGCTCGCCGGAAGCCTTGTCCTTGTAGGAATCGGTCGTCGCCAGGCGCAGGTTGGCCACCGCATCGCCGTTGGGCAGGTAGCGGGATTCGGGGTCGGCACCCAGGTTGCCGATGAGGATGACTTTGTTGAGGGACGCCATGGCGGTCTCCGTATTTTGAATCTGATGAAATTATCGCACCCCGGGCCGAATGCCAACGCCTGATTGCAGCGTCAGGCTTTGGGCCGGGGAGCAGGAAACTGGAACGTGGCGGCCACCGCCAGCCACAGCAAGGCGATGCCGGCGCAGGCCCAATAGACGGTGTGGGGGCCGGCGCGCTGAACGATGGCGCCGCCCACGGCGCCGCCAAGGAACAGCCCGAGGGACTGGGTCGTATTATAAACGCCCAGGGCCGCTCCCTTGGCCTGAGGCGGGGCGATGCGCGAGATGAGCGACGGCTGGGTGGCCTCGAGCACGTTGAACGAGACGAAGAACAGGGTCAGGCACAGGGCCAGCCCGGTCAGGGAGTCGCCGAAAGCCTCGAAGCCGAACTGCACTAGCACCAGCAACGCCACGGCACCGTTGAACACCAGCTTCATGCGGCCGTATTTCTCGGCAGCGATCACCGCCGGCACCATCACGGCGAAAGACACCAGCACCGCCGGCAGGTACACCTTCCAGTGTTCCCCCAGGGGCAGGTCGCCCACCCGTACCAGGGCGGCGGGCACCACCACCCACATGGCGGTCTGCATTAGGTGCAGTGCGAACACGCCGAAGTTGAGGCGTAGCAGGCGACCGTCGCGCAGCACATCGGCAAAGCGCGCCCGGACGATACCACGCTCGGCGGTCGACGCTTCGCGCTCCGGGTCGGGAACCACCACCAGCACGGCGACAATGGCGCCGGCGGCGAGCAGTGCGGTGAGCCAGAAGATGCCGCCCATGCCCACGGTGCGGAACAGCAGCGGCGCCAGCACCAGGGAACCGGCGAAGGTCAGGCCGATGCTCGACCCGATCATGGCCATCACCTTGGTGCGCTGGGATTCCCGGGTCAGGTCGGCAGCCAGGGCGGTGACGGCGGCGGAAATCGCCCCGGCCCCCTGGAGAACCCGACCGACGATGATCTGGGGCAGGTCGCTGGCCAGGGCGGCGACGATGCTGCCGATGATGAAGAGGAGCAGGCCGACCACGATCACCGGCTTGCGCCCGTAACGGTCCGAGGCCATGCCGAAGGGGATTTGCAGGAAGGCCTGGGTGATGCCATAGGCGCCGATGGCCAGCCCGATCAGGGCGGTATCGTGGCCGGAAGGCAGATCTTTCGCGTACACCGCGAAGACCGGCAGGATGAGGAACAGCCCCAGCATGCGCAGGGCGAAGATGGCGGCGAGACTGACGCCGGCGCGGCGCTCTTCAGCGTTCATGGCATTCCCGGAGGAAGCGGGGTCGACAGCGGCCATGGCGGGTTCAGAAAGGGGGAGTCGAAAAAGGCGGCTATCGTATCAGGTTCGCCTGACGGACGCGGTACCCACCGCAGCGCCGAGGCCCATCCTCACCCCTGCCCGCGCCCACCCCACGCACCCCGGCGGCGGCGGTGCCGGACCCGATTGCGGCCGCACCCTGTTCGGATTTCCGAACGACACAACGCCACTCCATCCGGAAATCCGGCCGCCACCCAGACGTTGCGCAGGAAAAACGGTTTCCAATCAACCGCTTGAAAAAATCGATCAGTTGGCACGCTCCGTGCAAAAACCTGGAGGCCCCCTTGCGAGGGCCCACGACACACCACCAGGAGACCGGAGACACCATGAGCGGCACCCCCTACCGTTCCGAGCACGACCTGCTCGGCGACAAGAACGTCCCTGCCGACGTCTATTACGGCGTGCATACCCTGCGCGCCCTGGAAAACTTTCCCATCACCGGCATTTCCATCGCCGTCTACCCGGACCTGATCAGGGCCCTGGCCCAGATCAAGCTGGCCGCCGCCCGCGCCAACCAGCAGCTCGGCCTGCTCGACGCCACCCGGGCCGACGCCATCGTCGCCGCCTGCCGCGAGCTGATCGCCGGCAAGCTGCACGACCAGTTCGTGGTGGACGTGATCCAGGGCGGCGCCGGCACCTCGACCAACATGAACGCCAACGAGGTGATCGCCAACCGGGCCCTGGAAATCCTCGGCCACGGCAAGGGCGAATACGCCCACCTGCACCCCAACGAGCACGTCAATATGGGGCAGTCCACCAACGACGTGTATCCCTCGGCCCTCAAGCTGGCCACCTACGTAGGCATCTTCCGCCTGGTGGAGGCCATGGCCCACCTGCGCCGCAGCTTCGAGCGCAAGGCCGACGAATTCGCCGACGTGCTCAAGATGGGCCGCACCCAGTTGCAGGACGCGGTGCCCATGACCCTGGGCCAGGAGTTCTCCACCTACGCCGTGATGCTCGGCGAGGACGAGGAGCGCCTCAAGGAAGCGGCCCTCTTGATCCGCGAGATCAACCTGGGCGCCACCGCCATCGGCACCGGCATCAACGCCCACCCGGACTACGCCCCTCTGGTCTGCCGCCTGCTCGCCGAGGTGAGCGGCGTGCCGGTGGTGACCGCCCCCAACCTGGTGGAAGCCACCCAGGACTGCGGCGCCTTCGTACAGCTGTCCGGCGTGCTGAAGCGCGTCGCCGTGAAGCTGTCCAAGACCTGCAACGACCTGCGCCTGCTCTCTTCCGGCCCCCGGGCCGGCCTGGGCGAGATCAACCTGCCGGCGCGCCAGGCCGGCTCGTCGATCATGCCGGGCAAGGTGAACCCGGTGATCCCGGAAGTGGTGAACCAGATCGCCTATGAAGTGATCGGCAACGACCAGACCGTCACCTTCGCCGCCGAGGCCGGCCAGCTCCAGCTCAACGCCTTCGAGCCGATCATCGCCCACAGTCTGTTCAAGAGCGTGCACCACCTGCGCGCCGGCTGCCTGACCCTGGCCGACCGCTGCGTGGACGGCATCACCGCCAATCGGGACACCCTGCGCGCCAGCGTCGAGAACTCCATCGGCATCGTCACCGCGCTGAACCCCTACATCGGCTACGCCAACGCCACCGAAGTGGCGGCGGAGGCCTTCCGCAGCGGCAAGAGCGTCACCGAGGTGGTGCTGGGCCAGGGCCTGATGACCCCGGAAGCCCTGGCCGAAGTGCTGCGCCCCGAGGTGCTGACCCGGCCGCGGGCCATTCCTGCCGCCCCTGCCGCCAAGCCCTGATCCCCCACCGAAGAGACGATCAACGTCATTCCCATTTCATCCCGGCCTGACCGGGGGAGGAGTCCTGCAATGAAAATGAACAAGCTGACCACCTGGATCGGGGTCGCCCTGGTCCTCGGCATCGTCGTCGGCTACGTCTGCCACGAGATAGTGCCGGATGCCGCCGCAGCCAAGGATCTGGCCGGTTACTTCGGCATCCTCACCGACATCTTCCTGCGCCTGATCAAGATGATCATCGCGCCCCTGATCTTCGCCACCCTGGTGGCGGGCCTGGCCAACATGGGCGATGCCAAGGCGGTGGGCCGCATCGGCGGTCGTGCCCTGGGCTGGTTCGTTTGCGCCTCGTTCTGTTCCCTCTTCATCGGCCTGCTCTTTGCCAACGTGCTGCAGCCGGGCCACGGGCTGAACGTACCCCTGCCCGACTCCGCCGCTGGTCTCAACCTGAAGACCGCCGCCCTCAACCTGAAGGACTTCATCACCCACGTCTTTCCCAAGAGCGTGATCGAGGCCATGGCCGGCAACGAGGTGCTGCAGATCCTCATCTTCGCCGTGTTCTTCGGCGTCGCCCTGGGCCATCTGCACAACCAGACCGCCCGCTCCCTGGTGAACACCATGGACGAGGTGGTGCACGTGATGCTGAAAGTCACCGACTACGTGATGCGCTTCGCCCCCTTCGGCGTGTTCGGCGCCGTGGCTGCCGCCATCACGGTCAACGGCCTGGGCATGCTGCTGGTGTTCGGCAAGTTCATGGTCAGCTTCTACATCGCCCTGGCGGCCCTGTGGGGTGTGCTGATCCTGGCCGGCTTCGCCGTGCTGGGCAAGGACGTGTTCCGCCTCCTCAAGCTGGTGCGCGGCCCGCTCCTGGTGGGCTTCTCCACCGCCTCCAGCGAGTCCGTGTACCCCAAGCTGATGGAACAACTGGAAAAGTTCGGCATCAAGAACCGGGTCACCGGCTTCGTCCTGCCCCTGGGTTACTCGTTCAACCTGGACGGTTCGATGATGTACACCACCTTTCTGGCCTTGTTCATCGCCCAGGCCTACGACATCCCGATGAGCCTGGGCGCCCAGATCACCATGTTGCTGGTACTGATGGTCTCCTCCAAGGGCATCGCCGGGGTGCCCCGGGCTTCCCTGGTGGTGGTGGCCGCCGTGCTACCCATGTTCAACCTGCCGGAAGCCGGCCTGCTGCTGGTGCTGGGCATCGACCACTTCCTCGACATGGGCCGCACCGTCACCAACGTGCTGGGCAACTCCATCGCCACCGCCGTGGTGGCCAAGTGGGAAGGCGCCATCGACCCGGTGCCGGCCGACCAGGCCGATGCCGAAGAGTCCCTGCCGGTGGTGGACGAGACCTACCCCGAAGCCGCCTGAGCGGTCCATCCCTTGCCGGGCAGCGGCCCACCGCGCGCCGCCGCCTGCCCCTCTCCTCCAGTTCGCCCGGCACCGTCTTGCCGGGCTTCTTTTTCTCCGGCCATGACTTTCGACTGGTACATCCTCGCCCCCGCCGCCTTCTTCGCCGGGATGGTGGACGCCGTGGTGGGTGGCGGCGGCCTCATCCAGATTCCGGTGCTGCTCGGCCAATTTCCCGCGACGCCGATCCCCACTCTGTTCGGCACCAACAAGGTTTCCAGCATCGCCGGCACCGGCGCGGCGGTATGGCGCTTTGCCCGGGCAGTCTCCATCCCCTGGGCGGTGGTGCTGCCAGCCACCGGCGCCGCCCTGTTTGGGGCCTGGGGGGGCGCGGCTCTGGTGGCCTGGCTGTCCCGGGAGGCGATGCAGCCCCTGGTGCTGGTGCTGATGATCGTGGTGGCCGGCTACACCTTCCTGCGCAAGGACCTGGGCCATGCCGCCACCCGGGAACTAACCCGGGCCGACCGCTGGAAGGGCGCCGCCCTCGGCCTGGTCATCGGCCTGTACGACGGTTTCTTCGGTCCGGGCACCGGCAGCCTGCTGATCTTCGCCTTCGTCCGCCTGTTCGGCATGGACTTCCTGCACGCCTCGGCCAGCGCCAAGGTGGTCAATGCCGCCACCAACGTCGCCGCCATCGCCTTCTTCGCCAGCCACGGCCCCCTGCTGTGGGGCATCGGGCTGATCATGGCCGCCTGCAACCTGGCCGGCGCCCAGGTCGGCACCCTGCTCGCCCTGCGCCACGGCGCCGGCTTTGTCCGCCGCGCCTTCCTGCTGGTGGTGGCGGTGCTGATCATCAAGCAGGCGACCGGCTATTTCCATGCCTGAGCCCGTCCCACCGTCCGCGGCGGCACCTGATAGCATGGTGCCGTTCCCCGACTCCGCGCCAGCTCCCCTGTCCGCCATGTCCGCCCCGCAACGCCTGCTCCGCCTCCTGGCCCTGGTCTGCACCCTGGCCCTGCTGATCGGCGGCGCCAGCTACACCACCTTCCGGGTCAGCCAGGCCATGGGCCTGGCCGAGTTGCAGGCGACCGGGCGGCATCGCCTCGACCTCTACGCTACCAGCCTGGAGCGGGAGATCGACAAGTACGCCTACTTCCCCACCACCCTGGGGCTGGAGCGGGACGTGCTCGACCTGCTCGCCCGGGACGCGCGGGACACGCCCCTGGCCAAGCGGGTCAGCCTCTACCTGGAGCAGCTCAACGAGCGGGCCGGCACCCTGTCGATCTACGTGCTCGACACCCGCGGCACGGTACTGGCCACCAGCAACTGGCGCCGCCCGGACAGTTTCCTCGGCGAGGACCTGTCGTTCCGCCCCTACTTCCGCGAGGCCCTGGAAACCGGCAGCAGCCGCTTCTTCGGCATCGGCACCACCCGGGGCGAGCCGGGCTACTACCTGGCCTCGGCCCTGGCCAACGCCCAAGGCACGGTGGGCGTGGCGGTGGTCAAGGTCAGCCTGGAGCAGCTGGAAAAATCCTGGGCGACGGTGGAGGCCCCCGCCCTGGTGGCCGACGAAAACGGCGTGGTGATCCTGGCCTCGGTGCCGGACTGGAAATTCACCACCCTGCGCCCCCTGGACGAGACCACCCGGCACACCTTCGACCGCACCCAGCAATACAACCGACGCGCCCTCAACCCCCTGGGAGTGAAGGAAATCGCCCCCCTCGACCACGGCGCCCAATTGGTGCGCCTGCCCCGGGTCGGGCCGGAGACGGTGTCGGTGTTCCCGGTCACCGGCAAGTTCCTCGCCCAGGCCCAACCCCTGCCCGGCACCCCGTGGAACCTGACGGTGTTCTCCCACGTCGAGCAGGTGCGCGAAATGGCCGCCAACCGGGCCGCCCTGGCCGGCATCGGGGCGGTGCTGGTGTTCATCGTGTTGTTCATGTTCAACGAGCGGCGCCGCCACCTGCGCGACCGGCTGGCCGCCCGGGAAGCCCTGCAGCGCGCCCACGACGAGCTGGAGCGCAAGGTCGAGGCCCGCACCGCCGCCCTCTCCGCCGCCAACGCCCGCCTCCAGGCCGAAGTGGCCGAACGCATCCGGGCCGAGCGCACCCTGCGCGCCGCCCAGGACGAACTGGTCCAGGCCGGCAAGCTGGCGGTAATCGGCCAGCTTGCCGCCGGCATCGCCCACGAGCTGAACCAGCCCCTGGCTGCCCTGCGCACCCTCTCGGGTAATGCCGGCAAGTTCCTCGACCGGGGCGACCTGCCCACGGTGCGCGGCAACCTGGGGCGCATCGCACAACTGGTGGACCGTATGGGGACCCTGACCGGCCAGCTCAAGTCCTTCGCCCGCAAGTCCTCGGGCCGACCCCAGCCGGTGGTGCTGCAACAGGCCATCGACAATGCCCTGGCGCTGCTCGAACAGCGCCTGCGCCAGAGCGGCGCCCGGGTCGAGCAAACCCTGCCGTCGGCGGACCTGGTGGCCCTGTGCGACCCGAACCGGCTGGAGCAGGTGCTGGTCAACTTGATCGGCAACGCCCTCGACGCCATGGCCGGCCAGGACGCACCACGCCTGGAACTGACCGCCGAACAAGCGGGCGCCCTGCTGCGCCTGCGGGTGCGCGACCACGGCCCGGGGTTGAGCGACGAGGTGCGCGCGCACCTGTTCGAGCCCTTCTTCACCACCAAGGAGGCGGGTGTCGGCCTGGGCTTGGGGCTGCCCATCTCCGCCGGCATCGTGCACGATTTTGGCGGTACCCTGGCGGGTGACAACCACCCGGAGGGCGGCGCCGTGTTCACCCTGGAAATCCCCGCTGCCGACGAGATCCGCCATGACTGACGCTGCCCCCGCTACGCCCCTCGCCACGCCGCTTTCGGTGCTGATTATCGAGGACGACCCGGACGTGCTGCTGGGCTGCGAGCAGGCCCTGCAGCTCGAAGGCATCGCCACCCAGTCCGCCGGCTCGGTGGAACAGGCGCGCAAGCGTCTGGGGGCCAACTTCGCCGGCGTAGTGGTGAGCGACATCCGCCTGCCCGGCGCCGACGGCATGGCCCTGCTGCGCGAGCTGCACGCCCTGGACCCGGAGCTGCCGGTGGTGCTGATCACCGGTCACGGCGACGTCTCCCTGGCGGTGCAGGCGATGAAGGACGGGGCCTACGACTTCATCGAGAAGCCCTTCGCTCCCGAGCACCTGGTGGACGTGACCCGGCGCGCCCTGGACAAGCGTCGCCTGACCCTGGAGGTGCGCGCCCTGCGCGCCAGGTTGGAGGGCGAGGACCAACTGGAGGCCCGCCTGATCGGCCGCGCCCCGGCCATGGTGCGCACGCGCCGGCTGATCGTGGACCTGGCCAACAGCGCCGCCGACGTGCTGATCTTCGGCGAGACCGGCACCGGCAAGGAGCTGGTGGCCCGCTGCCTGCACGAGGCCGGCCCGCGCCGCAGCGGCAACTTTGTCGCCATCAACTGTGGCGGCCTGCCCGACACCCTGTTCGAAAGCGAGATTTTCGGCCACGAGGCCGGGGCCTACACCGGCGCCGGCAAGAAACGCATCGGCAAGATCGAGCACGCTAACGGCGGCACCTTGTTCCTCGACGAGATCGAGTCCATGCCCCTGGCGATGCAGATCAAGCTGCTGCGCGTGCTGCAGGAGCGCAGCCTGGAACGGCTGGGCTCCAACACGCCGATCCCCGTCGACTGCCGGGTGGTGGCCGCCACCAAGGCCGACCTCAAGGAACTCGCCGACCAGGGCCGCTTCCGCGCCGACCTCTACTACCGCCTGAGCGTCGCCACCCTACCCCTGCCCCCCCTGCGCGAGCGGCGCGAGGACATCCCCTTATTATTTGAGCACTTCCTGCTCCAGGCCGCCGCCCGCCACGAGCGCCCGGTACCCGCCGCCGATGCGGCGCGCCTCAACCTACTGATGGCCTACGACTGGCCGGGCAACGTGCGCGAACTGCGCAACGTGGCGGATCGCTGCGTGCTCGGCATCGAAGCCGGGGTGGCTCCCTTCGCCGCCGCCCCGACCGGGCCGCAACATCTGGCGGAAACAGTGGAATCCTTTGAACGGGCCCTCATCGCCGACGCCCTGGCCCGCCATGGCGGCAGCCTGGCCCGCACCGCCGAAGCCCTGGGCGTGGCCAAGACCACCCTGCACGACAAAATCCGCAAGTACCACCTCGGCGAACAGGGCTAAGGTCCGCGCCAGTGCTTGTTCTCCGGGCATCTGCCCGGGCGGAGAGTTTTCCCCTTGGCGCGATTTCCGGACCTCCTCGCCGCAGTCCGGACAGTTTCTCGGAAATCAAGGAGCAAGTGCATCGCCACATGAGGCCGAACGTGCGGGGAACGGAACGGCCAGGCCAGCGGAACGGAGGAGAGGGGCGATTCAGGGTGAAACCGGCGTTCCCTCCCAAACGCCACCCCCAAGCATCACCACACCACCAGAATTCCCTTTAAGTCCGTCGCCGCGGTATAGTTTCCGGTTGCCCCCAATCGAGCCGGACACCCCATGGACGAGATCAAGATCCGCGGCGCGCGGACCCATAACCTGAAGAACATCAGCCTGGACCTGCCCCGGGACAAGCTGATCGTGATCACCGGCCTGTCCGGCTCGGGCAAGTCGTCCCTGGCCTTCGACACCCTCTACGCCGAGGGCCAACGCCGCTATGTGGAATCGCTCTCGGCCTACGCCCGGCAGTTCCTGCAACTGATGGAAAAGCCCGACGTGGACCTGATCGAGGGCCTGTCCCCGGCCATTTCCATCGAGCAGAAGGCCACCAGCCACAACCCGCGCTCCACCGTAGGCACGGTCACCGAGATCCACGACTACCTACGGCTGCTGTTCGCCCGGGCCGGCACGCCCTACTGCCCAGACCACCATCTGCCCCTGGAGGCCCAGACCGTCTCCCAGATGGTGGACCACGTGCTGGCACTGCCCGAGGACACCAAGCTGATGGTGCTGGCGCCGGTGGTGGCCAACCGCAAGGGCGAGCAGCTGGACCTGTTCGCCGAGCTGCGCGCCCAGGGCTTCGTACGCCTGCGCATTGACGGCGAGATCCACGAGATCGACGCCCTACCGAAGCTGGACAAGAACAAGAAGCACACCATCGACGTGGTGGTGGACCGCCTCAAGGTGCGCGATGACATGCGCCAGCGCTTGGCCGAGTCGTTCGAGACGGCCCTGCGCCACGCCGACGGCCGAGCCATCGCCCTGGAGATGGATTCGGACACGGAACACCTGTTCTCGGCCAAGTTCGCCTGCCCGGTGTGCTCCTACGCCTTGCAGGAGCTCGAGCCGCGCATCTTCTCCTTCAACAACCCGATGGGTGCCTGCCCCAAGTGCGACGGCCTGGGGGTAATGCAGTTCTTCGACCCGAAGCGGGTGGTGGCCCATCCGGAGCTGTCCCTGTCCGCCGGCGCCATCCGCGGCTGGGACCGGCGCAACCAGTTCTACTTCCAGATGCTGCTGTCCCTGGCCCAGCACTACGGCTTCGACGTGGATACGCCGTGGAACGAGCTGCCCGAGGCGACCCGGGAGATCCTGCTGTTCGGCTCGGGCAAGGAGGCCATCGCCTTCCAGTACCTCAACGAGCGGGGCAAGTACGTGCTCAAGGAGCACGCCTTCGAGGGGATCATTCCCAACCTGGAACGGCGCTACAAGGAAACCGATTCCCTGACGGTCAAGGAAGAGCTGGCCAAGTACATCAGCACCCGCCCCTGCCCCACCTGCGAAGGCACCCGCCTGCGCAAGGAGGCGCGCAACGTGCGCATCGGCCAGGGGGACCAGGGCAAGACCCTGCACGAGATCAGCCGCATGCCCCTGGCCGCGGCCCGGGACTTTTTCTTCACTCTGGAGATGACCGGCCACAAGGCCCAGGTGGCGGAAAAGATCCTCAAGGAGATCACCGCCCGCCTGCAGTTCCTCATCAACGTGGGCCTGGACTACTTGTCCCTGGACCGCTCGGCCGAGACCCTTTCCGGCGGCGAGGCCCAGCGCATCCGCCTGGCCAGCCAGATCGGCTCCGGCCTGACCGGCGTCATGTACGTGCTCGACGAACCGTCCATCGGTCTGCACCAGCGCGACAACGACCGGCTGCTGGCCACCCTGCGCCAGCTGCGCGACATCGGCAACACGGTGATCGTGGTGGAGCATGACGAGGACGCCATCCGCACCGCCGACTACGTGGTGGACATTGGCCCCGGGGCCGGGGTGCACGGCGGCGCCATCGTTGCCGAGGGCACGCCCGAGCAGGTGGCGAACAACGCCAAATCACTCACCGGCGCCTACCTCTCGGGCGCCAAGCGCATCGCCGTGCCGACGCAGCGCCGTGCTCCCGACCCGGAGCGGCAGTTGCAGATCAAGGGCGCTCGGGGTAACAACCTCAAGGACACCGACCTGCACCTGCCGGTAGGGCTGTTCACCTGCGTTACCGGCGTCTCCGGCTCGGGCAAGTCCACCCTGATCAACGACACCCTGTATGCGGTGGCGGCCAAGACCCTCTATGGCTCCAACACCGAGCCCGCCGAGCACGACGAGATCACCGGCCTGGATCACTTCGATAAGGTGATCAACGTGGACCAGAGCCCCATCGGCCGCACCCCTCGCTCCAACCCGGCCACCTACACGGGCCTCTTGACCCCCATCCGCGAACTCTTCGCCGGGGTGCCGGAAGCCCGCTCCCGGGGCTACGGCCCCGGCCGCTTCTCCTTCAACGTCAAGGGCGGCCGCTGCGAGGCTTGCCAGGGGGACGGCGTGATCAAGGTGGAGATGCACTTCCTGCCAGACATCTACGTGCCCTGCGACGTCTGCCACGGCAAACGCTACAACCGGGAAACCCTGGAGGTGCACTACAAGGGCAAGTCGATCTACGACGTGCTGCAAATGACCGTGGAACAGGCCCGGGAATTCTTCGACGCGGTGCCAACGGTGGCGCGCAAGCTGCAGACCCTGGTGGACGTAGGCCTTTCCTACATCACCCTGGGGCAGAGCGCCACGACGCTCTCCGGCGGGGAGGCGCAGCGGGTCAAGTTGTCCCTGGAACTGTCGAAGCGCGACACCGGCCGCACCCTGTACATCCTGGACGAACCGACCACCGGCCTGCACTTCGCCGACATCGAACTGCTGCTGAAGGTGCTGCACCGCCTGGCCGACCACGGCAATACGGTGGTGGTGATCGAGCACAATCTGGACGTGATCAAGACCGCCGACTGGCTGGTGGATCTGGGGCCTGAGGGTGGCGGCGGCGGTGGCCGCATCATCGCCGCGGGCACGCCGGAACAGGTGGTCAAGGTCAAGGAAAGCCACACCGGCCGCTTCCTCGCCCCCCTGCTGAAACGAGGCTAACCCCCACGCCTTCCCCGGTGCGAAGCAACCCCTCGCCCGGGGGAGGTCTCGCACCTCAAGCGGCGGTGGAAAGATCCTGCGGCAGCACTTTGGTCACAGCCGGAATCTCGGGGGCAAGCAACGCCGCCGCCCGCGCTTCCAGGGCTTCCCGGACCAGGCGCGGCAATGACTGATTGGCCGCCTCGCGCAACAGGTTCTGGCAAAACACCAGGCGGGGATCTTCCTCCTCCTCCCCGGGGAGCACATCGAAAATGCCATCTTCGACCAGGGGCTCCAGGTAGGAGGCAATTTCACCGACCGTCAGGCCGCATAGACCGGCCAGATGCGAAAGCGAGAATTCCCGCCCCAGGATCGAGGCGTATTGCACCACCCCCTTGGCCACACCCAAGCCATCCAGGCGAGCCATCATCAGATCCCGTAGGGATGATGGAATCAGCTGGCGGCTTGCGGATTGCAAACGGCCGCCGTTACGCAAACCCATAACCAGAAACTCCTCGATGAAGAGGGGGTTGCCTTCGCAACACCCCAGCACCTTCTCGGCCCACTCGGGGAGCCCGCCACGCCCACTGTCGAGAAAGCTCTCAGCCAACTCCCGGTCCAAGGGAAATGCCAGGGGGGCCAATGGCAGGGAAACCGCCGGCGATCGCCCGCCAAAGGTACGGCGCCCCGTCACCACAACCAGCAGCGGCAAGCCTGGAGTGGCAACCAGTTGATCAAGCAGCCGAAGCGTCTCCGCATCGGCAAATTCCACATCGTCCAAGGTCAGCAGCAAGGGGTGCTGGCGAGCCACCTGCCCAAGTAGGGCGGCCAACAGTTCAACGATGTGCGTCGCGTCATTAGCGCTATCAGGAGCGTCATGCAACCAGCGGGCCAGATCGTCCAGATCGCCATCGCTGGCGGGCACTGCGCGCAGCAAACGGCGCAAGCGTGCAACCGTAACGGCTTGGCCACTGGTAGGGCGGACCGGCAGCCGGCGGGCCAGCCAGTGGCGTACGGGCCCAAGCGGCATAGTGCGCTGGTCGCGGTGCGCAATCAGGGGAAGCAGCGCGGCATCACTGCCAGCCAGGCGGCGGCGCAGTGCCCCGACCAAAAAGGTCTTCCCCACACCAGCCTCGCCCACGATCTGCACAAGCCGCCCCTGGCCACGCCGCGCCTCACGCCACCAGCCGAGCAGGTGCAGCAGCTCACCCTGGCGCCCCACCAGGCGCGGTGTGCGAGCAGGCTCGCCCGCCCGTTTGGCCACGCGCCCGCCGGCACGGGGGCGTAGCAGGCGGTGAGCCGGCAGGTGCCGCCTCCCAGGACTGCCAGCAGGAACCTGGGGCTCGTGGACAAATGCGCCACGCAACTGCGGCAGGGTCGCATCAGAAACCACTATCTGACCTGGTGGCACCGCATAGGCCAGCGCCATGGCCGCCGCGGAGACATGCCCGCACAGGCCATCTTCAAGCCCCTCACCCACGGTCACCATGCCGGTATGGATGGCCACGGTACATTGCAGATCGGCGTCGGACACCGCTCGCTGAGCGCTGAACGAGGCATTGGCCGCCGATAGCGCCGCCCCCTCCCAAGTCTTGGGAAACCCGAAATAGGCCAATACGGACAAACCGTGGTTATGCACCACACGTCCCCCGGCCTGCACCAGATGGCGGACGAACTCATCGCGGCGGGCTGCAAACATGCCGCCCATGTCTTCATGTTCGGGTTCGCAGTTGGGCGACAGCTCACAAAACACCACCGTGACCTGGCGTCGCTCTGCTGCCACCGGGGCCACCCGCCTATCATCGACGGGCTCTATCTCGGGGCGACAGGATTCGCCACTGCGCAGCACGTCGGCCAAGGCGCGAATTTCCACGCTCGGTCGAATTCCCAGCTCGGCCAGAAGTTCCTTTTCAAAACGCTGGTAGTGGACGAGGCCGGCAGCGGAGTTACCGGTTTGTGCGTAAAGGCGCATCAACCGCTGCAGCCCCTCCTCATCCCAGGGCTCCAGGTCGACGTAGCGCATGGCCCACTGCAAGGCATCTTGAAAAGCCCCTTGGCTGGAACGCCAATCCACATAGCGCGCCATGAAATCGACGGCACAACGGTGCAGGGACTCGCGCCGAGCCACCAGCCAACGCTCGAATTCCGGACAATCGGGAAGAGTCAGGCCTTCGGCAAATGGGCCGCGATAGCCTTGCAGCGCCACTTCGGGGCTACACGCGCAGGAGGGCAAGCCCGCGCACCCGGTACATTCGGCAAACCCGCGCGCCGCTTGCTCAAGGAATAAGGCATCGACGCCGACCCGCCGCCCCGGTACGAACCGCACCGTCTGGCGGCTGGATTCGATAACGTCGTCCCCGAGGACGCTGCGCAGGAGAAACAGCGCCTGGCGCAGATTCTGTCGCCCGGCGTCGGCGCTGAGCTCGGGCCAGAACAGCCCGGCAAGAAACGTCCGGGACAACGGCATCTGCGGCTGCATTGCCAGGTAGGCAAGGAGTCCCTTGAGTTTTTCGTAACGGAACGCGGCTTGCCCAACGCCTCCGGCGACGATCGAAATCGTACCGAACAGAATGACGGAAAGCTTATTTTCCTCTGCGCTACCGAAGCAGGCGGAAACACCGGCGGCAGGGCACCGCTCGCCCGGGGAATCGGGGCGATGGAACACACCTGTTTTTCCCCGCAGGGCTGTCGTCATTGAAGAATTCCGCCGTATGGCCACGATCTAGGCAGACCGTAGCCAGTCCAATAATTGAGGCGTCATTCTATGGCAGCAAACATGCCAGATAAATACGACCTACCGCATACAACAAAAGCCCTATTGCCCCAAGCGCCGCCAGGCATTCCAGACCCGTTCTGCATAGCGGCTATTCAACTCGGGGGTACGTGAATGGTAATTACCCACGGCCCGCCAGAAGGTCTGGCGATCAAGGCCCGTCACATCGAAACGGGTAATTTCCCGGGAGAGCAGCCACGTCCCAAAATGAATGTTGGCGCAGGAATGATCGCGAATCAGCCGAAAACTGCCGCCCCGGCGCTCGATCTCGGGTAGCCAGATAGAATTGATCTGCATCGGGCCGATATCGACACTACCGTTTCGATTGGACACGGTTTGCCCGACCTGCCCCCCTTCCACCATGAGGATGGCCCGGATCAAAGAGGCGGGAACCCGATGCCGTACCGCCGCTTCATGGATGCAGCCCTCCCACTCGGGACGAGGCTTGGCCCAGACGCTGGCGGAGATCAGGCAGCTCCCCAGGCCTAGACAAACGAGCAAACTAAAAAGGGAGGGAGGCCGCCGGCCTCCCTCGATTCTCCGGGTCCAGTCAGAGATCATCTCAGCGCCCCAGACGCTGCTCCACATAGCGGCGCAGCGAGGCATAGCGGGGAGCTTCGCCCGCCAATTGCAGGAAGCGGTTCCACTCTTCCTCCGCCACTGACTTGTTGCCCAGTGCCTGACGCGAGTACCCCAGGTTGAACCAGACTTCCGGGGCCAGGGGCGTCAAGGTCCGCGCCTGCTCGAGGTAGACAACGGCGCGCGCATGATCACCGCGCTCCTGGGCCGCCAGCCCCCGGCTGATCCAGATTTCTGCCACCCCAGGGTTGAGCTCCGCCGCCCGGGACAGATAATTCTCTGCTTCTGCGGCGCGCCCTTGGCCAAGCACCGCACGCCCCATCCACCACCAGGCTTCCCAACGGCTGCCCGCTTCGAGCAGCAGGGGCCGCGTACGCTCTTCGACTTCACGCCATTGCCCGGCGCGAAAAGCCGCTCGAATCGGTTCGGCACGCCCATCGAAGCGGAAATCGTCACCACCAGCCGCCGGCGTCAAGGTGGTTGCCGGGGCTCCGGTAGAGGGCGCGGGAGCAGTAGTGGCGGCAACGAATTTTTCCCCACTGGACGAAGGTTTCACCGTGGCCGCCTGGACAACTGGCGCATCGCCGTTGAGCGATTGGTTCAAACGGCTGACGGTAGTAATGGCCGCGCTCTTGATCCCGGTGATCTGGCGGACTGCGGCCAGATCATCCTTACGCTGCGCCGGCTCGGAGTTCACCACGGCGTAGAAGGCGTCCTGACCGCGGAACAATCCGCGCGTCAGGAAGGCACCTGGCAGATCGGCCAGTTTTTGCAGCGCTTTGTCTGCCGTAGGACGATCATAAAAGGCCGCCACGGCAATGAGACGTTGCTGAGCGGACAGGCTGGCGACACCTTTATCCCATTCGGCCAGAGCCTGATCCGTTTTACCCGCGGCCCACAGCGCCTTGCCCGCAGCCAGCCATTCCGGCTGAGCCACATCCTTGGCGGAAGTGTCCGCCGCGGGAGCCGGCGTTGCAGTCGCAACGGTAGCGGCCTCCGGTTGAGACGGGGCGGCAACCGCATCCGCCGGGGGAACCGCTCCCGGCATCTGAGATGCTCGTGCATCCGCGGCAGAAGGAGCCAGGGACACGGGCTGCAACCCTGCCCCTGTTTCCTGGGCAGCCACGGGTTTAGCGGTGCGCGCTGCCAGAGGCCCGTCATCGGGGGCGCCCCCCGGCGCCCCCCAATACAGGATACCGCCCGTCGCCAAGACCGCCGCCGAAAGGGCGACCGCCCCGGCCGGCAGCAGCCAGCTGCGCCGGCTGGCCGGGCGACCGAAGGCGCTTGCAGGCAGTGGCGTGGACAGCCCGGGGTTCTGAACTTGCTCCAGGCGGTGCAGGGTTTCTTCAATGATGCTCATGAACGTGGATTCCGAAAGAACCGTACAGGGGTCGGTCAGACGATCAGCGGCCGAAGCCGGTGACTTCACGGGCGGCGGTGCGCACCATGGCCCGGGTGACCTCGTGGGAGCCCCGGGCAAAGGCCAACAGCACCGCCCGATCACAGATCTGGTTGATGCGCCGGGGCACTCCCCGGGCATACCAGTGCACGGCCAGCAGGGCCGTGCGCGAAAATTGGAATACGCCGGTAGAGCGGGCCGTGTTCATGCGATGCCGTACGTACTCCCCGGTCTCCAGCCAACCGAACGGCTTGAGCCGATGCCAGATGCTGATACGTTGGCGCAGAGCGCGCATTTCCGAAGTGCCAAGCATGCTTTCCAACTCGGTTTGACCGAACAGCATCAAGGAGATCAGCTTGCGCTGCTCGGTTTCCAGGTTGGAGAGCAGGCGCAAGCCTTCCAGCAGGCGGGGCGTCATGCCATGCGCCTCGTCGACGATCAAGGCCACCCGGATCTGCTGCTCGGCGAAGCGCACCAGGGTGGCATACATCAGGTCGTGCAACTCGCCTTCCGAAGTTACCGGCGCTTGTTCTCCGGTCAGATCCCGATAGATGCCGGCGAGAAGATCGCCGTAACTCTGCGCCGGGTTGAACACATAGGCAGTGCGGACCTGCTCCCCGGCCAGTTGGCGCATGAAATAACGGCACACCAGGGTCTTGCCCAGCCCAACTTCACCGGTAAGCAGGGTGAAGCCGCCGGTCATCAAGCCATAGCGCAAGTGGCTAAGGGCTGTCAGGTACTGGCTGTGGGGAAAGAACAGGTCCGTATCCGGCGTGATGCGGAACGGGGCCCGATGAAACCCCAGGGCCTGGTACACCGCATCCAGCTCGGGCAGGGAAGCAGACATGGCGGACATGGAGTCTCGTTACTGCACGATGTAGGGGGTGAGGATGACCACCAACTCGCGGCGGCTGAGGGATTTATAGGTTGTGCCAAAGAGATTGCGAACCCCGGGAACATCTCCCAAGCCAGGTACGGCACGATTCGTTTCCTCTTCGACCTCCTGGATCAAACCACCGATGATCACCGTTTCCCCATCGCCAACGCGAACCATGGTGGAGGTCTGTTTGACATCCAGCCTGGGCGCATTGGACTTACCGTCCGGAGAAACATCGACCCCGGAAATCCGGGTAATGACGGGGGACACATCCATGGCAATACGCCCATTGACCGAAATCTGCGGCGTCAGGCTCAGGACCAAGCCCTCGGTAATGGTCGTCGGGGTAGTTGTGGTGGAGATTACCGGCGTTCCCCCGGCAACCGGAGTCAGCACCGTCTGGGTGGTGAAGAAGGTCCGCTCAGTGCCCGAGCGGACAATGGCCGATTGGTTGTTGAGGGTCCGGATCCGGGGCTGGGAAACCACCTTCACGTCCCCCTGCTGTTGCAATGCCCGGATCACCACATCCATGTCGTTAACCAGGAAGGACTTGGGGAACACCTTGCTATACAAGGCTGCGGCCGTCAGCGGGGGGACATTGGAGCCCGCGGCCGAAGTGGTGAAGTTAGTCGCCGAGCCGACCTTCAGGGCACCGAAATTGATCTGATTCCAGTCGATCCCCAGGGAACGGTCCGAATTCAAACCGACTTCCACGATGCGCACGTCAATGAAAACCTGGCGACCGATGTTTTCGTGGAGTTGCTTGAGGTAATCCTCGACCGCCCGCATCCGGGTCCGGGTCGAAGTAACCTGCACCGTGCCGGACAGGCGGTTGATGATCAACCGGCCCTCTTTTTCCTTGAGGGGTTTGATACTGGTGGTAGTGGTGTTAGCAACCCGATCCAGGGTCGTCACCGTTTCCATGGGCGGCGCCTGCTCGTCGGTGCTATCCGCACGCCCTTTGGTCAGGATGTCTTCAAGCTGGCTTTCCAGCTCACTCCAGAAATTGATCGTGTCCGACTTGGACAGACCCGCCCGGGTAGTATCTCCGCCACCCCCACCACCGGTAGAGGTCGAGGACGTGGTAGTGGTGGAGTTCCCCGTCCGGGTCAGGCGCAGATAATCCACGTTGAAGGTTTTGGTTTGCAGGCGGGTCACCCGCAGCAAGCCATCGTCCCATTCCCAGGACAAACCATTGACTTCGAGCAAGGCTTCCAGCGCCTTGTCGAGCGGCAGATTGCGAAAGTCCGCCGTCACCTGACCCCGAACATCCCGGTCAATACTCACATTGATGCCATAGACCTGGGCAAACTGGGCCATGGCCAACTCAACCGGCAGACCGCGGGCGCGGAAGGTGTACAACTTGCGCGCAGCAACAGGGGTAGCCACTGCAGGCTCAGGCATACGCGCATCCAGTCCCAACTCGCCAGCGGGTTTTGCATCGACAACAGGCGGTGTTTTTGCACGCTGCAACTCTTCCTGACTGAAGAGTGACGGACGTTCGGGAAGACGAGGGGTCGTGCAGCCCGCAACGACCAAGGCCAGGACGGGGAGCGTTACATACGTTCTCATTATGATTCAATCCCTTGCATGCTAAATATCAGAGGCGGTCCAGCAGGCGGCGGTACTGCCGCTCCAGCTCGTCCGAGGAAAGAGGCGGCTGGGAAGGCACACCAGCATCGACCCGACGTTTTGGTGGCAGCAAAGGCAGACTGGCCAATCCCGCACCATCCAGACGCAGCACCTCCCGCCCTTGGGCACCGAGCAGGACCACCCGATCATCGGTGATGCGCTGTACCCGATAGCCTTTGATCACATTGCCTTCGAACACCAGATCGCTATCGATCACCGCTGCTCGCTTATCAGGGGTCACCAGCACCGAGCGCAAACGCAGACGCTCCCCTGCCGAACGGTTGTTTTCCACTTCAGGGGGGGGAACGAAGCGGTCCACAACTTCACTCGGCATCAACGCGGAAAGCCGTAGCGGCGCAGCCTCCCGCTCCTCTCCCTGCGCGTGTAAATCGCGGACTCCGGGGGGGATCGAAATACGCGTCATGGCGATGGTTTCAGGAGTATTGGCAATCAACCCGTCAACCCAGGGAGCCAGCCAATAGCCTCCTCCGACCAGAACCGGAACGATGGCAAAAGGAATGAACGCTTGCATGAACGAATCTCTCAGGCGGTATCGACGTACTAGGATCGGCCGGGTCAGTGGGTGAAGATCTTTTCACCCTGAAAACTCAGGGTGAGCGTTGCGCCAGGCTGGCCGCGATCCGTGCTGCGCTCCTGTTCCTCGCCCCGAGCCGGGCCCTTCTCTTGCCAGGCCAATTCAAAGCTGCGCAGCAAGAGGAAGCCATCGCCTTCGTATGCGCGGGTGAGCAAGGATTGCAGGCGCGGCAGCTCATTCGGCGCAAACGATGTGGTCAAGGACACCCGCTCATGTCGAGCGATCCCACCGTCCTGACCAAGGCGGGAACGGGCGTTTTCATACTGCTCGACGCTGCGCCTCAGTTCCTTCAAGTCCTGACTTGCCATGGACAGGGAATCCCGCTCCTGGTGCAAAGCCCCAATCCGGGCCTCACCGAGCCGATAGGCGAACAACGCGGCCGCCAAGGCAAGGCTCACGGACAGCAGCAGCAACGTAAGTTTTCGTTGTAGGGTCATGACGACTCCGGATTAACTTGGCAAACCAGATTTAAAAACGTGGTTACTCAATTGCATTTGGCTGCTGCACGCAGCTCTTGCAGGGTTACCGTCTCGACCAGATCGTCGTAGATATCGACATGACGACGAGCCGGGTTTTCAAAGATGCGATCCGAAACACCCGAACCATTGGGGAGATTGAGGTTTTGATTCACCAGGCGAGTCGCCAGGTTTTCACCTTCACCGTTCGTGCCAGGTCGATTGGCACCTGTCCCGACCAAAAGAAAGGCAACGGGGGTCGTGTTGGTGCAATAAGTCCCGTAAGAAGCCAGGTTGTCTTGGTCAGGAGTGCCAAGGCAAATCCGTGGACCGGCGATGACCGCGGGAGAGCTGGTAGCTAACGTAATGGCCGTATCGAGCCGATTGCACAGACCGCTGACATCGGGAGCAGTGGTTCTTCCAGGGCTGCCGACTGCGGTCAGGTCGATGTTGTTTGCCGCGTCGTTGAGCACGTCGTAGACGAAACCACTGCCACGACCATCCGACCAGCGCACCCCCAGCGGCTCCAGCGTTTGCTTCGCATCGCAGTTCGAGCCAGTCGCCGAAACAGCACCGGCCGCATTGCGGCAAACGGGGAGCTGCCCGGTAGCCAGGACCTGACCGATCAAGGCCTGCTTCAAGGTCCGCAGCATCCGCCGATCGTCGTCCGCCATGGTCTTTTGATGAAGGAAACTGGCGCTGGGTGCAGCAAAGGCCACCATGATCCCGAACACGATGAAGACAAACGCCAACTCAAGCAGGGTGAACCCGGTCTGCGCAGCGCGAATCTTCTGCGTACGGCTTTTCCGACTCCCAATATGGTGCGTCATTACTGCCCCCCTCCAAGATTTGCGAGCATGTCGGACAGGATCGAGTAGATGGGTCCCATCATGGCCACCACGAAGAAAATGAAGAAGACGCCCATCAGCAGAATCAGCAGCGGTTCGATGGCCTTGGTCAGCAACTCCACGCTGGCGCGAACCCGTTGTAGGTACATGCCGGCCAGCTTGCGCAACTGCTCTTCCAGGGCGCCGGTCTGCTCACCAATGGCGATCATGCGGATATCCAAGGGCTGGAAAATGGAGGTTCGCTGAAACGCCTCCTTGAGGGACAAACCCAGGCGCAAGAATTCCGGAATGCGCTTGATGCGCGCACGGAAATAGCGGTTGTGGGCAGTATCGACCAAGCGCCCCACAGCCTCGGTAATCGGCACGCCGGCCCCGTACACAAGCGCCAAGTACTGGAAATAAAACGCCTCCTGGGCGTTACGCACCACCGGGCCGATGACGGGAAAATCCCAAAGAAAACGGTCGACAACCACACGAAAATCCCGCTGCCGACGCGCCATGGAAAAGCCCACGGGAAGCAGTACCAACCCCAGAACCACCCAGATCCATTCGGACGAGAAGAAATCGCTCAGCGCGATCATGGCCCGGGTTGTCGCTGGCAACTCAATGCCCATGGTCTTGTAGACAGCCGCCAATTTCGGCACCACCACGGCCATCCAAAAAATGCCGGTAGCTACCAGCACGCTGAGGCTGAAGGCCGGATAGACCATGGCGCGCTTGGTCGCCGATTTGATTTCCTCGATCCGGCTCAGGTAGTCCGATGCATCCTTGAGCATTTGGTCGAGATTGCCGCTGACTTCGCCCAACTGGGCCATGCTGACCACGACATCGGGGAACTGCTCGGTACGCCGCATCGCCTCGGACAACGACAGGCCGGTTAGCAGGCTTTTGCGCAGCGTATCGGCGGTATGACGCATCAATCCATTGCGCGACCCACGGGAAAGGTCGGCCAGCGCAGTTTGCAAATCAAGACCACCCTGAATATAGAGAGCAAGGTAACTGCACAACTCGATCACCTGGGCAATTCGCAGGCGTCCGCGCAGGGTATGCAGCACCTGCTCGGCGAAACCAGGCAGTTCGTAGAACTTGTCCAGGTGCTCGCCGCGCTTCTCCAGTTCTTCGTAGAGCACCCCCAAGTGATCGTAGGTGCCGGAGCGCCATGCCACCGCACCTTCGCTGGTCACGCAGGAATAAATGATGTAAGGCATGGCCGTCTCAGAGGACCCGTTCGATCTCGGTCAGGTCGGTCACGCCGGAACGCACCAGGGACAGGGCGGCCTCGCGCAACGATTTCATGCCTTTTTCCCGGGCACGGCGCTCCACTTCGGTCGGCATGGCGCCACGCTCGACCAAACTGCGCAGCTCTTCGTCGAACTCGATCACTTCGGCAATCGCAGCCCGCCCCGCATACCCGGTGAAATGACAGCGCGCGCACCCTTGATGGTGCGCCACATGGGGCGGCAATGCACCGTAGCGGGCCAGATCATCGTCCTGAATCGCCACCTCGGTCTTGCAGTGCGGGCAAAGCCGGCGCACCAGGCGCTGGGCCACCACCCCGATCAACGAGGCCGACAGCACCATGTCGTCCACCGCCAGGTCGCGCAAGCGGACGATGGCGCCAATAGCATCGTTGGTATGCAGCGTGGACAAGACTAGGTGACCCGTCTGGGAGGCGCGCATCGCCAACTGGGCGGTATCTTCGTCCCGTACCTCACCGACCAGGATCACATCCGGATCCTGGCGCAGGAAGGCCCGCACGGCGGAAGAAAAGGTAATGCCCGCCTTCTCATTGACTTCCATCTGGCGCGCCAAGGGAATGCGGAATTCGACCGGGTCTTCAATGGTCAGCACATTGCGCTGCAGCATGTTGATCCGGCGCAGCATGCCGTACAGGGAAGTGGTTTTCCCTGCACCGGTGGGACCGGTCACCAGAATGGCCCCGTGGGAGCGCCGAATCATGCGGTCCAGACGGGCGATCTGGGCATCGTCAAAGCCGATGCTGGACAGCGAATACAGTTCGTTGTTGCCCGCCAGCACCCGGATCACCAGGTTCTCGCCATTCACCCCGGGCATGGTGGAAATACGCAGATCGAACTTCTCTTCCAGATAGGGGAAGCTCATCCGGCCGTCCTGGGCCCGGTTCATGTCGGCGATGTCCAGACCGCTCATCACCTTGACGGTCGACACCAGGCGGCCATGGGCCGAGGCGGGCAGGGTATAGGTAAGCTGCAACACCCCGTCGAGTCGCAACGACACCAGCGTTGCCAGGGGGGTCGGCGAAATGTGCAAATCCGACGCTCGGGCATCGATCGCCGCCGACAACAGCAGTTCCGCCAAACGTTCGGCGGGAAAATCCCGGCCCGCCGCAATCGTTTGGGACATCCGCTCGATTTCTGCATCCAACGGGTGTTCGGCGCGGTAATAACGACGCTGGATTTCACGCACCAAACGCCCTTTGGGCGCAACCTTGAGTCGGTGTGGCTGGCTGACGAAGCGAGCCAGCAACGCCCCCAGTTGCGGGTTGCCCGGATCCTCGACGGCCAGCACCGCCGTTCCCCCCTCCACCGCCAACGGCAACATCAGATGGCGCTGGGCAAAGTTAAACGGCAGCAGGCGCAACACTTCCGGAACCAGGGGTTCGTCGAGCTCGGTAAACGGCACCTCGAACTGGTGCGCCAGCACCTGGGCAATTTCCTGGTCGGTGACAAACTTCAGCTGCTGCAGCGTTTCCCCAAGACGTGTTCCCGAGGTGGCTTGGACCTTCAGCGCGTACGCGAGGGTCTCCTCGTTGACGACTTCTGCTTCCTTCAGCAATTGCCCAAGCGGGCGCTTCGTTGCTTCGCTCACTTGAAATCCTCCGACCGGGCAAACAATTCGGTGGTCAGCACCGCCCGATCTTGACCCGACTCATAGTTGAGATTGCTTTTGCCAAAGCGCAGCTTGGCCGAAAGACGCTTGAGCACCTCCCCTGCCTGGGCTTCGACACTTTCGTAGCTCCCCGGGACCGTCAGTGCCAACTGAACACGATGCTCACCGTTGGCAGCCTCTCCCCCCTTATCGGGCCGAGCCCCGCTTCCGCCGACGGGGACCAGGCGCGGTTCCGCTGCGCCCGGCTCGCTACCGGCAGGACGAATGCTCACGGAGCGAATCACCACCCCCGGCGGCAATTCCTGGGTCACCCAGGAAAGCAGGCGATCAACGCGCACTTGCTGGTTGCGCTGCTGCAACAGGCCGAAAAATTCGCTGAAGCTGGCCTGCACGGTTTTGTCCGGGATCCGGCCCATCAATGCATCCCGGTCCCGTACGATCTGGGCACGCTCGCTCTCAAGCTGACGGGCCAGCCCAGCGTTTTCAATGCCATGGCTCACCGCCAACCCGGCCAGCACCAGACTCGCGCCCCCCAACGCCAGGGAGGCTGGCAAGGCGGCCTGCCAGGCGACAGCCCGCTGGACCTGGGCGTTTTCCAGCATGTTCCAACGATTCTTCACCCAGAGCAGGCCATACAGCTCGGGGCGGGCCAGGACGTCGCCACCGTTGATCAGTGCGGCCAGTTGCCGTTCGATGCTGCGCGAGGCGCTGTCGCGTTGCGCCTCCGGGCTCGCCGAACGCTTGGCAAGATCACCCAGGTAGACCCGCAGCGGGTTGCGCTCGGCCGCATCGCTCAGGCCCCAACCGCCGCCACCCGACAGCGCCAATTCGGCACGCTGCAGTGCATCTTTGATGCCGTCTTCATCCGCCGGCAGGAAATCAAGGCGACGCTGGCGGACTTCGCCCGCTTCGGCGACAAAGTACACAAAGCGCTCACCCCGGGCGAAATAGACCTGCACCGGATCGGACGTGGCATTCGCCACCAGCGCGGCAATGGCGGACTCTTCCAGAGACGCCAGGCGCACCGGCTGGCTATCCAGGGGCAGCCCTTCCTCGATGCGCATGCAATCTATCTCGGCACAGGCGGCCAAGCGCAGGTTGAAGTCGGTTTCCCCGGCAGCAACCACCTGCAGGCGCAGGCGGTAGGCTTCGCTGAAGAGCATTTCACCGTCGATAAAACGCCGGGCGACCACGGCGGCCAGGCGCGGGTTATCGGTCTGGGAAGGAGTCCGGTCAAAATAGGCCCCCCGGGAGAAAAAGCTGGCGCGCATTTGCCAGCCGCCCAGGCGTGCAAGTTCATGTACTTCGCACTCCGCCTCGGACACCACGCGGCGCCCCTTGAGGATGGCATAGCGGACACGGCGAGCTTCCAGGCTCTCACCTCCCGACTCACCCACCGACACCAGCACGGTAGCGGTCATGCGCTTGAACATTCGGCAACTCCGGTAATGTTGGCGGCCAAGGCCACCCTAACGAAACAAATCCCTTTCGCAAGGCTGCCGCCTTGCGAAAGGGGCCGCCCGCAGGCGGCTCCTTGCAGCACGTTACGTACGCCCTTAGTTGGCCGGAACCGCCCGGTCGAACTGGAAGGACACCGCGACGAGCTGGTCATCGCCCTGGTTGGCATTGGGCCAGGCAGCACCATCGATGCTCACGCCGCCGGTGCCGTTATGGAACAGACGGACGCGGCCGACTTGTCCGCCATCCTGGGTTCCCGTACCCATGGTCACAGGATCAGGACCGTCGATTGCCACGTCGATACCCTTGGCCATCCACAGCGGGATGTCATAGACGACGATGTAATTGGTGACCGCGTTGCTGCCAACGGCGCTGGTCATGGAGCCGAAGGCGTACCAGTTATTGGTCTGGTTCTTCGCCAACTGGCGGTTCACCCGGTTGGGGTCCACCAGGTTGGCCTTGCGCAGGTCGGACCAGGGAGTGTTGATATTGGTCTCGACCACACCAACCCCACCGCCACCTGTAGCGTTCCCGGAACAAGCGCCACCAGTCGTCGCCATCGGGTTCGGATCATCGGTGTAGGTCGCACCGGCCAAACGCACCACGTTGGCGGGAGCATTAGAAAGAATCACGCCGATGATGCCATCGCCATTGCAATCGCCCGGCAGACGGCCGGTGCGCTTCTCGTGCTCGAAGGCCATGCCTTGCAGGCCCTTGATGTCGGAGACGACACGCTCGATCTTGGCCTTGTTGATCATGTCGGTACCCTTGAGGGCGGCGACGAGGATGATGCCGGCGATAACCAGGACAATGGCCAGTTCCACCATAGTGAAACCGCCCTGGCCGCGCCGCTGGGCGGCGAGCGCCCGCTGGATGCGTTGGTGCATTGAATTGCTCCCGAATGAGGTTCTGAAGTGTGGGCCGGTCGATATCGCCAGACCTGTTGCAAACGTCATGACGCTGCCGAGGCAAGCCCGCCGCCTCGGATGGTCGAAAGAATAGGAAGCAAGCGTTAACGCAGCGTCAAAGAACCCCAAACTCGTTCAGCCATCGGGAACTTTTTGCGTCAACGCAGCGTTAAACCCCCCCTTTAACCGTGATTTTTTTCACGGATGGCAATTTGTTTATTTTTTGCATAGCCGCTTCTTCCTAATTGCCATCTATGCCAATTGGGATAGGCTTGCCGACCAAAAGGAATAGCACGGAGCTTTCAACCGGTTTTAGCCCGCGAACCCGCTTTACCCGATGTGACTCCGTACCAATAATGGGAGCCTGATGTCCAACCAATGCTTCGTATCGCCATGACCGCCCCTCCCGGCTTCTTCCACTCGCTGCGCAACGCCGGTATTTCCCCCCAGGACGCGGAGGAGATGCGGCTGAAGAAATCGCTGCTGATGTTAGCCACCGGACTGATGAGCGTGGCGTCGATGGTGTGGCTGCTCATCTACTGGCAATTGGGCCCCCAGTTTTCCGCCACCATCCCCTTTGTTTTCGAGCTGCTCCTGGCGGGCAACCTGTTCTATTACCTGAAGAGCGGCAACTTCCCCCTGTTCCGCACCCTGCAGCTGGGGCTGTTCCTGTTCGTGCCCTTCGTGGTGCAGTGGAGCATCGGCACCTTCATCACGGCTTCCGGCGTCAGCCTGTGGGGCTTGCTGGCCCCGATCGGCGCCATCCTCTTCGTCGGGCACCGGGAATCCCTGGCCTGGTTTGCGGCGTACCTGTTTCTCACCGCTCTCTCGGGTTTCTTCGATTACTACCTGGCCGATACTGCGCCCCTCGGCCAGGTCGTCGTGCCGATCAAAACCAGCGTGTTCTTCTTCGCCCTCAACTTCGCCACGGTCTCGACCCTGGTTTTTCTGCTGCTGCGCTACGCCTCGGTGGAAAAGGAGCAGACCCAGCATCGCCTCGAAGAAGCCCACCGTCTGCTGCAGGCCGAGCAGGACCGTTCCGAGCGCCTGCTGCTCAACATCCTGCCCGGCCCGATCGCCGAGCGGCTCAAAAACAGCAATCAGACCATTGCCGACGGCTTTGCCGACGTCACGGTGATGTTCGTCGACATCGTCAATTTCACCCAGGTAGCGGAAGGGCTGTCGCCCCAGCAGGTGTTCTCGATGCTCAACCGAATCTTCTCCACCTTCGACGAGCTGGCCGAGCAGTACGGCCTGGAGAAGATCAAGACCATCGGCGATGCCTATATGGCCGCGGGAGGCTTGAACAGCGCCAATGACGAAGATGGCGAGCAGATCGACTACACCGCGGCTATAGCCAACCTGGCGCTGGCCATGCGCGATTTGCTGCACGAGAATTTCGACGTCAACCGCCGCCGCCTGGAGGTGCGCATCGGCATCGGCACCGGCCCGGTGGTGGCCGGCGTGGTGGGCAAGAAAAAGTTTATCTACGACCTGTGGGGCGATACGGTCAATATCGCCAGCCGCATCACCAGCGAAGGCACGCCCGGCATGATCCAGGTGGACGAGACCACCTACCGCCGGCTGCGGGACCGCTTCGCTTTCCAGCCCCCTCAAATCCTTCGTCTCAAGGGCAAGGGGGAGACGGTCGTCTACCGGCTGACGGGTCACCTGGCCGGTGACCCTACCCTGCGCGAATCAATCCCACGTCCGCTGGCAGCGCCAGGCAATGCTTGATGAGCGGCGGGGTAAGACGGCGCAGGGCAGTCGTCACACCCGACTCCGCACTTAATTCCAATTGAATAAAATTGACGCTAGCGAGCCGCTCCGGGCTTTTCCATAAAAAGCGCCAAATATTCCCTATTTTCTCTGGCACACTCCGTGCTGAGATTCAGCGCATCCCATATCGATAACGATAGGAGTCCATGACATGAAAAAGCAACGGGGCTTCACGCTGGTGGAAATCGCCATCGTGCTGGTCATCATCGGCTTGCTGCTCGGCGGGGTGCTGAAGGGGCAGGAGCTGATCAACAGCGCGAAGGTGAAAAACTTCGTCAACGACTTCCGCACCATCCCGGTCTTCATTTATGGCTACCAGGATAAATTCCGCGCCCTGCCCGGCGACGACCGCCAGGCGGCCGCCCATCTCGGCAGCGCCGCCACGGCTGCCGGCGTCACCCTGCTCGACCCGAGCAGCCAGAGCAGCAACACCACCGGCAACGGCCGCATCGAAGGTCAATACAACTCGATCTCGGCCAGCGACGAAAGCGTCGCGTTCTGGCAACACGTGCGCCTGGCCAACCTGGCCTCGGGCAGCAGCGACTTCACCGCCCCGAAAGACGTTCTCCCCACCAACGCCGACGGGGGCCGCCTAGGAGTACAAAGCAGCGCGCCGATCACCGGCATGTCCGGTTCCTACTTCATCTGCTCCGAAGGCATCCAGGGCAAGTTCGCCAAGCAGATCGACATCACCATGGATGACGGCAACACGGCCACCGGCACGGTCCGGGTGGCCACTGGCCCCTACAGCGGCACCGCACTGACCGCCGTGGCCACCACCGGCACCAGCGGGATTGTCGATAGCAACACCTATATCGTCTGCGCCGGCTTCTAATCGGCCCCGGCTTGTCAGCGCCCGCCGACGTCTTTCGCGGCGGGCGTTTCTTTTGCCCTAGCCCTGGAGCAACCGGGTTTCCGCCGCGCTGACCTCGTATTGCCCGCCGAGCAGGACCACCACGTCGCCGGACTGGAAACGCATCTCGGAATCGGGTTCGACCCCGGTGATACCGCGGCGGCGTACGGCGCTAACCTCGATGCCCATTTCGTCCAGGCCCAGTTCCTCGATGCTGCGCCCCACGCCGTAGGCCTGATCGGTGAGCAGCACCGAGTGCAGGCGGGGCGCCTGGGTGTCCGGGCTGTCGTCGCTCCGCTCGGTCAGACCATGGAAGAAGCCACGCAGCAGCCGGTAGCGCTCGCTACGGGTTTCGCGCAGGCGGCGCAGCACCCGGTTGAGCGGCACCCCGAGCAACACCAGGGCATGGGAGGCGAGCATCAGGGTGGCCTCCATCACGTCCGGCACGATCTCGGCGGCACCGGCCTTGGAGAGGCGCTCCAGATCGCGCTCGTCGGCGGTACGGACCACCACCGGCAGGTCCGGCCGCAGCTGCTGGACATGGTGCAGGATGCGCTCGGCCGAGGCCGTGTCGTTGAAGGTCACGATCAGCACCTGGGCCCGGGCCACCCCGGCCGCCACCAGGGTTTCCTTGCGCGTCGCGTCGCCATAGACCACCGATTCACCGGCACTAACCGCCTCGCGCACGTGCTCCGGGTCCAGATCCAGGGCGACGTAGGAGAACCCCTCCCGGGCGAGGAAACGGGCCAGGTGCTGACCGGAGCGACCGAAGCCGCAGATCAGGACGTGCCGGTCGGTGGCCATGGTCTGGGCGGCGATACGGGTCAGCTGCATCGAACGCAGCATCCATTCACTGGCGGCCAGACGCATCACGATGCGCTCGCTAAAATGGACGATCAGGGGCGCCGCCAGCATCGACAACACCAGAGCCGCCAGCACCACCTGCAAGGTTTCCATCGGCACCAGGGGCTGGTTGCTGGTCAGGGCGATCAGCACGAAGCCGAATTCCCCGCCGGCCGCGAGCCACAAGCCGCTGCGCAGGGCGGTGCCCGGCGAGGCGCCCATCAGGCGTGCCAGGCCGGCCACCAGGGCGAACTTGCCAAGCAGCACCCCGACCAGAACCAGGGCCACCCAGAAGAAATGCTGGAAGATCGTATGGGGGTCGAGCAGCATCCCGACCGAGACAAAGAACAACCCCATCAGCACATCGCGGAAGGGCTTGATGTCCTCTTCCACCTGATGGCGGTATTCGGTCTCGGAAATCAACATGCCGGCGACAAAGGCGCCCAGGGCTAGGGACAGCCCCGCCATCTCGGTGACGTGGGCCAAGCCCAGGGTGACCAGCAGCACGTTGAGCACGAACAATTCGGCCGACTGGCGCCGCGCCACCACGTAGAACAGGCGGCGCATCAGCTTTTGCCCCAGGTACAGGACCAGGGCGAGCACGAATACCGCCTTGAGGGCGGCCAGCCCCAGGGTGCGCAACATCTCCCCGGCCGGCTCGGCAAAGGCGGGAATAAGGATCAGCAGGGGCACCACCGCCAGATCCTGGAAGAGCAGTACGCCGATCACCTGCCGGCCATGGGGGGAGTCCAGTTCAAGCCGCTCTGTCAGGAGTTTGGACAGCACCGCGGTAGACGACATGGCGATGATGCCGCCCAGAGCCACCCCGGCCTGCCAGGGCAACCCGGCAGCCAGGGAAATCAGCAGTACCACCGCCATCACCCCCAGCACCTGGGCCGAGCCCAGGCCAAACACCACCTGGCGCATGGCGTGGAGCTTGGGTAGGGAAAACTCCAGGCCGATCGAGAACATCAGAAACACCACACCGAACTCGGCCAGGTGCTGCACGCTGGCCACGTCGCGCAACAGGCCAAAGGCGTGGGGGCCGACCAGGGTACCCACCACCAGGTAGCCAAGTACCGGCGGCAACTGGAAGCGACGAAACAGGGCCACGGCGACCACGCTGGCGGCGAGCAGGAAGATGGTGACGGTCAGCAGGTTCATGGCGAGGACGCAGTGAGGGCAAGGTACGGCCAACCACCCAGAACCCCAGTCCGAACAAGGCCCGACGGGGGGAGTGGTATACTTGACCGAATCATAACCGCAGCACCCCGACCGACCCAATGACCTCCGCATTGCCTCCCGTTGCCAAGGCAACTCCCCAAGCGCTCGAACTGGCCCGCCAGGTTCTGCGCATCGAGGCCGACGCGGTCGCGGCGCTAATCGGGCGCATCGGCGCCGATTTTCTCGCCGCCGTGGATCTGGTGCTCGCCTGCAAGGGTCGCCTGATCGTCTCGGGCATGGGCAAGTCCGGCCACATCGGCCGCAAGATCGCCGCCACCTTCGCCAGCACCGGTACCCCGGCCTACTTCGTCCATCCTGCCGAAGCCAGTCACGGCGATCTGGGCATGATCACCGGCGAGGACGTGGTGGTCGCCTTATCCAATTCCGGCGAGTCCGAGGAACTGGTGCGCATCGTCCCCATCCTCAAGCGCCAGGGCGCCAAGCTGATCGCCATGACCGGCAACCCGGCCTCGTCCCTGGGGCGCCAGGCTGATGTGCACCTGGATGCAGCGGTCGCGCAGGAAGCCTGCCCTCTGGGGCTGGCCCCCACCGCCAGTACCACCGCCGCCCTGGCCCTGGGCGATGCCCTGGCCGTGGCCGTGCTCGACGCCCGGGGTTTCGGCCCGGACGACTTCGCCCGCTCCCACCCCGGCGGTACCCTGGGCCGGCGCCTGCTCACCCACGTCCGTGACGTGATGCGCCCGCAGGAGGCCGTGCCGACCATCGGTCCCGATGCCAGCCTGGCCGACGCGGTACTGGCCACTTCCCGTGGCGGCCTGGGCATGACGGCGGTGGTCGATGCGGCGCACCGCGTCCTGGGCATCTTCACCGACGGCGACCTGCGCCGCACCTTCGAAAAGAAGCTCGATTTCAACACGGTGGCCATCGCCGATGTGATGACCCGCACGCCTCGCACCATCGGGCCGGAAAAGCTGGCCGTGGAAGCCGTCGAGATGATGGAACGGCACCACATCAACCAGCTGATCGTCACCGACCCCGCCGGCCAGCTCCTCGGCGCACTGAACATGCACGACCTGTTCCGCGCCAAGGTCATTTGACCCGACTCCGTTTTCGCCATGTCCGCACCCACCCTCAAATTGATGGCCTTTGACGTCGATGGCGTCATGACCGACGGCCGCCTCTACTTCACCGACGACGGCAGCGAGGTCAAGGCCTTCCACACCCTGGACGGCCAAGGACTGAAGATGCTGGCCGGCGCCGGCGTGCAATTGGCCATCATCACCGGCCGGCGTTCCAACTGCGTCACCCACCGCGCCCACAACCTGGGCATCGACCTGCTGTTCCAGGGCGTGCACGACAAGCATGCGGTGATGGCCGATCTGCTGCGCCGCCTCGGCCTGTCCTTCGCCCAGGCCGGCTACATGGGTGACGATGTGGTGGACCTGCCGGTGATGCGTGCCTGCGGTTTTTCCGCCGCCCCGGCCAATGGCCACGCCGTGGTCAAGCAATACGCCAGCCTGGTCACCCAGCTAAAAGGCGGCGAAGGAGCCGTGCGCGAAGTCTGCGACCACCTGCTCACCGCCCAAGGCCGTCTCGACGCCGCCCTGGCGCCGTACCTGGTGACCTTTCCGGACGCTGCTCCGCGATGAAGCCCTCGTTCGGCCCCGGGCTCTTCCCCATCGGCGTGATGGCGGCGCTGGCCGGCCTGACCCTATGGCTGTCCCAGACCACCCAGTTGCCCGAACCGGACCGCAGTGGCAAATTCCGCCACGACCCGGATTACCGCATCGAACGCTTCACCCTGACCAAGCTGTCCCCCCAGGGCGAGCCGCACCACGTGCTCGTCGCCGACAAGATGCTGCATTACCCGGATGACGACACCACCGACGTGACCCGGCCACGCTTGACCACCCTGGTGCCGGGCAAGCCCCGCACCCTGGTGACCTCCGACATGGGCCACGTCAATAGCGACGGCAGCGAAGTCCAGCTGACGGGCAACGTGCACCTGGTCCGTGACGGCACCAAGGGCAATCCGCCCATGGAAGCCTTCGCCCCCGATCTGCTGGTCCTGCCCGACGACGAGAAGGCCAGCACCAAGAGCCCGGTGCGTTTCGTCCAGGGCGCCTCCCAACTCAACGGCACCGGCTTCGACATGGACAGCGCCGCCATGCAGGCCAACCTTCACTCCCGCGTTTCCGGCCAGTTCGAAAGCCGCCACAAAAAATGACCGCCACCTTCCACTCCAGCCGCCCCGTCCTCCTCCTTTCCTTGGCGCTGGCCCTGCACATGCTGATGGCCACGGCACCGGCCCGCGCCGAGAAGGCCGACAAGGAAAAACCGGTCAACCTCGAAGCCGACCGGGTCAGCGCCGACGATGCGCGCAAGGTCTACACCTTCGAAGGCAACGTCCGGCTGGTGCAGGGCACCATGAGCCTGCTCGCCGACCGGGTGGTGGTGACCCAGGATGAAAGCGGTTTCCAGAAGGGGGTCGCCTACGGCCTCAACGGCAAGCTGGCCAAGTTCCGGCAAAAGCGCGAAGGCAAGGACGAGTGGATCGACGGCGAGGCCGAGCGCATCGATCACGACGCCAAGACCGACACCACAGAACTGTTCATCCGCGCCTGGGTCAAGTCCGGCCAGGACGAGGTGCGCGGCCCCTACATCCGCTACGACGCCCTGACCGAGCAATACCTGGTGGCGTCGGCGCCGGGCGCCAAGCCCACCGCCAGCGGCACGGCCCCGGGGGCCGCCCCCGCCGGCCGGGTACGGGCCATCCTCCAGCCCAAGGGCAAGGGCGCCGACACCGCCGCGCCGACGGGAACAACCAAGGGCGATGGTCTGCCGCTGAAATCGGCGCCGACGGTCAACACCGACCGCTGACCCCTGCGGCAACGCGCAAGTCTTGTAATTACAGCAAGACAACCTTCTGTTTTTAAGGCGTTTAATAAGTTTGTGCACCGCAACAAAAAGGTGTTGACATCGCAACCAGTCTCCCTATAATGGGAAACATGCTGCGGTGCAACACTTCTACCCGGGTCACTCCGGAAGCAGACCGCACAGATTCGAGAGTCCCTCGGGACTCCGGACCGGGGCCTCGAGATAACGCTGGCAACGGTCTTCCCCCGAAGGATGTTGAACGAGCTTAACTTCCGAAGGAGATGTACATGTTCGCCACCCCCGAGCAATTCGCCGCTGCCAACAAGGTCACCGTGGACGCCCTGCTGACCATCGCCAACACCGCCCTGGCTTCCGCCGAGCGCGTTGCCGCCCTGAACCTGCACACTGCCCGCGCCCTGATCGAGGACAGCGTGTCCAGCACCAAGACCCTGCTGGGTGCCAAGGACGTGCAGGAGCTGGTTTCCCTGCAAGCCGCCCTGGCGCAGCCCAACGTGGAAAAGGCCGTGGCCTACTCCCGCAGCGTCTATGAAATCAGCGCCCAGACCCAGGAAGAAGTGTCCAAGGTCTTCGAAGCCCAGCTGACCGAGTTCAACAAGGCCATCGGCGGCGTGCTGGACAAAGTGTCCAAGAACGCCCCGGCCGGTTCCGACGTGGCCGTGGCCGCCGTCAAGTCCGCCATCGCCGCTGCCAACTCCGCTTTCGACAGCGTGAACAAGGCTGCCAAGCAAGTGGCCGAGATCGCCGAAGCCAACGTGGCTGCCGCCACCAACGCCACCGTCAAGGCGGTCGGCGCTGCCGGCAAGAAAAAAGCCGCCTAACGGCGCGCTGAAATCCCCCGGTTCGCCGGGGGATTTTTTTATCGGCTACAGCCAAAGCCGCTTGCTACAATGATTCAACGCTACGACAAAAGCATCACACGATAACTAGCGACAATAAAAACAGGCGCCCCCACGCCAACCGCTCTTGGACGATTACATTCTGTCCCATCTACCTGGAGGGTTTGCACTATGTCGACGCAACAAAATCTTGAACAACTGAAGGCTGCCCAGAAGGTCAACGCCGAGGTTCTCCTCGAGCTGACCCGTTCCACCTTCGACAGCATCGAGCGCCTGTCCGCGCTGAATATCGAAACCGCCCGCGAATTGCTGAACGCCTCGGTGGCCCAGAGCAGCACCCTGCTCGCCGCCAAGGACGTGCAGGAAGCCGCCCGTCTGCAGACCACCTTGGCCCAGCCCAACCTGGAGCTGCTGACCAACTACTACCGCAAGCTCTACGAGCTGGTCACCGAATTGCAGAAGGACGCCACCCACGTGGTCGAGTCCCACTATAACCACCTGTCGAAGAACGCTTCCGCGGCCATCGAGAAGAGCACCGCCAGCGCCCCAGGCGGTGACGTGGTCGAAGCGGCACTGAAGTCCATCCTGTCGGCCTCCACCCAGGTGTTCGACAACATGACCAAGGCCGCCAAGCAGTTCGCCGACATCGCCGACGCCAACGTCAAGGCCGCATCCACCGCCACCAGCAAGGCCGTGAGCAGCGCCACCAAGGCCAGCGCCGCGAAAAAATAAGAAGAATCAACGCAAAACAAAAAGCCCCGGGACTTCCCGGGGCTTTTTGCGTTTACGCCACCGCCCGCCACCGCGGTGCCGACCAGGCGGCTCCGCGCACGGCCTTAGCGCCGCATCAGGGCCGCCAGGTCCAGGCGATGTTGCGCGCCTTCACCTCGGCCAGGATTTCGTCCATGGCCGCCGCCACCCGGGGCGCCAGGCCTTCGACGCCCAGCTCCAGGTGGCGCCGCTCGCCGTTTTCGGCCATGGACGGCAACGAGAACAGGCGCAGGTCCGGGTAGGCGGCGACGATGCGTTCCATCAGCTCCAGCAGGTTGCTCTCGTAGGCGCCGGGGCCGGTCAGTAGCAGGGCCCGGTCCACCAGTTCCACGGGGCGGTGCAGGTCGCGGTGGCGGGAGTCCAGGGCCCACTCGATCATCGGCCAGGCCATCTGGGGAAAGCCGGGCACGAAATAGTGGTCGCGCACGAAGAAGCCGGGAATCTGGTTCACCGGGTTGGGGATGATGCCCGTGCCGGCCGGGAAGGTGCCGAGCAGCAGGCGCTTTTCCGTCGCCTCGGCGCCGAAGCGGCCGCGGATCAGGGCCTCGGCCTCGGGATGCAGTTCCAGGGGCACGCCCAGGGCGGCGGCCACCGCCTGGCGGGTATGATCGTCCGGGGTGTTGCCGATGCCGCCGCAGGAAAAGACCAGGTCGCCGGAGGCCAGGCTGCGCCGGAAGGCTTCGGTGAGGCGCGCCCGGTCGTCCCCCAGGTACTGCACCCAGGACAGGCGCAGCCCCCGGGCGGCGAGGAGCTCGGTCAGCTTGGCAAAGTGCTTGTCCTGGCGTTTGCCGGACAGGATCTCGTCGCCGATGATGAAGGCGCCGATGGTCCGGGACGGTGCCGGAACATCCCCAGCGCCAGGCGTGGTAACAACGTCGCTCACAACAATTCTCCTTGAATGACCCGGACCTTGCCGTCCGGACCGTCTGGACCACCGCTGCCCTCGATGGTCACGTTCACCACCTCGCCCTCCATCACCGCGCCGCGACGCAGGCGGCGCAACACTTCCAGGCCGAGATGGACGTAGGCCAGGGCGGTAAACGAGGGCACGAACAGGCCGAGCAGCGGCACATGGGCGGCAAAAGCCAGGATCAGGCCGAGCAGGTAGAAGCTGCCGCCATGGCGGCGCTTGATCTCCTGCCATTCGGCCGGGGTGGCGTGGGCCGCCAGGGCGTCGAAGGCGAAGGTGCGGCGGTTGAGCCAGGCCAGCAGCATGATCGGCAGGATCAGGGCGGCGCCCGGGATCAGCCACAGGGGCAGGGTCACCAGCCAGCCGCCCAGGTAGCCGGCCACCGCCACCAGGCTGTTGACCGTGGAAGCGATAAAGCTGTCGCGCCCCAGGGGCGCCACGTCCCGGTAGTCGCTGCGCGCCAGCAGGCGCAGCAGCAGGGGCAGGATGACCGTGGCGGCGATGACCACGGCGGTCAGATAGGCCGCGGCCAGGATCACCACCCAGCCGCCAATGGCCGCCAGCAGGTGGGCCAGCCAGGCCACGCCCCAGCCGGAGAGCCAGGACAGGGGCGGCTGGAGCGCCAGCCAGTCGATCACCACGCCGAGAAAGGCGAAGGCCAGGACGATCCAGATCAGCAGCGCCAGGATCGCTGGACCGAGGATGGCGGCCCACACGCCGCCCCGGGACAGGGAGGCGAAGCTGCGCGCCAGGGCGAGCAGAACGTCAGCCATGGGCGGACTCCTTGGCGAAAGGGAGGGACGATGCCATGGCCAAACCCCGCGCCAGTCGGGCATCTCCAGGCATACACCGTGAAACTCCGCGACTGGCGCGGATCTCCAGGCAGGCATCGCGGAGAACAAGCACTGGCGCGGCGTTCCAGGCAGCAGGTAGCGCGGTCATGCGCTTCGAAGCAACGATCGGTTCCATACCCTCAACCATACTGGATTCCCTCCCACTGCTTCTGTAACCGTTTCACCGACACCGGCACCGGGGTGCGCAGTTCCTGGGCGAACAGGTTCACCCGCAACTCTTCGAGCAGCCAGCGGAACTGCACCAGTTGCGGGTCGGCAACCCCCTGCTTGGCCAGTTGCAGGGCGCGGCGCTCGTAGTTGGTCCACAACGGCGCGTAGTCCGCCAGGTTGCGGGCGTCCCGGGCCGGGTCGGCCTTGAGCTTGTCCAGGCGCAGCTGGGCGGCCTTGAGGTAGCGGGGGAAGTGCTGCAGGCGCTCGAAGGGGGTGTCCGCCACGAAGCGCTTGCCCATCAGCCGCTTCACCTGGGCCTCGATGTCCGCCACCACCGCCGGGAAGGCCTTGAAGCCGGGCAGCTTCTTGGCCAGGGTCTGCCACTCGCTGAGCACCTGGCCGGCCAGTCGGGCCACTTCCTGGAGCAGCAGGCCGAGGCGGCTCTTGGCCTCGGCGCAGCGGGCGCGGAACTCGGCCTCGGAAGCGGGCAGCGGGTCGCCGGCGGGCAGGCAGGCGCGCTCGAAGGTGACGGCGATGATCTGGTCGCGCAGCTCCTCCTGGCTGCCCAGGGCCATGTACTGCATGGCCATCTGGGTCAGGCCCGGGATGTTCTTCTCGAAGTACTTCACCTGCTCCTTGAATTGCAGCTGGAACAGCCGACGCAGGCCCTGGCGGTGCACCGTGGCGGCCTCTTCCGGCGAGTCGAACACGGCGAGCGACACCGTTTCGCCCTCGTCCTTGAGCCCCGGGTAGCCGACCACGGTCTGGCCGCCGGCGCGCACTTCGAGCAGCTCCGGCAGCTCGCCGAAGGTCCAGTCGGTGAGCCCGGTGTATTCGGAGGGCGCCTCGTGCAGGTTGGAGAACTCCTGCTTGGCCTCCCGGCCCCACTCGGCGCGCAGCTCGGTGAGGCTGCGGCTCATGGCCAGCTGGCGGCCGTGCTCGTCCACCAGCTTGTAGTTCATGGCCAGGTGGGGCGGCAGGGTGTCGGGGCGGAAGGCGTCCGGGGTCACCACCCAGCCCCGGGCGTTGAGCCCGCGGGTGGCGTGGATGAAGTCGATCAGGGCCGGCAGCAGGCCGAAGTTGAGCTTCTTCTCGTCCGCACCGCAGGCGGCGACGAACTCGTCGGCGAAGTCCGGCACCGGCACCAGCTTGGCGCGGATCTTCTGGGGCAGGGTTTTCACCAGCTGCACCACCTTGTCCTTGAGCAGACCGGGCACCAGCCACTCGCCCCGGGTGGCGGAAATGGCATTGAGCTGGGCCAGGGGTAGGGTCAGGGTCACCCCATCCCGGGGGTTACCCGGTTCGAAGTGGTAGGCGAGCTTGTACTCGATGCCGCCGATCTTGACCGTGGGCGGGAAGGCGTCGGTGGTCACCCCGGCCGCCTCGTGGCGCATCAAGTCGTCCTTCTTCAGGAACAGCACCTTGGGGTCGGCGGCCTCGGCCTCCTTGCGCCAGGCGTCGAAGCCGGCGCCGTTGTAGATGCCCGCGGGGATCAGGTGGTCGTAGAAGGCGAAGATCAGCTCATCGTCCACCAGCACGTCCTGGCGGCGCTGCTTGTGCTCCAGGGTCTCGATCTCGGCGATCAGCTTGCGGTTGTGCTGGTAGAAGGGCCAGCGGCGGACGTAGGCCTCATCGATCTCGCCGGCCACCAGGCCGTCGCGGATGAAGATCTCCCGGGCTGCCTTGGGGTCCAGGGGGCCGTAGTGGATGCGCTTGCGCGGATTGACCACCACCCCGTACAGGGTGGCCCGCTCGAAGGCCACCACCTGCATCGGCTTCTTTTCCCAATGGGGCTCGAACTGGCTGCGCCGGATCAGGTGGGCACCCACCTCCTCCAGCCACTCCGGCTCGATCTTGGCCACGCAGCGGGCATAGAGCTTGGTGGTCTCGGTCAGCTCGGCGGCCATGATCCAGCGCCCGGCCTTCTTCTGCAGGGCCGAGCCGGGGTGGATGAGGAACTTGATGCCCCGGGCGCCCAGGTAGTGGCCGCCTTTCTCGGCGTCCTCGGCCTTGCAGCCGATGTTGCCGAGCAGGCCGGAGAGCAGGGCCTTGTGGATGGCGGCGTAGGCGCCGGGGATGTCGTTCTCCTTCCAGCCCGCCTCCCCCACCAGGGCGTGCAGTTGGCTGTGCACCTCGCGCCACTCGCGCATGCGCAGCGGCGAGAGGAAGTGGTCCTGGCAGGCCTGGGCCAGCTTGCGGTGGGAAAGGTGCTTGGCCTGCTCCTGGTACCACTGCCACAGGGACAGCCAGGCGAGGAATTCGGAAGACTCCTGTTTATCGTCGCCGGTCTTGAACATGATGCGGCGGTGGCGCTCGTCGGCGGCCTGGAGCTTGTCCTGGGGCCGGTCCCGAGGGTCCTGCACCGACAGGGCGGCAGCGATCACCAACAGCTCGCGCAGGCAGCCGTTGTCCCGGCCGGCCACGATCATGCGGGCGATGCGCGGGTCCAGGGGCAGCTTGGCCAGGCCGTGGCCGATGCCGGTGAGGCGCTTGTCGTCGTCCAGGGCCCCCAGCTCCTGCAGCAGGGCGTAGCCGTCGTTGATGGCCTTGGCCGGCGGCGGCGAGAGGAAGGGGAAGTCCTCCACGTCGGAAAGCTTCAAGCCCTTCATGCGCAGGATCACCCCGGCCAGGGACGAGCGCAGGATTTCCGGGTCGGGGAAGGCCGGGCGGGCCTTGAAGTCGGCCTCGTCGTAGAGGCGGATGCACACCCCCGCCGCCACCCGGCCGCAACGGCCGGAACGCTGGTTGGCCGAGGCCTGGGCGATCTTTTCCACCTGCAACTGCTCCACCTTGTTGCGGTAGGAGTAGCGCTTGACCCGGGCCAGACCCGTATCCACCACGTAGCGGATGCCCGGCACGGTGAGCGACGTTTCCGCCACGTTGGTGGCGAGCACGACGCGGCGCGGCCCGCCGGTCTTGAACACCCGGTCCTGCTCCTGGGCCGAGAGGCGCGAGAACAGCGGCAGGATTTCCGGTTGCGGCCCGGCGAAGTGGTGCTTGCGCAGAGCTTCGGCGGCGTCGCGGATTTCCCGCTCGCCGGGCAAAAAGACCAGCACGTCACCGGGGCCGACCCGGCACAGCTCGTCCACGCCATCGACGATGGCGTCGTACAGGTCGCGCTCCTCGTCCCGGGCCTGCTGGGCTTTTTCCCGGTCGTTGCGGGGCGCGCCGGTGGTAGCGGGTGCCACATCGGCGGATTGGATCGGCCGGTAGCGGATTTCCACCGGGTAGAGGCGGCCGGACACCTCGATCACCGGCGCCGGCTTGCCGTCCGTGGCGAAGTGCGCGGCGAAGCGCTCGGCGTCGATGGTGGCCGAGGTGACGATCACCTTCAGGTCCGGCCGCTTGGCCAGGATCTGCTTCAGGTAGCCAAGCAGGAAGTCGATGTTCAGGCTGCGCTCGTGAGCCTCGTCGATGATGATCGTGTCGTAGGCGTTGAGGTAGGGGTCGCCCTGGGTCTCGGCCAGCAGGATGCCGTCGGTCATCAACTTGACCACCGACTCGGGCACCGAGCGGTCGTGGAAGCGGATCTTCACCCCCACCCCCATGCCCACCTGGGTGTTCAGTTCCTGGGCCAGGCGCGAGGCCACCGAGCGGGCCGCCAGGCGGCGCGGCTGGGTGTGGCCAATCAGGCCGAACACGCCACGGCCCTGCTCGATGCAGATCTTGGGCAGCTGGGTGGTCTTACCCGAACCGGTCTCGCCGCAGACGATCACCACCTGGTGGTCGCGGATCAACTTGGCGATCTCGTCGCGCCGGGCATTGACCGGCAGGGCCTCGTCGAAGGTGGGCGTGGGCAGGCGCTTGCGCCGGGCGGCGACGATAGACTTGGAGCGCTCCAGCAGGGCGTCGAAATCGGCCCGGGCCTTGGCCGCCCGGGGGCCGTTCTGCTTCATCTCGCGCGACAGGGCGCGCAGCTTGGGCCGGTCGGCAGCCAGGCAGTCGGCAAATGCAGTGGCGGGCGCGCCAGCGCCCGGCGCCGGGCGGGTGCCGGCGCGGGGATTGGTAACCTTCATCGGTGCTGATCCAACCGGGGGCAGAAGGCCCGCCGGGGTACAAAACATAAAGGGCCCGCAACGGGCCGGAGGGCATCGCGCAGCGACAGCCAGGGGAGCAATGCATGTGCGGGGCGCGCCTGTCGCAACCCAACACCTAGCCGCTTGAATGCAAAGGGGGAATCGCAGCCCCCGCAAAGAACCCGCATCTTACCCGAGGGCCGTAGCCCAGCCCAGCAGCCCCGCAGCGACAAGGCGACCGCTACTCGCCCCACTACCGCGTCTGATCCGTCGCCTGCCGGCCAAGTCAGTGCGCGGCCGACACGACAAGTTCCTGGGCCGCTGGCGGCGTCGGAATTTCCCTGTACAGACGCAACGGAGCGGCATTTTCTTCTACTGAGTGGTGGATTGCGGTCACGCATCGGAGGCTCCGGGCACGCTCCAGGCCCCTCTGCGCCCCTTCTGGCAGGGCGCACCCTCGCTACTTTTGCGGCTTGCCGGCTCCGGGTCGACCGGGCAGGATCATCACTTCAGCCGAAAGAAGCCCTTCACAACCCGCCGCCATGATCGTCCGCCCCAAAGTCCACTGGTTCCGCATGCTCTTCGTCTGGCGCGGCTCGGTGCTCGGCCTGGTCATGCCCCGGCTGCTGGGCATCCTGGCGATCTCGCTGGTGGCCCTGGCCGGGCATCTGTGGTTCCGCGACTTCGGGGTACGCCTCAACCCCGCCCCGTTCAGCCTGGTGGGCATCGCCCTGGCGATCTTTCTCGGCTTTCGCAACAACGTCAGCTACGACCGCTTCTGGGAAGGGCGCCGGCTGTGGGGCCAGTTGGTGATCGCCACCCGGGCCCTTAGCCGCCAGGCCGCCACTCTCGTCGCCTTGCCCGACGACGACCCGCGGGTGCGCCATTTCGCCGCCCTGCTGATCGCCCTGGCCCACAGCCTCAAGCATCAGTTGCGCGGCGATCCGGTCCATGACGACTTGGCGCGCCTGCTGCCCGCCGACCTGGCAGCCCGCTGCGCGGCTGCACAGTTCGTGCCAGTGGCGCTGCTCACGGAGTTGGCCCGCTGGGTGCAGGAGCGGCGCCGCGAGGGCCAGTTGCCGGACATTTTGGCCGCCAACATGGATGCCAACCTGGACAGCATTGCCGAGGTCATCACCGGCTGCGAGCGCATCGCCAACACGCCGATCCCCTACGCCTACAACGTGCTGCTGCACCGCACCGTGTATGGCTACGCGGCCTTGCTGCCGTTTGGCCTGGTGGACAGCATCGGCTATCTGACGCCCCTGATGGCAGTATTCGTCGCCTACACCTTTATGGCCCTGGAGGCCATCGCCGGCGAACTGGAAGACCCCTTCGGCCGGGAACCCAACGACCTGGCCCTGGATGCACTGGCGCGCACCATCGAGCGCACCGTGCTGGAAACCGTGGGGGTGCCTTCCGCCGACCTGCCCCCGGCCCTGCAGCCGGACGGCAACTACCGTCTGACCTGAGCCGGCGCCGCCCCGCTCACCCCCAGATGCGGGTCACCCCCAGATGCGGGTCGCCCCCAGGGTGGCCAACCCCAACCAGGTGGCGGTGAGCGACCCCACCAGATGCACGCTGCCCAGCGCCAGGGCCAGCCCGGGCTGACCGGACAGCAGGCGCTCCACCACCTCGGCGGAAAAGGTCGAGAACGTGGTCAGGCCGCCGAGAAAGCCGGTGATGACGAACAGTTTGAGTTCAGTGGGCAGGCCGCTGTTGAAGTGGAACACCGCCACCGCCAGGCCGATCAGGTAACCGCCGATCAGGTTGGCGGCCAGGGTGCCTAGCGGCAGGGCTGGCAGCAGCGGATTCAGCGCCATGCCCAGCCCCCAGCGCAGCCAGGCCCCCAGGGCCGCACCGCCGCCGATAGCGGCGAAGCTCAAACCGTTGTTCATGTCGATGTCCCGGGAATGAAAGTCGAGGAAGGTTGGAATAATCTCGGTCGGCATTGTACGGAAGAAGCCCCCGCCCCTCAGGCCGGCAGGGCCTCGCGGCGCGGCGCGGCCACCGCTGCCGGCTGCGCGCCCCGCCCCTGCCAGAGCCGGGCCTCGAACATCTCCACCAGCCGGGTGGCCGCCGGCCACTCACCGTTGGGGGCATAGAGCACCACCCATTCGACGTCGGGCAGGGCCGGCAGACCCTCGCGCACCCGCACCAGCCCCGGGCCAATCAAGCTGAGCGGCAGGGGCGATACTGCCAACCCGGCGGCCACGGCCTGGCGCAGGCCGGTGTGGCTATGGCCGGAAAAAGCCTGGCGCCAGGGAATACCCGCCTGGCCGAGGGCCGCCTGGGCGACCACACGGAAGATGCAGCTTTCCTGAAACAGGGCCAGGGGCAGGGGGCGTTCGTCCGCGGCGCCGCCCCGCTCGCCGGTCACCCACACCATGGGCTCACGCCATAGGGGCCGCCCCTCGGCGGTGGGCTGGCTGCCGACGCGCTTGATCAGAGCCACGTCCAGCTCGCCGGACTGAACCCGGGCGGCCAGGCGCGCCGACAGGTCGCATTCCAGGGCCAGGCGGACCCGGGGGTAGGCCTGGTGGAAGTCATCCACCACCACGCCCAGATCCCGCTCCATGATCTCTTCGGCCAGGCCGACGCGTAGGCTGCCGGCCAGCTCCGGCTCGCTGAAGCAGCCCACCGCCTCGTCGTTGAGACGCAGGATGCGCCGGGCGTAGTCGAGCAGCAGCAGCCCCTCGGCGGTCGGCCCGTCGAGGCGGCCCTGGGAACGTACCAGCAGGGGGTGGCCCACCAATTCTTCGAGACGCTTGATCTGCAGGCTCACCGCCGATTGAGTTCGCCCCAGGCGGCTGGCGGCCAGGGAAAAACTGGCGGCGTCCGCAGTGGCGACCAGGGCGCGCAGCAGATCCATATCGAGGTGACGAGGCATCATTTAATTCCAAAATATTGGAAAGACAATTATCAATTTATCAAATTTTGCAGCAACCGCTAGGGTGACGGGGTGTTGTCCAAACCGCATCTTTTGGAGCCCCCCCATGTCCAGCGCATCCACTACCCTGTCCCGTCCCCTTGCAGGAGACGGCGATTCCGCCCCTCTCGCCACCACCCCGAGCCGCACCGCTCTGGTTGCCGCCGGCATCGCCTTCAGTGTCATCTGGAGCTCGGCCTTCGTCGCCGGCAAGGTCGGCCTCTATTACGCCGGCCCCCTGACCATCCTGGCCATGCGCTTTTTAGCCGCCGGGCTGCTACTCGCCGGCGTGTGCGCCCTCCAGGGCCGCAGCCTGCGCGGCATGACCCTGCCGGGCCGCACCCTGGTGGCAGGGGTGCTCTACAACGCGGTGTACCTGGGCCTGGCCTACTGGGGCATGCAGGCTACGCCGGCGGCACTCACCTCGATCCTGGTCAGCACCTGCCCGTTGCTCACCTTGCTGCTGGCGGCCCTGATCGCCGGCGAACGGTTGACACCAGCCAAGCTCCTCGGTGTCGGCCTGGGGCTGGCTGGCGTGATCTGGATCACCCAGCACCGCTTAGCGGTAGACCACCTCGATCCGTTGTCCCTCGCCGCCATTCTGGCCGGAACCCTGGCACTGGCCCTGGGCACCGTCCTGACCAAGCGGGTGGCGGGGAGCCAGGACATGCTGGTGGCAGTGACCCTGCAGATGTTGTGCAGCGGTCTGGTGCTGCTCCTGCCCGCCTGGGGCTGGGAAGGGTTGCGCTTCGAAAACGCCTGGGGGTTGTGGCTGAGCCTGGGCTACAGCGCCGGGGTGGCGTCCCTCGGCACCACCCTGCTGATGTTCTGGATGCTGCGCCACGGCCAGGCCGGCAGCGCCAGCAGCTTCCACTTTCTCAACCCCTTCTTCGGCACCCTGTTTGCAGTGGCCTTGCTTGGCGAGCCGCTCTACAGCAGCGATCTGCTCGGGGTGTTGCCCATCGCCCTGGGCATCGTGCTGGTGGCCCGAGGTGGAATCGGCTCGCCCCGCTCCCCCCGGTGAGCGCGCCGGGCTGATAAAATCGGGGTTTTCGCACGCTCCGGGACACGCAGCCGACGGATCTTCCGTTTGATCCGCCGCCTTCCCGGGGCGACGCGCACTCCGGGGCTTGGGCCGCCAGGTTCCGCCCGCCGCCGCCCCTCATCCGCTTTCACGCCCGCGCCATGACCGACCGTAAGAACGAGCACGTCCCCGCCGCCAACTTCATCCGTAACATCGTCGAAGCCGACTTGGCCGCCGGCAAGCATGCCAGCCGCCGCTGGGCCGGGCGCCCCGGCCCGGCCGCCGTCCAGGCGGAAGCCCCCCTGGATGCGGCCAAGATCCGCACCCGCTTTCCGCCGGAACCGAACGGCTACCTGCACTTCGGTCACGCCAAGTCGATCTGCCTGAACTTCGGCCTGGCTGAGCAGTTCGGTGGCCGCTGCCACCTGCGCTTCGACGACACCAACCCGGAAAAGGAAGAGCAGGAGTACGTCGATTCGATCATCGACGCGGTGAAGTGGCTCGGCTTCCATTGGCAGGACGGGGTAGAGGACAACCTCTACCACGCCTCCGACTACTTCGACTGGATGGTGCAGTTCGCCGAATCCCTGATCGAAACCGGTCACGCCTACGTGGATAGCCAGTCCGCCGAGGAAATGCGCGCCAACCGGGGCACCCTGACCCAGCCGGGCAAGGACAGCCCCTACCGCAACCGCAGCGTGGCCGAAAACCAGGACCTGTTCCGCCGCATGCAGGCCGGGGAATTCGCCGACGGCGCCCACATCCTGCGTGCCAAGATCGATATGGCCTCGCCCAACATCAACCTGCGCGACCCGGCCATCTTCCGTATCCGCCACGCCACTCACCACCGCACTGGCGACAAGTTCTGCGTGTACCCCATGTACACCTTCGCCCACCCGATCGAGGATGCGCTGGAGAACATCACCCACTCCATCTGCACCCTGGAGTTCGAGGACCAGCGCCCCTTCTACGACTGGCTGCTGGAACGCCTGGCTGACGCCGGCCTGCTGCTGCGCCCCCTGCCCCACCAGTACGAGTTCTCGCGCCTCAACCTGACCTACGTGGTGCTGTCCAAGCGCAAGCTGATCCAGCTGGTGGAGGAGAAGCACGTCGAGGGTTGGGACGACCCGCGCCTGCCCACTCTGGTGGGCGCCCGCCGGCGTGGCTACACGGCCGAAGGCTTCCGTCTGCTGATGGAGCGGATCGGCGTGACCAAGTCCGACTCCCTGATCGACTATTCGGTGCTCGAAGAGTGCATGCGCGAGACCCTCAACGAATCCGCCGAGCGTCGCATCGCCGTGCTCGACCCGTTGAAGCTCATCATCACCAACTACCCGGAAGGCCAGAGCGAGGAGTGCCACGCCCCCAACCACCCGCTCAAGCCCGAGCTGGGCAAGCGGGCCATGCCCTTTAGCCGGGAGCTGTGGATCGAGCGCGAGGACTTCATGGAAGAGCCGGTCAAGGGCTACCACCGCCTCTATCCGGGCAATATGGCCCGCCTGCGCTACGGTTTCGTGGTGAAGTGCACCGGCTGCGAGAAGGATGCCGCCGGCAACGTGACCGCCGTACTGTGCGAGTACCTGCCCGACTCCAAGTCCGGCACCCCGGGCGCCGACAACTACAAGGTCAAGGGCAACCTGCACTGGGTGTCCGCCGCCCACGCCTATGCCGCCGAGGTGCGCCTCTACGACCGGCTGTTCAAGGTCGCCAACCCCGGGGGACGCCGCGGGGGCGACCCGGAGGAGCTGGAGCGCGACTTCCTCGACGACATCAACCCGAATTCCAAGGTGGTCATCGGTGCCCAACTCGAGCCGGCCCTCAAGGATGCCAAGGCCGAGGAACGCTTCCAGTTCGAACGCCACGGCTACTTCGTCGCTGACCGGGTCGACTCCAAGGCTGGCGCCCCGGTATTCAACCGGGCGGTGACCCTCAAGGATTCCTGGGGTCACGGGGCCAAGTAAGGGACGAGACGATGACCACAACTACAACCTTTACCCAGTCCCTGGCTGCCGCCTGGCAGAAGAACAACTCGCTGCTGTGCGTCGGCCTCGATCCCGAGCCGACCAAGTTTCCCATCCACCTTCAGGGCCGGCCGGACGCCATCTTCGAGTTCTGCAAAAGCATCGTCGATTCCACCGCCGACCTGGTGTGCTGCTTCAAGCCCCAGATCGCCTACTTCGCCGCCCATCGGGCCGAAGACCAGCTCGAAGCCCTGATCGCCCACATCCACGGGCGCCACCCGGGCATCCCGGTGATCCTCGACGCCAAGCGCGGCGACATCGGTAGCACCGCCGAGCAGTACGCCATCGAAGCCTTCGAGCGTTTCCAGGCCGACGCCATCACCGCCAGCCCCTACATGGGCCGGGATTCGGTCACCCCGTACCTGGCCTACCCGGACAAGGGGGTGATCCTGCTCTGCCGCACCTCCAACCCCGGCGGCAGCGACCTGCAATTCCTCGACGTGGGCGGCGGCGAAAAGCTGTTCGAGCGGGTCGCCAAGCTGGTCGCCAGCGAATGGAACACCACCGGCCAGTGCGCCCTGGTGGTAGGCGCCACCTTCCCGGCCGAGATCGCCCGGGTGCGCAGCATCGTCGGCGACCTCCCCCTGCTGGTGCCGGGCATCGGTGCCCAGGGCGGGGATATCCAGGCCACGGTGGAGGCGGGCAAGACCGCTGGCGGGACCGGGCTGATGATCAGTTCCTCCCGCGCCATCCTCTACGCCGGCAAGGACGAAGGTTTCGCCGCCGCCTCCCGCCAGGTGGCCCTTGCGACCCGGGACGCCATCAACCGCTACCGCTAACCCGACGGGCGCCACCTGCTCTGGCGGGCCCGGGTCTGCTTCCCCGCTTTCTACGCCTCTCCCCCATGTCTGCTCTGCCTCGTTTCGCCCTCCCCCATGGCGCTTACCAAGCCCGAGACAGCCGCATGGCCAACGGTAAGAAAAACCCAGCCAGGGTGTGGGACGGAGCGTGCAAGCTGTCCGGACACCATATCCCTGTCGCGCTACTGGCGGCGCTGGCGAGCATGCCCATCCACGCCGCTCCCCGAGATTTGCCGGTTCCCGGGGGCGTCGCCGTCGTCCCCCTGGAGGCACCGGCCCACCAGGCCATCGCGGCCCGGCTGGGGGACGCGCCCGTGGCGGTGGTCAAGGAGGGCGGACGCTGGCTGGCCCTGGTCGGCATCCCCCTGGAAACGCCGCCTGGCCCCCTGCCCCTCACCGTGGAGACAGGCGGTACGACCCGCTTCACCACCATCGAGGTACGCGCCAAGGATTACCCGGTGCAACGCCTGACCGTGCGCAACCAGCGCCACGTCACGCCCCTGGAAGAGGATCTGCGCCGCATCGCGCAGGAAAAGCAGCTCACGGACCAATTCAAGCGCCAATTCTCCCCAGCCTGGCCCGAGACTACCTTCACCCTACCCGCAGAAGGCCACCTTTCCTCGCGCTTCGGCCTGCGCCGTATCTTCAACGGCGAGCCGCGCAACCCCCACGCCGGGCTGGACATCGCCGTCGGCACCGGCGCGCCGATCCGCGCCCCGGCGCCGGGCAAGGTGCTCGACACCGGCAACTATTTCTTCAACGGCAACACGGTTTTTCTCGATCACGGCCAAGGCCTGATCACCGCCTACATGCACCTGTCGCGCATCGATGTCAAAGCCGGCGACAGCGTGCCACGCGGCGCCCAGCTCGGCGCCGCCGGTGCCACCGGCCGAGTGACCGGACCGCACCTACACTGGGCGGTCTTTCTCAATGGCACTGCCGTCGAGCCGGAACTGTTCCTGAAAACTCCCTGAGGAATAAGACCGAAAAGGGAAGGCAAGGCCTTCCCTATTACACATCCCCTGCACGGGCAAATCGTAACGGCCATTAGCACTAATGGCACCGCCGGCTTGCCATGGGCTCGACACTGCCTCCCCCCAGCTACCATTACCATGTGTCACTACCACCAATTGCGCGCACCCGCCCACGACCTGAGAGCGCTTGCCATCGACTCGCCCTCGCTAGTTACGGCAGCCTCCCCGGCCAGCTCTCAGCCAATCACTTAATCCTGACTCTGCACCGTAGTCTTTAGGTTGAAAATACATCGATCAATATTGTTGACCACAACACGAATTGATCACCAATGTAACTTCCTGGATCATGAGGGCAGCTGCGGCCACTACAGAAATATCACGTTGCCAAACACCAAAGAAAAACGGGCACCCGAAGGTGCCCGTTTCAACTTCAGATCGTCGTAAGACGATTAGAAGCGATGTTGCACGCCGACCATCAGGGACTGGGCGTTCTTACCGGCAACGCCGGTCAGACCTTGAGCCACAGCACCGTCGATACGGACTTGGCCATTAGCATTCCAAGTACCGCTGTTGTCATCCTTGATCAGACGAGCGTAGGAGGTGTACAGATTGGTACGCTTGGACAGATCGTAGGTGTAACCCAGGCCCCACAGCTTGGCGCCGTCATTGGAGGGGGAGCCAGCGGTGTTGTTGTAGGCTTGGGTGTAAGCAGCGATAACCTTGTGCTTGCCGAGGAACGGCACGGTCACGCCCACGTTCCACAGGCGGCCCTTCAGATCGTTGTCGGAACCGACAGTGTTCTTAGCGGCAGAGCCTTGGCTGTAGTTGGCGAAGAGCTTCACGACTTGGAAGTCGTAGGAAGCGCCCAGGTACCAAGCATCAGCACGGGGCACGGAGCCGGCAACGGCAGTCGGAACGGTGCGGGCGTTGTGGTAAGCCAGGCCAACGTACACGGGGCCATTGGCGTACTGAGCCAGAGCACCGAAGGTGCGGCCAGCTTCGTAGGAGTTGCCGCCCAGGTTGTTGGCGTTGCTATTGTTTTCCTGACCGGTGGAGTAACCAGCACCGAAGGTGAAGCCGGCGAAGGAGGGGGACACGTACAGAGCAAAGTTGTTCAGACGGTCGGCGTTACCCGGAACGTAGCCCATCAGGTTGTTCAGGGTGCCACCCAGGCCCAGAGCGAACGGGTCGGTGGAAGCCTTGACAGCGTAGAACGGGGTGTACTGGCGACCGAAGGTCAGCTGACCCAGGGTGTTGCTCTTCAGGCCGGCAAAAGCCTGACGCTGGAAGATGGCGGAGCCGTTGGTCACGTTCTGCACGTTGGTAGCACCGGTGTCACCACCGTTGGTGCCGTGCAGGGTGGACTGGCCGTTATCCAGGGACAGGCCCATTTCCAGGGTCCAGATGGCGGACAGGCCGTTGCCCAGGTCTTCCTGACCCTTGAAGCCCAGACGGGAGCCAGCTTGCTGGCCGGACTGGATACGGAAGTCGGAGCCGCGGTTGCCACCGGCGCCAGAGGAGGCCCATTCGGCACCGACGTCAACCAGACCGTAGATGGTGACGTTGGACTGAGCGAAAGCCGGAGCGGCGGCGAGGCCGGCGACGGCGAGGGCGATCAGCTTCTTCTGCATATCGATCTCCTAATAATTAGCGGGTGAGGTACCCAAAAGCTCTCATCCGAGAGTTGAGTGGATTTTGGCAAGGGGGGAAGGGAGGGGCAACCTGCTTTCGCCTCTACCCTCTTATCAATGTGCCATGCGTTGCAAAAAAACAACAACGCATGGCACTTACATTCAGAGAACTTCAACAACGACGTCCAACCTCATGAATTAAGAGAGGTTCGGCGCAGCGCAAATGGTTTCTGGCATTAGCGGGAATGAAACAGGCCAGCCAAGGCCACCCCAGGATCGTCGGCACGCATGAAGGCCTCACCCACTAGGAAAGCATCCACATGATGCTGACGCATCAACGCCACATCGCTGCGTGCCAGGATGCCGGACTCCGTCACCACACGACGACCGGTCGGGATGCGCGGCAGCAGGTCCAGGGTGTTCTGCAGACTGACCTCGAAAGTGCGCAGATTGCGATTGTTGATGCCGAGCAAGGGCGTCTTGAGCTGCAGCGCCAGATCAAGTTCGTCAGCATCGTGCACTTCCACAAGCACGGCCAGCCCCAGGGAATCGGCCACTGCTTCCAGCGCTTTGAGGCGTGCCAACTCCAGGGCCGCGACAATCAGCAGGATGGCGTCTGCCCCCATGGCGCGGGCTTCCACAACCTGGTACTCGTCCACCAGGAAGTCCTTGCGGATCACCGGCAGGTTACAGGCCGCACGGGCCTGTTGCAGGTAGTCGGGCGCCCCCTGAAAGAATTGCCGGTCCGTCAGTACCGACAGGCAGGCCGCACCGTGGGCGGCGTAACTGGCGGCAATGGCCGCCGGATCGAAATTGGCGCGCAGCACGCCCTTCGACGGGCTGGCCTTTTTCACCTCGGCGATCACCCCGGCCTGGCCGGCGGCGATCTTGGCCTCGATGGCGCCGACGAAGTCGCGCACCGGGTTGTCCCGGTTGGCAGCCTCGGCCTCTGCGCGCAACGCCGCCAGGGGCTTGGCGGCCTGGGCGGCGGCCACTTCCTCGGCTTTTACTGCAAGGATTTTCTTCAGGATGTCGCTCATGCCGACTCCTTGAACTGCCGGGTAAAGGCGATGAACTGGTCGAGCTTGGCCCGGGCCGCGCCGCTGGCGATGGTCTCCAGGGCCAGGTCCACGCCCTCGGCCAGGCTCGGTACGTGGTCGGCCACGTAGAGGGCCGCCCCGGCGTTCATGGCGACGATGTCGCGGCCGGCGGTGTGGCGGTTCTCCAGGGTGGCGATGACCATCTCCTGGGATTCCTGCACCGACCCCACCTGCAGGGCGCGGGGATCGTGCACCGGCAGGTTGAAGTCCTCCGGATGGATTTCGTACTCGCGGATCTTGCCGTCCTTGAGCTCGCCGATCAGGGTGCGGCCGGACACGGAAATCTCGTCGAGCCCTTCCAGGCCGAACACAGTGAAGGCGCGCTTGGAGCCGAGCCGTTGCAGCACCCGGATCAGGATGCCCACCAGGTCGGCGTGGAACACGCCGAGCACCTGGCGCTCGGCCCGGGCCGGGTTGGTCAGGGGGCCGAGGATGTTGAAGATGGTGCGCACCCCCAACTCGCGCCGCACCGGGGCCGCGTGCTTCATCGCACCGTGGTGGTTGGGGGCGAACATGAAGCCCATACCCACCTGGTCGATGCAGCGGGCGATGTGCTCCGGGGTCAGGTTGATATCGGCGCCCAGGGCCTCCAGGGCGTCGGCGCTGCCCGACTTGCTCGATACCGAGCGGCCACCGTGCTTGGCCACCTTGGCCCCGGCCGCCGCCGCCACGAACATGGAGGTGGTGGAGATATTGAAGGAGTGGGCGCCGTCGCCGCCGGTGCCAACGATATCCACCACCGCATTGGGATCGGCCACCGGCACCGGAGTGGCGAACTCGCGCATCACCTGGGCAGCGGCGGCAATCTCGCCGATGGTTTCCTTCTTCACCCGCAGGGCGGTGGTGATGGCGGCGATCATCACCGGGCTCATTTCGCCGGACATGATCTGGCGCATCAGGCCGAGCATTTCGTCGTGGAAGATCTCCCGGTGCTCAATGCAGCGGGTCAGGGCATCCTGCGGGGTCATCGTGCGTGCTCCTTCAAAAAGTTGGCCAGCAGATCATGGCCGCGCTCGGTGAGGATGGATTCGGGGTGGAACTGGACGCCCTCGACCGCCAGGGTCTTGTGGCGCAGGCCCATGATCTCGCCATCGTCGGTCCAGGCAGTGATCTCCAGGCACTCGGGCAGGGACTCGCGCTCCACCGCCAGAGAGTGGTAGCGGGTACAGGTGAGCGGATTGGGCAGGCCTTTGAACACGCCCACGTCCTTGTGGTGCACCGGCGAGGTCTTACCGTGCATCAGCTGCTTGGCGTGCACCACCTTGCCACCGAAGGCCTCACCGATGGACTGGTGGCCCAGGCACACGCCGAGGAGCGGGATCTTGCCGGCGAACTCGCGAATAGCCGCCAGGGATACCCCGGCCTGGGCCGGGGCGCAGGGCCCCGGGGAGATCACCAGGTATTCCGGATCGAGCCGGGCGATCTCGGCCAGGGTGATGGCGTCGTTGCGATACACCCGCACGTCCTGCCCCAGCTCGCCGAAGTACTGGACGATGTTGTAGGTAAAACTGTCGTAGTTGTCGATCATCAGCAACATGGCGTGTTCCTCACGGCAAGCGGGTATCGAGGCCGCCTTCGGCCATTTCCGCGGCACGCAGCACGGCGCGGGCCTTGTTCTGGGTTTCCTGCCATTCGGCGTCCGGGTTGGAATCGGCGACGATGCCGGCCCCGGCCTGGACGAGCAACTGGCCGTCCTTGAGCACCGCGGTGCGGATGGCGATGGCCAGGTCCATGTCGCCGTTGAAGCCCAGGTAGCCCACGGCCCCGGCGTAGATACCGCGCTTGACCGGTTCCAGCTCGTCGATGATCTCCATGGCCCGCACCTTGGGGGCGCCGGAGACGGTGCCCGCCGGGAAGGTGGCCTTGAGCACGTCCAGAGCGTCCAGGCCCGGCTTGAGGCGGCCTTCTACGTTGGAGACGATGTGCATCACGTGGGAATAACGCTCGATCACCATGGTGTCGGTGAGCTTCACCGACCCGGTGGTAGCCACCCGGCCCACGTCGTTGCGGCCCAGGTCGAGCAGTTGCACATGCTCGGCCCGTTCCTTCTCGTCGGCCAACAGCTCGGCGGCCAGGGCGGCGTCCTCCTCGGGACTGGCCCCGCGCTTGCGGGTGCCGGCGATCGGCCGCAGGGTGACGCGCTTGCCCTGCCCCTGCTCATCGCCCTGCCCTTCGACCCGGACCAGGATCTCCGGCGAGGCGCCGACGATGTGGAAGTCTTCCAGGTTGAAATAGAACATGTAGGGCGAGGGGTTCAAGCTGCGCAGCGCCCGGTACAGGGCCAGGGGCGTGGCGCCGAAAGGCTTGACCATGCGCTGGGAGAGCACCACCTGCATGATGTCGCCCTCGGTGATGTAGCGCTTGGCCTTGACCACGGCCTCCTTGAAGCGGGCCTCGCCGAACACCGAGACGGCGGGCTGGGAGGCGCAGGGCGTTTCCGTGGGCACGGCGGCGGGCTGGCGCAGCTTGGCGAGCAGTTCCTTGAGGCGCGCCTGGGCCTTCTGGTAGGCGCCGGGAAAGCCCGGCTCGGCATAGACCACCAGGGTCAGCTTGCCGGACAGGTTGTCCACCACCGCGATCTCTTCCGAGAGCAGCAGCAGGATGTCCGGGGTGCCCAGGTCGTCGGCCTTGGCGGTGCGGGTCAGGCGCGTTTCGATGTAGCGCACCGTGTCGTAGCCAAAAGCGCCCACCAGGCCGCCGCAGAAACGCGGCAGACCGGCCACCGGGGCGACGCGGAAGCGCTTCTGGAAGCGGGCGACGAAGTCGAGGGGATTGGTGTCGTCCTCCCGCTCGGCGATGCGGTTGTGGTTGAGCACCAGCACCTGGTGGCCGTGCACCGCGATGCGGGTCGGGCTTTGCAGGCCGATGATCGAGTAGCGGCCGAAGCGCTCGCCGCCCTGCACCGATTCAAGCAGGTAGGTATAGGGCGCGTCGGCCAGCTTCAGGTAGATGGAAAGGGGGGTGTCGAGATCGGCGAAGGTCTCGAGGGTCACCGGGATACGGTTGTACCCCTGCGCGGCAAGCGCGTTGAATTCGGTTTCGGTCACAGCAACCTCGCAAGCAGGTTTTTACTTCTTTTGAACGCCCCCGTGCGGGGAGGGGCGCGTCGTTGCCCGGGTGTCAGCCGTCCGGGCCCGGACGGGGGATTAATGTTGGCGCGGCGAGCGCCACCAACCCTGCCACGATTGCCAGCGCTGCTGGCCGATCAGGCATTCCGTCCGGAGTACGACGTTCTTGCGGGTCACGATGGAGAAGAGTGCGGAGTTTGGTTCAGCTAGGTGATGACGCCAGAGACACAATCGAGGCCCCTGTGCGGATTTCGCCATTCCATGCGGCTACCACCCGGGCGGCCTCATGAAGGTCCGATACTAGCGCATGGCAGGAAGCGACGTCTACCGGCGACGCCGTCACCGGCCGCCCCTCGTTGTAACCGTAGGGCACGCCGATGGTCAGGCAGCCGGCGCCCCGGGCGGCGATGAAGTCGTTGCTCGAATCGCCGACGTGGACGTTCTCTTCCGGCCGGCAGCCCAACAGCTCGCAGGCGTGGCGCACCGGCGCCGGGTCCGGCTTTTTCTGCGCCAGGGTGTCGCCGGACACCACCGCGGCGAAGTAGCCGGCCAACCCCTGGCGTTCGAGCAGCGGCAAGGTGAAGGCCTCGGGTTTGTTGGTCACCACCCCGAGCTTGAGGCCCTGGGCCGCCAAGGCGTCCAGTCCGGCGAACACGCCGGGATAGGGCTGCGCCGTCCGGCCGTTGGTCTCGGCATAGTGGCGGCGGAAGGCGGCAATGCCGGCCTGCACCAGCCCGGGCGCGGGCGGCGCCTCCCAGGTCAGGCAGCGCTCCACCAGCACCGCCATGCCCTTGCCGACGAAATTGCGCACCTCGTCGTCGCTGCGCGGTGGCTGGCCCAGTTCGGCCAGCATGGCATGGCAGGCGGCGGCCAGATCGGGCACCGTGTCGAGCAGGGTGCCATCGAGGTCGAGGGTAACCGAGAGAAGCGCCATCACAATCCTTTACCGCCGAGGGCGGCGACGACGGATATCAGCCCGTCGCGCGCCCTCTGCATGTCACGTTAGACCCCGGCCAACTCGGCGCGCAGGGCGGCGATGACCGAGTCGTAGCGGTTGGGGTCGCTGTCCTTGCCGGCGCCATAGACCGCCGAACCGGCGACGAAGGCGTCGGCCCCGGCCCGGGCGATCTGGGCAATGTTGTCCACTTTCACTCCGCCGTCGATCTCCAGGCGGATGCTGCGGCCGGTGCGGGCGGTGTAGGCGTCGATCTTGGCCCGGGCCTCGCGCAGCTTGTCCAGGGTGCCGGGGATGAACTTCTGCCCGCCGAAGCCCGGGTTCACGCTCATCAGCAGCACCACGTCGAGCTTGTCCATGACGTAGTCCATGTAGTGCAGCGGCGTCGCCGGGTTGAACACCAGGCCGGCCTGGCAGCCGGAATCGCGGATCAGGCCCAGGGTGCGGTCCACGTGGTCGGAGGCTTCGGGATGGAAGGTGATGATGTTGGCGCCGGTCTTGGCGAAGTCCGGGACGATGCGGTCCACCGGCTTGACCATGAGATGCACGTCGATCGGCGCGGTGGTGCACGGGCGGATCGCCTCGCACACCAGGGGGCCGATGGTCAGGTTGGGGACGTAGTGGTTGTCCATCACGTCGAAGTGGATCCAGTCGGCGCCGGAGGCGATCACGGCGGAGACTTCTTCGCCCAGTTTGGCGAAGTTGGCGGAAAGGATGCTGGGGGCGATGACGTGCATGGGGAGTCGGGCCAGTGGCGCTAAGTAGATTCAGGCACAATTTTAGCGCGAACCCCGCCTCCCCTCCGTGGTCAGAGTGCAACCGCCCCGAGCGTCGCGGCGATTCCCTTGCCAGCAGCCGGAGCGGGACGACCTCTGCCCCCTTTCCCACAACAAGAGCAGCCATGGCCGATCACTCCTCCCCACCCCCTACCGACACCGGCACCTACAAAATCCGCGTCACCGCCACGCCCCAGTTCCTTCCCGAGCAGTCGGACAGCGAGGAAGGGCGCTACGTTTTTGCCTACACCATCATCATTGAAAACATCGGCACGGTCGCCGCCCGGCTGATTTCACGTCACTGGGTGATCAGCGATGCCCGTAACGACGAGCAGGAAGTGCGCGGCATCGGTGTGGTGGGTCACCAGCCCCTGCTCAAGCCGGGCGAACGCTTCGAATACACCAGCGGCTGCATCCTGCCGACGCCGGTAGGCACCATGCGCGGCAGCTACCAGATGGAAGCCGAAGACGGCACCACCTTCGACGCAACGATCCCGGAATTCACCCTCGCCGCCCCGCGGGTGCTGCACTAAGCCCCTGCCCAGCCCCACGGCTCTGGGCCCTCCACATAGCCAGCCCCTATCGCCAACATAGGGGTTAGCTATAGCAACCGATTGATTTAAATCAACATTTACCAACCCACCCCACCGACAATCCCCTGCTGATGAAAAGGTTTTTCACCAGCAAAAGGGAGATGTCATGAAAAAGAGAACCGCTCTACCCCTCCTCTTGGCCGGCCTGCTCGTCGCCGGAGGCAGCCAGGCCGCCGACCCCTACGCCAAGTTCAAGGAACTGTTCAAGCCGCTGCCGGCCATTGCGCCGATTCCGGCGGACAACCCCCAGACCGAAGCCAAGGTGGAGTTGGGCAAGATGCTCTATTTCGACGCCCGCCTGTCCGGCGACGGCACCATCGCCTGCGCCACCTGCCACAACCCGGCCCTGGGCTTCACCGACCGCATCCCCCGGGCCATCGGCCACGGCGCCGCCCGCGGCCCGCGCAACTCCCCCACCACCCTGAACGCGGCCTTCCTCACTTCCCAGTTCTGGGACGGCCGCGCTCCCACCCTGGAAGCTCAGGCCCTGGGCCCCCTCCAGGCCAACATCGAGCACAACATCACCCTGGACAAGGCGATCGCCGTGCTGAAGGGCTTCCCCGAGTACCAGAAGCGCTTCGCCGAGGTGTTCGGCGGCAAGGATCCGGTCACGCCGGACAACCTGGCCAAGGCCATTGCCGCCTTCGAGCGCACCCTGATCACGCCGAACTCTCCCTTCGATCGCTACCTGGCCGGGGACGAATCGGCAATCAGCACCCAGCAGAAGAAAGGCATGAAGAGCTTCGTCGAGAAAGGCTGCGTCGGCTGCCACAACGGCCCCAACTTCACCGACGGCAACTTCTACGCCATCAAGGTGCCGGGCTCCACCGACGAAGGGCGCTACACGGTGACCAAGAAGGAGAGCGACAAGCACGCCTTCCGCACCCAGACCCTGCGCAACGTGGCCCTGACCTACCCGTACTTCAACAACGGCTCGGTGTGGAAGCTCGACGAGGCGGTGAAGATCATGGGCAAGGAAATGCTCAAGACCGACCTGAGCAAGGATGAAGTGGACGATCTGGTGGCCTTCTTGCACGGCCTGACCGGCGAGATGCCCAAGTTCACCATCCCCGCCCTGCCGTAAACCACACGACTCACCGCAACTACCGACGGGGGCAGCAGCCCCCGTTTCCATTGGAGCGCCTGGAAACTGCCCCCTGGGGCAGGGCCATCCTCCCGGGCCGGCTACGGACGCGCAACCGAGGGGATACGACCGGCCAGCCATCGTCAACCACGATGGCTGTTTTTCACCCCTCTGAAAGTCCGCGACTGGCGCGGAGTTTCATGAGGCACCAAAAGCGCCATCGCGGTTGACGATGGCATGACACACACCTCAACACCTCCATGAGGCCAGCCAGGCCCGGGCACCAGGCCCCACGGTCCAGCCTCCCCGCGCTCACGCCTGCGCCGTCGCGCCGCCAGACAAGTCCACGAAACGCCGCGCCAGGCGATACCACCTCAGCGATCTGCGGCGTTGGGGGGCGGAATGCGCCCCTCGTCCATGCGCTCGCCGTAGATTTCCACCCCCATCAGCAGGGCGATCAGGGCCACGATCACGGCACTGGCGATCAGGCCGAAGATCAGGGTGCCACGGCGTTCCGCCCGCGCCGCGGCCTGCTCGGCCGACCGCCGCTCCGCGACGGAATCCTTTGTTTCGTTCATGGCTAGCCACATCCAAACGGTAAAGGCGCCATTATCCGCCCGGCCGGCCGCCACAGACCTGCCAGGGAAGCAGCCCCAAAACGAACAAGCCCGCACGGCGGCGGGCTTGTCCAGGGGTGGGCGTGCGGCCTAGCTACGGTAGTCGGCGTTGATCTTCACGTAGTCGTAAGAGAAGTCGCAGGTCCACACGGTGCCGGCGGCGCTGCCGCGGCCCAGGTCGATGCGCACGGTGATCTCGGCGGACTGCATGACGCGGGCGCCGTCCTCTTCCCGGTAGGCGGCAGCACGACCACCGTGCTCGGCCACCAACACGGTGTCGTCGCCGGCGGCCAGCCAGACGCGGATGCCGTCCACGTCCAGGTCGGCGATGCCGGCGTAGCCCACCGCCGCCAGGATGCGGCCCAGGTTGGGGTCGGAGGCGAAGAAGGCGGTCTTGACCAGGGGCGAATGGGCCACGGCGTAGGCCACCTGGCGGCATTCTTCCCGGGTTTTACCCCCTTCCACGGCGACGGCCATGAACTTGGTGGCGCCCTCGCCGTCGCGCACGATGGCCTGGGCCAGTTCCCGGGCCACGTCGATCAGGGCGGTGCGCACCTCGGCCCAGCCCGGCTCGTTGCCCGAGACGAAGGCCACGCCGGCCTGGCCGGTGGCGGCCACGACGAAGGAATCGTTGGTGGAGGTGTCGCCGTCCACGGTGATGCAGTTGAACGACTGGTCCGCCGCCTCCTTGGTCACCGCTTCCAGCAAGGACTGGGCGATGCCGGCGTCGGTGGCGAGGAAGCCGAGCATGGTGGCCATGTTCGGCCGGATCATACCAGCGCCCTTGGAGATGCCGGTCAGGGTGACGGTCTTGCCGTCCACCACCACCCGGCGCGAAGCGGCCTTGGCCACCGTATCGGTGGTCATGATGCCGTGGGCGGCGGCGTGCCAGTTGTCGGCCTTGAGGTCGGCAATGGCCGCCGGCAGGCCGGCCACCAGGCGATCCACGGGCAGGGGCTCCAGGATCACGCCGGTGGAGAACGGCAGCACCTGGCCCGCCGTCACGCCGAGCTTTTCAGCCAGGGCGGCGCAGGTGGCGTTGGCCGTGGCCAATCCCGGGGCACCGGTGCCGGCGTTGGCGATGCCGGTGTTGACCACCAGGGCACGAATGCCTGCGGCGCCGTCCCGGGCCGCCGCCAGGTGGCTGCGGCACACCTGCACCGGGGCGGCGCAGAAGCGATTGGCGGTGAACACGCCGGCCACGGTAGAGCCTTCGGCCAGGGTGATCACCGTCAGGTCGCGGCGGTTGGCCTTGCGGATGCCGGCCTCGGTAACGCCGAGACCGACGCCGGCGACGGGGAACAGGGCTTCAGGAGCGGGAGTGGCGTAATTGACAGGCATGGGAGGTACCTAACAAAAAAGAAAAAGGGGCGACGGCGGCGGCACGAAGCCCCCGCCACCGCCCCCTCAATGCATCAGTTGAGCTTGCCGTGGCAGTGCTTGAACTTCTTGCCGCTACCGCAGGGGCAGGGATCGTTGCGCCCAACCTTGTCGCCGGCACCGGCCGGCAGGGGGGCCGCCTCGGCCTCCGCATCGGCGCCGGACAGGGCCTCGTCGTAGTCGGCGTGGTGGTACTGGACGTTTTCCACGTCGGCGTGGGGCGCGGTCTCTTCCACCTCTTCGGCAGAGCGGATCTGCACGGTCATGAGCAGGCGGGTGACCTCGTTGCGTACGCCGTTGAGCAGTTGCTCGAACAGCTCGAAGGCTTCGCGCTTGTACTCCTGCTTGGGGTTCTTCTGCGCATAGCCGCGCAGGTGAATCCCCTGGCGCAGGTGATCCAGCGCGGCCAGGTGCTCGCGCCAACGCTCGTCGAGACGCTGCAGCATGACGTTGCGCTCGAACTGGTGGAAGGCATCCTCGCTCACCAGGGCGATCTTGTCGGCATAGGCCTGGTCGGCGGTTTCAAGCAGACGCTTGAGCAGATCGGCTTCCTGCAGCTGGGGTTCGTTCTTCAGCCACTCGCCCACCGGGGCCGCCAATTGCAGGTCCGTCAGCAGGCTGCGCTCCAGGCCCTCGATGTCCCACTGCTCTTCCACCGACTCTTCCGGCACGAAGGTGCGGAAGGTTTCCTCGATCACACCATGGCGCATGGCGGTGATGGTTTCGGTGATGTCCTCGGTTTCGAGCAGTTCGTTGCGCTGGGCGTAGATCACCTTGCGCTGGTCGTTGGCGACGTCGTCGTATTCGAGCAGCTGCTTGCGGATGTCGAAGTTGCGAGCTTCGACCTTGCGCTGGGCGGATTCCAGGGAGCGGGTCACCAGGGGATGCTCTATGGCCTCGCCCTCGGGCATCTTCAGCCGCTCCATGATCGCCTTGAGGCGCTCGCCGGCGAAGATGCGCAGCAGGGAGTCGTCCAGGCACAGGTAGAAGCGGGACGAGCCCGGGTCGCCCTGACGGCCGGCACGGCCGCGCAGCTGGTTGTCGATACGGCGGGATTCATGGCGCTCGGAGCCGATGATGTGCAGGCCGCCGGCGGCCACCACCTGCTCGTGCAGGGGCTTCCACTCGGCTTTGAGGGCGGCGATACGGGCGGCCTTTTCCTCGGCGGAGAGGGCCTCATCCTCGCGGATGGCGTCCACTTTCTTGTCGATGGCCCCGCCGAGCACGATGTCGGTGCCGCGACCGGCCATGTTGGTGGCGATGGTGATCATGCCGGGGCGACCTGCTTCGGCCACGATCTCGGCCTCGCGGGCGTGCTGCTTGGCGTTGAGCACCTGGTGCGGCAGTTTTTCCCGGTCGAGCAGGGCGGAGAGCAGCTCGGAGTTCTCGATCGAGGTGGTGCCCACCAGGATCGGCCGGCCCTTGGCATGCTGCTCGCGGATGTCGGCGACGATCGCGGCATGCTTTTCTTCGGGGGTGCGGAACACCTGGTCATTGAGATCCTGGCGCACCACCGGTTTGTTCGGCGGGATCACCACGGTTTCCAGGGCGTAGATCTGGTGGAACTCGTAGGCTTCCGTATCGGCGGTACCGGTCATGCCGCCGAGCTTTTCGTACATGCGGAAGTAGTTCTGGAAGGTGACCGAAGCCAGGGTCTGGTTCTCGGCCTGGATCGCCACGCCTTCCTTGGCCTCCACGGCCTGGTGCAAGCCGTCCGACCAGCGCCGGCCGGCCATCAGGCGGCCGGTGAATTCGTCGACGATGACGATCTCGCCCTTGGGGCTGACCACATAGTGCTGGTCGCGGTGGAACAGGGTGTGGGCACGCAGGGCGGCGTTGAGGTGGTGCATCAGGGTGATGTTGCCGGCGTCGTACAAGTTACGACCTTCGGCCAGCAGGCCCATGTCCACCATGATCTGTTCGGCGTGCTCGTGCCCGGCATCGGACAGGTGCACCTGGTGGCCCTTCTCGTCCACCCAGTAATCGCCTTCGCCGTCCTCGGTGTCCATGCGCACCAGTTGCGGCGCCACCTGGTTGAGCTTGAGGTAGAGCTCGGTGTGGTCGTCGGCCTGGCCGGAAATGATCAACGGGGTACGGGCTTCGTCGATCAGGATCGAGTCCACTTCGTCCACGATGGCGAAATGCAGACCGCGCTGCACCCGATCGCCCCGCTCGTAGACCATGTTGTCGCGCAGGTAGTCGAAACCGAATTCGTTATTGGTGCCGTAGGTGATGTCGGCGCCGTACGCGGCCTGCTTGGCGTCGTGGTCCATCTGGGACAGGTTGACGCCCACGGTGAGGCCGAGGAAGCGGTGCAGGCGTCCCATCCACTCGGCGTCGCGACTGGCCAGATAGTCGTTCACCGTAATGATGTGCACGCCCTTGCCGGTGATGGCATTCAGGTAGGACGGCAGGGTCGCCATCAGGGTCTTGCCTTCACCGGTGCGCATTTCGGCGATCTTGCCGTAGTGCAGAGCCATGCCGCCAATCAGCTGGACATCGTAGTGGCGCATCCCCATCACCCGCTTGCCGGCTTCCCGGACCACGGCAAATGCCTCGGGCAGCAGGGCGTCCAGGGACTCGCCCTGGGCGTGGCGCTGCTTGAATTCCGCCGTCTTGGCGGCCAGGGCCTCGTCGCTCAGGGCGGCGATACTCGGCTCAAGATCGTTGATGCGGCGAACGGTCTGGGAGTACTGCTTGATCAGTCGGTCGTTACGGCTGCCGAAAAGCTTTTTGAGAAGGCCGGAAATCATGTCGGGAGAGACCCAGAACTCACGGAAATCGCGAAAGGCGGGATTCTAGCATGGGGGGCGGGTTGCCCCGGGATGCACCAAGTTCATGGCATGAGCATGGCACGGGGGAAAGAGCGGCTGGCGGCAGCCTTACCCAAACTCAGCGCCGGGCCAGATTGGGCAGCGCCCGCTCGAGGAAGCGGTTGGGGTTCTGCGCCACGCCGTTCATGCGCACTTCGAAATGCAAGTGCGGCCCGGTAGAACGGCCGGTCGTGCCGACCTCGGCGATGCGCTCGCCCGGCTTGACCACCTGCCCCTCGCGCACCATCAGGCGGGAGCAATGCGCATAGCGGGTGGACAGGCCGTTGCCATGGTCGATTTCGACCATATTGCCGTATTGGGGATGAAACTCCGCCGCCACCACCACCCCGCCGGCGGCGGCAACGATGTTCGTTCCTACGCTGGCAACGAAATCGACACCTTCGTGCAGGGCACGAGCGCCGGTAAACGGATCTATGCGCCAGCCAAAGGTGGAGGCGTTCCACTGGGTATCGACCGGCAGCACCGTCGGCAAGCGACTCTTTTCAGCCCAGCGGGCGAGCAATTCGGACTCCAACAGGGAAAACTGATCGTTCTGGACGTCGACGCGGCGAGCGAAGTGATCGAGTTCTTGGTTCAGCTGTCCCAGGGACAGGGCCGGTTGCGGCAGTACCAGAGGGCCGCCCTGGCCCCCGGTCGGCAGGGCATCGAGAGGCTTGAGGGCAGCGCCGCCCTGCCCCACCTTTTCACCCGCCTTGACCCCGGCCAGCCCCATCAGGCGCTCGCTCACCGAATCCAGGCGCACCACCTGGGCCTGCAACTGCCCTAGCCGCAACGCCATGGCGTTCACGTTGTCGCGCAGGAAAGCCTCGCTCTTCTGCGCCTCATGCTCGCGGATCGCGGCGAGCATGTTCTCAGCCACGGGCAAACGGAAATGCAACGACAAATAGGCCAGCACCAGGCTGCCCACCACGATGCTGCCCACCAGGGCCAGTCCGGCCAGCAGCAGATGCCGGCCGGTCAAGGTCAGGGTCTTGGCGGTGGCAAAGCGGTTTGAGACTACAATGATGTGCATACGCTGATCTCCCTATGCCCGACTTCATCAACGCTTACTTCGACGCCCCCAACGGCCTAGGCCGTCTGATGGCGCACGCGCGGCTGCTCAACCGGCTGCAATCGGCCTATGCCGATGCCGTGCCGGCTTACCTGGGACAGGCGAGCCGAGTGGCGAACTACAAGCAGGGAATAGTGGTCATCCACACCGAGAGTGGCGGTGTGGCGGTCAAGCTGAAGCAGCTAAGCCCCTCATTGACCGATGTTTTTTTAGGAATTGGGGTCGAGTGTAGCGGCATCCAGGTACGGGTGCAACCCGGGCCCGAGGCCCCGGAAGAGCGCCCCCGGCCCCAGCGCGCACTCACGTCGGGAGCCCGGCAAGGCCTGGGCGAGTTGGCCTCGGGGATGGCCGACACCCCCTTGCGCCGCGCCCTGGAATCCCTGCTCAAGCACAGTGCCTGAAGGGCACGACGAGCGGCCCGGAACTCAGAAGGGAAGCGGCGCCACCACTGCGACCCGCTCGAGCAGCAGCAGGCCAAAAAAACCCAGAGCGACGATCAGGGCCCAACGGAACAAGCGGAAGGCGATGGTCAGGTAGCGACGGTCCGCGGTGACGAAATAAGCACCGACACACCCCGCCACACCAATGATGACCAGAACCGCCAGAATGCGCAGAACGAGCACGGCAGCTCTCGTCCGGAATCAGGTGGCCAGGGCTGCCGGCTGGGCCAGCCAGCGCGAAACCGCAGGTGGCGCCTCTTCTTCCTTCTCGAAGGTGACGAACTCCCAGGCATCCTGCTGGGCCAACAGGGCCCGGGCCAGTTGGTTGTTCACCCCGTGCCCGGACTTGTGGGCGGTGAAGGAGGCCAGCAGCGGGTGGCCGAGCAGGTAGAGGTCGCCGATGGCGTCGAGCACCTTGTGCTTGACGAACTCGTCGGGTAGCCGCAACCCGTCGGCATTGAGTACGCGGAACTCGTCGAGCACCACGGCATTATCCAGGCCGCCGCCCAGGGCCAGACCGTTCTCGCGCAGCCACTCGACTTCCTGCATGAAGCCGAAGGTACGGGCCCGGGAGACTTCACGCACATAAGACTGGTCGGCGAAGTCGAAGGTGGTTTCCTGGGCGGTACGGTCGATGGCCGGGTGGGAGAAGACGATGGAGAACGACAGACGATAGCCGTCGTAGGGCTCGAAGCGCGCCCATTTGTCGCCGTCGCGCACTTCGATCGGCTTGAGCACGCGGATGAACTTCTTGGCCGCAGGTTGCTCTTCGATGCCTGCCGACTGGATGAGGAAGACGAAAGGTGCCGAGGAACCGTCCAGGATGGGCACTTCGGCCGCGTCCAGGTCCACGTAGGCGTTATCGATGCCCAGGCCGGCCATGGCCGACATGATGTGTTCGACGGTGCCGACCTTGATGCCGTCGCGCTCGATGCACGAGCACATGCGGGTGTCGCCGACCAGCAATGCGGACGCCGGCAGCTCCACCGGCTCGGGCAGATCCACGCGGCGGAACACGATGCCGGTGTCGGGCGCTGCCGGGCGCAGGGTCATGGTGACCCGGGCGCCGGAATGGAGGCCCACGCCGGAGGCGCGAATCGTCGCTTTTAGGGTGCGCTGCCTAAGCATTTTTTCTGACCGAAAAAGACCTCACGTCGCCATCACGCGGCAACGAAGGGCGAAATTCTTGTTTCGCGTTGAAAAGGGAGGGAAGAACGCATTTTAGCACGCAGGCGTTCTTCCCCCTTTCAAGAGGCGAGTATCGATACGATAGGCGGGGTTAATCCGCCTGCCGGCGCAGGAAGGCCGGGATGTCGTAGCGATCGACGCCAGAGGAGACCATGGCCTCGACCTTGGCGTTGCTGCGGTTGGTGCGGAACACAGCCGGCACTTCCAGGCTGGCGTAGTCGGGACCGGCCGCCATGGGCATGTCGTCGGTACCGGTACGAGCCGCCACCACCAGCTGGGGCTGCTTGACCGCCTGGCCGAGGCCGGTGGCGACCACGGTCACCCGCAGGGCGTCGCCGACGTTCTCGTCGAAAACGGCACCGAAGATGATGTGAGCGTCTTCGGCGGCGAAGGCGCGGATGGTGTTCATCACCTCGTTCACTTCCTTCATCTTCAGGGAGCGGGACGCGGTGATGTTGACCAGAACGCCCTTGGCGCCGGACAGGTTGATGCCTTCGAGCAGCGGGCTGGCCACGGCCTGCTCGGCGGCGATGCGGGCACGGTCCACGCCGGCGGCGACGGCGGAACCCATCATGGCGCGGCCCATCTCGCTCATCACGGTGCGCACGTCTTCAAAGTCCACGTTCACCAGGCCGGGGAAGGTGATGATTTCGGCAATGCCGCCCACGGCGTTGCGCAGCACGTTGTCGGCAGCCTTGAAGGCCTCGTCCATGGACACGTCGTCGCCCAGCACTTCCATCAACTTGTCGTTGAGGATGACGATCAGGGAATCGACGTGCTGCTGCAGCTCGGCCAGGCCGGCTTCGGCCAGCTTCATGCGCTTGCCTTCGAAGCCGAAGGGCTTGGTCACCACGGCCACGGTGAGGATGCCCAGCTCGCGGGCCACTTCGGCCACGATCGGGGCGGCGCCGGTGCCGGTGCCGCCACCCATGCCGGCGGTGATGAACACCATGTTGGCGCCCTTGAGGGCTTCGGCGATCTGCTCGCGCTGTTCCATGGCGGCGCTGCGGCCGGCTTCCGGCTTGGCGCCGGCACCGAGGCCGGTGGCCCCGAGCTGCACCTTGTGCGGCGCCACGCTGCGGTTCAGCGCCTGGGCGTCGGTGTTGGCGGTGATGAACTCCACCCCCTGCACCCCTTCCCGGATCATGTGGTCCACGGCGTTGCCGCCGGCGCCACCCACGCCCACCACCTTGATGATGGTGCCGCCCACTTCCTTGTCGATGATTTCAAACATACTCGCCTCCGTTACAAGAGATTCATTGATATTGTTTGCTGCTTAAAACGGGACCGCCGATAAAACGGGTACTACCTGATTACCTGAAGCAGCCGGGCTGAAAGGACGCCCGGGGTACTGCAAAACCTTAGAAATTCTTCTCGAACCAGCCCTTCATCACCGAGAACACGTCCTTCACCGAGCGGGTCTCGCGCACTTTCATGCCGCGCTTGTGCTGGGTCTGGGCTTCGAGCAGCAGACCGAAGGCGGTGGAGAAGCGCGGGCTCTGCACCACGTCGGCCAGACTGCCGGAGTACTTGGGAATGCCCAGGCGCACCGGCATGTGGAAAATTTCTTCCCCCAGCTCGACCATGCCCGGCATCAGGGCGGCGCCGCCGGTGATGACGATCCCCGAGGACAGCACGTCCTCGAAGCCGGAGCGACGCAGCTCGGCGTGGATCAGGTCGAACAGTTCCTCGATGCGCGGCTGGATCACGTCGGCCAGGGCCCGGCGCGACAGCTTGCGCGAGGGGCGATCGTCCATGCCGGCCACTTCGAACACGTCTTCCGGATCGGCCAGGTCGGATAGGGCCGTGCCGTACTGGCGCTTGATCTCTTCCGCTTCCCGGGTCGGGGTGCGCAGGGCCATGGCGATGTCGTTGGTCACCTGGTCGCCGGCAATGGGAATCACCGAGGTGTGGCGGATGGCGCCCTGGGTCCACACGGCGATGTCGGTGGTACCGCCGCCGATGTCCACCAGGCACACGCCCAGGTCCTTCTCGTCCTCGGACAGCACGGCGTAGCTGGAGGCCAAGGGCTGCAGCACCAGGTCGTTCACTTCCAGGCCGCAGCGGCGCACGCATTTGACGATGTTCTGGGCGGCGGACACGGCGCCGGTGACGATGTGCACCTTCACTTCGAGGCGCATGCCGCTCATGCCGATGGGCTCGCGGATGCCGTCCTGGCCGTCGATGACGAATTCCTGGGTGAGGATGTGCAGGATTTCCTGGTCCGCCGGGATGGGCATGGCGCGGGCGGTCTCGATCACCCGGTCCACATCCATCGGGGTGACTTCCTTGTCCTTGATCGCCACCATGCCGTGGGAATTAAAGCTCTTGATGTGGCTGCCGGCGATGCCCGTATAGACGTCCTTGACCTTGCAGTCGGCCATCAGCTCAACCTCTTGAACCACCCGGGAGATGGTGCCGACGGTTTCCTCGATGTTGACCACCACGCCCTTCTTGAGCCCCTTCGACTCCTGGGTGCCCATGCCGATGACGTTGAGACGCCCTTCCGGCGTGATCTCCGCCACCAGCGCGACGATCTTCGAGGTGCCGATATCCAGGCCGACCACCAGATCCTTGGTATCCCTGCTCATTTCTTTTCCTTGCCGTCAGGCTTCGTTCCTGCGTTGCCGGTGCCCATCACCCGCAGCGCAAATCCATTGGGGTAACGCATGTCCACCACCTCCGGCCGGGGCGTACGTCCCGCCAGGGTGGTGGGGTAAAACGTGACGAAGCGGGCCAGGCGCATGGCCACCGGAGCCTTGGACTGCTCGCGCCCCAACTCCACCACCATTCCGTCGTCCAACTTCAAGTGCCAGGCCAGTCGGGGAGACAGGGTCAGTTCCACCGGGCGTCGCTCGATCGATTTCAGGGCCGCCAACGTATCCACGTAGCGACGCAGCACATCGGCGCTGGAGCCCTGCGGGCCATACAGCATGGGCAGCCGCCCCACACGCCGCTCCTCGGCTTCCTCGCTCCCGGCACCGGCAGGCGAGCCAGTGGTGAAGACTTCGCCGAAGGTATTCACCATCTGCCCCCCCTCGCTGCCCCAACGGGCTGCCGCCTGATGCTCTTCGAGACGGACTTCCAGCTTGCCCGGCCAGCGCCGCCGCACCTCGGCCTTGCGCACCCAGGGCAGTTTTTCCAGGGCGCCGCGCACCGCTTCCAGGTTCACGTTGAAGAAGTTGCCGCGCAGCAAGCCGGCCCCGGCCAACGCGCCCTCCACTTCGTCCGAACGCACAGCCTGGAGCCGCTCCACCACCACCACCTGGCGCAGCGGAAACAGCGGCAACCGGGCCGCGGCCAGCACTGCCGCGGCAAGAATGGCCGCCGCCCCTGCTGCAAACAGCAGGTCGGCCAGGACATTCAACAGGTGCGGTTTGTGCCACATGCGCAGGGGTCATCTCGTCAAGTCAGTCGTTGGCCGCCAGGGCCAGGACCTGGAGCACCAGGGCTTCATAGTCGAGGCCGGCCACTCGGGCCGCCATCGGCACCAGGGAGTGGTCGGTCATGCCCGGTGAGGTGTTGGCCTCGAGGAAATAGGGATTGCCGGCGTCGTCCATGAGGAAGTCCACCCGGCCCCAACCCCGCCCGCCCAGCACCCGGAAGGCCTGCAGGGCCTGGGCCTGGATGGCGGCCTCCTGCCCGGCGGCCAGGCCGCTGGGGCAGCGATAGGTGGTGTCGTCGCGCAGGTACTTGGCCTCGTAGTCGTAGAACTCGGTGGCCGGCTCGATCTTGATGATCGGCAGGGCGCGCATGTCGTCGCCGCTGCCCAGGATGCCTACGGTGTATTCCCCCCCCAGCACCGCCTGCTCGGCGATCACCAGGGAGTCGTGGCGGGCGGCTTCTTGGTAGGCACTGCGCAGCTCGGCGGCGGTCTTGACCTTGGTCACGCCGATCGACGAGCCCTCACAAGCCGGCTTGACGAACAGGGGCAGGCCCAGTTCGCGCACCACCGCAGCGAAGTCGCTGGCGGCGGTAAGCATGCGGTAGGCCGGCACCGGCAGGCCGGCGGCCTGCCAGAGCAGCTTGGTGCGCCACTTGTCCATGCCCGCGGCCGAAGCCAGCACGCCCGGGCCGGTGTAGGGAATGTGCATCAGCTCCAGGGCCCCCTGGATGGTGCCATCCTCGCCGTGGCGGCCGTGCAGGGCGATGAACGCCCGGTCGTAGCCCTTGAGGGCGTCCAGGGGCTGCTCCGCCGGATCGAAGGCATGGGCATCCACGCCCTGGCGTTGCAGCGCCGCCAGCACACGGCTCCCGCTGTTGAGGGAGACGTCCCGTTCTGCCGAGGTGCCGCCGAACAGCACCGCTACTTTTCCGAATTCCTTGTTCATAACCACGTCAGACCGTTGCAAGTTTGGCGGGAACGGCGCCGATCGACCCCGCTCCCATCGTCAAAACCACGTCGCCGTCCTGAGCCACGGCGCGGATGGTGGCCGGCATGTCGGCCATGTCCTCGACAAACACCGGCTCCACCTTGCCCGCCACCCGCAGCGCCCGGGCCAGGGCCCGGCCGTCGGCGGCGACGATGGGCGCCTCGCCGGCGGCATAGACGTCGGCCAGCACCAGGGCATCGACGGTGGACAGGACCTTCACGAAGTCCTCGAAGCAGTCCCGGGTGCGGGTATAGCGATGCGGCTGGAAGGCCAGCACCAGGCGGCGGCCGGGGAAGGCGCCGCGGGCGGCGGCCAGGGTCGCCGCCATTTCCACCGGGTGGTGGCCGTAGTCGTCGATCAGGGTGAAGCTGCCACCGGACGCCAGGGCGATCTCGCCATAGCGCTGGAAGCGCCGGCCAACGCCGCGAAACTCGGCCAGCCCCTTGGCGATGGCCGCATCCGGCACGCCAATCTCGGTGGCCACGGCGGCCGCTGCCAGAGCGTTCTTGACGTTGTGCAGGCCCGGTAGGTTGAGGGTCACCGGATAGCGCACCGTGGTGCCGTTGACCCGCACCAGGTCGAACTTCATCTGGGCACCGGCGGCCTCGATGTTCTCGGCGCGGAACTGGGCCTCGGCGGCGTGTTCCGGATCGATTCCGTAGCGCACCACGTGCTTGGAGACGAAGGGCAGGATTTCGCGCACGTTCGGATCATCCACGCACACCACCGCCACGCCGTAGAAGGGCAGGCGGTTGAGGAAGTCGATGAAGGCGTGCTTGAGCTTGCCAAAGTCGTGGCCGTAGGTCTCCATGTGGTCCGCGTCGATGTTGGTCACGATCGACATCACCGGCGTCAGGAACAGGAACGAGGCGTCCGACTCGTCGGCCTCGGCCACCAGGAATTCGCCGGTGCCGAGCCGGGCATTGGCGCCGGCGGCATTGAGCCGGCCGCCGATGACGAAGGTCGGGTCGAAGCCCCCCTCGGCCAGGATCGAGGCCACCAGGCTGGTGGTGGTGGTCTTGCCGTGGGTGCCGGCCACGGCAATGCCCTGCTTGAGCCGCATCAGCTCGGCCAGCATCTGGGCCCGGGGCACCACCGGGATATGGGCGGTGCGGGCGGCGATCACTTCCGGGTTGTCGGCCTTGACCGCGGTGGACACCACCACGGCGTCGGCACCGGCCACGTGGGCGCCGTCGTGGCCGAGCAGCACCCGGGCGCCGGCGGCGGCCAGGCGGGCGGTGGTGGCGTTTTCCGCCAGGTCCGAGCCGGACACGGTGAAGCCCAGGTTCACCAGCACCTCGGCGATGCCGGACATACCGGAGCCGCCGATGCCGACGAAGTGGATGTGTTTGACCTTGTGTTTCATGGTCGTCGATTCCTCAAACGTTCTTTTCCGCCGCTTCGGCGCAGATCGCTGCCACCCGCTCGGCAGCGTCGGTGCGGGCCACATCCCGGGCCTTGGCGGCCATTTCGGCAAGTTGTTCCCGGGGGGTCACGACCAGTTCGGCCAGGGCCGCCGGGGTCAGTTGCTCCTGGGGCATCAGCACGGCGCCGCCGGCATCGGCCAGATGACGGGCGTTGGCGGTCTGGTGGTCGTCCACCGCGTGGGGGAAGGGCACCAGCACGCTGGCCACCCCGGCGGCGGCCAGCTCGGCCACGGTCAGGGCCCCGGCGCGACACACCACCAGATCGGCCCACTCGTAGGCGCCAGCCATGTCGGTGATGAAGGGCACCAGGAAGCCGTTGGCGCCGGCCACCTCGTAGTTCTCGCGCAGGGCCTTCATGTGCTTCTCACCGGCCTGGTGCACCACCTCGGGCCGCTCTTCCTCGGCGATCAGGGCCAGGGCCTGGGGCACGGCGGTGTTGAGCGCCGCGGCGCCCAGGCTGCCGCCCACCACCAGGATGTGACGCACGCCGCTGCGCTCGGCGTAGCGGGCGGCCGGCGGGGCCTTGTCGGCCACGGCGGCGATCTCGGCGCGCACCGGGTTGCCGACCCACTCGCCCTTGGGCAGTACGTCGGGGAAGCCGGTGAGGATGCGGTCGGCCACCTTGGCCAGAACCTTATTGGCGAGGCCGGCCACGGCGTTCTGCTCGTGGACGACCAGGGGGATGCCAGCCAGGGCGGCCATCATGCCGCCCGGGAAGGTGATGTAGCCGCCCATGCCCAGCACCACGTCGGGCTTGATCCGTTTCAGGGCGCGGCGGGCCTGCCAGAAGCCGGACAGCAGGCTGAACGGCAACAGCAGCTTGCGGGCCAGGCCCTTGCCGCGCAGGGCGCCGAACTTTATCCAGACGCACTCGAAGTCCTGCTCGGGCACCAGGCGGGCTTCCATGCCGTCCGGGTTGCCCAGCCAGACCACGCGCCAGCCCTGGCTGCGCAGGACCTTGGCCACGGCCAGGGCGGGGAAGATGTGGCCGCCGGTGCCGCCGGCCATCACCAGGAGGGTTTTCGGGGTCGCGCTCACAGCTTGCCTCCCCGCATCAGCTGGCGGTTTTCCCAGTCGATGCGCAACAGCACGGCCAGGGCGACGCAGTTGGCGAGGATGCCAGAGCCGCCGAAGCTCATCAGGGGCAGGGTCAGGCCCTTGGTGGGCAGCAGGCCCATGTTCACCCCCATGTTGATGAAGGACTGCACCCCCAGCCAGATGCCCACGCCCATGGCCACCAGGCCGGGGAACAGGCGGTCGAGGGTGACGCACTGGCGGCCGATGGCGAAGCAGCGCTGCACCAGCAGGGCAAACAAGGCCACCACCACCAGCACGCCGACGAAGCCCAGTTCCTCGGCGATCACAGCCAGGAGGAAGTCGGTGTGGGCTTCGGGCAGGTAGAACAGTTTTTCGACACTGGCCCCCAGGCCGACGCCGAACAGCTCGCCACGGCCGAAGGCGATCAGGGCGTGGGACAACTGGTAGCCCCGGCCGAAGGCATCGGTCCACGGGTCCATGAAGCCGAAGATACGCTCGCGCCGGTAGGGCGAAACGATGATCAGGATGGCGAAGGCCACCAGCATCACCACGATCAGCACGGCAAACAGGCGGGCGCGCAGGCCGCCGAGGAAGAGGATGCCCATGGCGATGGAAATGATCACCACGAAGGCACCGAAGTCCGGCTCCTTGAGCAGCAGGACACCGACGAAGACCATGGCCACCGCCATAGGCAGGAAGGCCTTCTTCAGGTCGCGCATGTGGGGCATCTTGCGCACCGTGTAGTCGGCGGCGTAGAGCACAGCGAACAGCTTCATCAGCTCGGAGGGCTGCAGGTTGGCCACCCCCAGGGGCAGCCAGCGCCTGGCGCCGTTCACATCCCGACCCAGGCCCGGAATGAGCACGATCACCAGCAGCAGCACTCCGGCCATGAACAGGTAGGGCGCCCACTGCTGCCAGGCGGTGAGCGGCACCTGGAAGGCGACTACGGCGGCGACAATGCCGACGGTGAGGAAAACGCCGTGGCGCACCAGGAAGTAGGCCGGCTGGTGGCCGGCGAAACGGCTTCCCTCGGCAGTGGCGATCGACGCCGAATAGACCATCACCATGCCGAGCAGAAGTAGGATCAAACCGGACCAGAGCAGCAGCATGTCCACCTCGGCCGGAGTGCGGCGGGTGTTGTCGAGGATGGCTCTCATCGCCCCTCCCCTTGGCCTTTGGACGCGGCGGCCAGCTCGGCCACGGTGTCGATGAACACCTGGGCCCGGTGGGCATAGCCACGGAACATGTCGAAGCTGGCGCAGGCCGGCGAAAGCAGCACGGCGTCGCCAGATTGGGCCCGGTCCGCCAGCCAGCGCACGGCGGCGGGCAGGTCGGCGCAGCGCTGCACGGGGACACCGACGGCGGCAAGGGGCGCGGCGATGGCGGCCTCGATCAGCCCGGCGTCGCGGCCGATCAGGGCTACGGCGCGGCCGTGGGCGACCAAGGCGGCACCCAGGGGGGCGAAATCCTGGCCCTTGCCGTCGCCCCCCAGGACGATGCCGACCTTGCGGCCCAGACCCTCGATGGCGGCCAGGGTGGCGCCCACGTTGGTGCCCTTGGAATCGTCGATGTAGGTCACGCCGCCGACCTCGGCCACGGTCTCGACCCGGTGCGGCAGCCCGGCGAAGGACTTGAGGGCCGGCAGCACCCGCTCGGCGGCCACACCCACCGCCTCGCACAGGGCGATGGCGGCCAGGGCGTTGGCAGCGTTGTGGGCGCCGGTGAGCTTGAGTTCGTCCTGGCGCACCAAGGCCTTGTCGCCCTTCACCAGGGCGCCGCCCACCAGGCCGAAATCGCCGGCGCGCCCCGGGGCGTCCAGGCCGAAAGTGACGAAGGGCACGCCGCAGCGACCGTTGGCCAGGCTCCAGTCATCGTTCCGGTTGAGCACGGCGGCCTTGGCACCCTTGAAGATGCGGGCCTTAGCCGCGGCGTAGTTGGCCAGACTGCCCTGGTAGCGGTCCAGGTGGTCCTCGGAAACGTTCAGCACCGTGGCCGCGTCGGCGTTCAGGGTGTGGGTGGCCTCCAGCTGGAAGCTGGACAGCTCCAGCACCCAGGCCTGGGGCAGGTCGCCGTGGTCCGCGGCGTCCATCAGGGCGTCCAGGGCCGAGGGCGAGATGTTGCCGGCGGCCCGGGCGGTGACGCCGGCGCCGTTGAGCAGGTGGGCGGTGAGCGCCGTGGTGGTGGTCTTGCCGTTGCTGCCGGTGATGGCCACCACCTTGGCGGCCGGCGCCAGGGCGCGCAGGCCCCAGGCGAACAGTTCGATTTCCGAGACCACCGGCACAGTCAGGGCCGGCAGGGTCTCCCGGGGCACCCCCGGGGAGATGGCCACGACGTCGGCGTCAGCGAAGGTAGCGGCAGCGAAGGCGCCGCAAACGAGTTCGGCCGCCGGCACGGCGGCGGCCAGTTCGGCCTGGTTGGGCGGCGTGGCGCGGCTGTCGGCGACCCGTACCCGGGCGCCTTGCCGATCCAGCCATTTGGCCATGGCCAGCCCGGACTCGCCGAGCCCCGCCACCACGACCGTTTTACCCATGAGTTCCATGTTCGCTTACCGCAGTTTCAAGGTGGAGAGGCCAAACAGCACGAGCATGATGGTGATGATCCAGAAGCGCACCACCACCTGGGTTTCCTTCCAGCCGCTCTGCTCGAAGTGATGGTGCAGGGGCGCCATCAGCAGGATGCGGCGGCCTTCGCCGAAGCGCTTCTTGGTGTATTTGAAGTAGCCGACCTGGAGCATCACCGAGAGGGTCTCGACGACGAACACGCCGCCCATGATGAACAGCACGATCTCCTGGCGGACGATCACCGCCACGGTGCCGAGGGCCGCGCCCAGGCCCAGGGCGCCCACGTCGCCCATGAACACTTCGGCCGGGTAGGCGTTGAACCACAGGAAGCCGAGGGCCGCGCCGGCCATGGCACCGCAGAACACCGCCAGCTCACCGGCGCCGGGGATGTAGGGCACCCCCAGGTAGCGGGAGAAGACGGCGTGGCCGGCCACGTAGGCGAAGATCGCCAGGGCACCGCTGACCATGGCGGTCGGCATGATCGCCAGGCCGTCCAGGCCATCGGTGAGGTTCACTGCGTGGCTGGTGCCGGTGATGACGAAGTAGGTCAGCACGACGAAACCGATGGCGCCGAGGGGATAGGCCACGGTCTTGAAGAAGGGCACGATCAGTTCCATCTGGGACGGCACGCTGGCGTTGGCCGCCAGGTAGAGGGCCGCGCCCAGCGCCAGCACCGAGGTCCAAAAGTACTTCCAACGCGACGCCAGGCCCTTCGGGTCCCGGTACACCACCTTCTTCCAGTCGTCGTAGAAACCCACCGCGCCGAAGCCCAGGGAGACGATCAGCACCACCCAGAGGTAGCGGTTGGTCAGGTCACCCCACAACAGGGTGGTGATGCCGATGGCGATGAGGATCAGCACCCCACCCATGGTCGGGGTGCCGGTCTTCTTGAGATGGGTCTGGGGACCGTCCTGGCGCACGGCCTGGCCGATCTTCTTGGCCGCCAGCCAGCGGATCACCCCGGGACCAGCCCAGAAGGCGATCAGCAGGGCGGTCATCGCCGCCAGCACGGTACGCAGGGTGATGTAGTTGAAAACGTTGAAGGCCCGGATGTCCTGGGCCAGCCACTGGGCGAGAAGCAGCAGCATTTAGTGGGCCTCCTGCACGGGTTCGTCGGCAAGCAGGGCGACGACCCGCTCCATCTTCATGAAACGGGAGCCCTTGATCAGGACGGTGACGTCCGGCCCCAGTTCGGGCAGCAGGGCCTGGACCAGAGTCTCGGGGCTGCCGAAATGCTGGGCTCCCTCGCCGAAGTTGCGCGTCGCCACCTCGGCCAGCTCGCCCAGGGTGAATAAGCGATCCACCCCCTGGCTCTTGGCGTAGCCCCCCACTTCGTCGTGGAACTGGCCGCTCATTTCGCCGATCTCGCCCATGGCGCCGAGCACCAGCACTTTGCGGCCAATGGTGGCGGCGAGCACGTCGATGCCGGCGCGTACCGAATCCGGGTTGGCGTTGTAGGTGTCGTCGAGCAACTGGGCACCCTTCTTGCCGGCACGGCGTTGTAGACGCCCGGTAACGCCAGCGAAGCGGGCCAAGCCTTCGGCCACCGCTTCCAGGGGCACGCCGGCCGCCAGGGTGGCGGCTGCAGCCGCCAGGGCGTTGGCGGCGTTGTGCCGGCCAGGGACGGCCAGGCGTACCGTGGCTTGGCCTTCGGCACAGGTCAGATCCACTTCCAGGTCGAGACCGTGGGTGCGGACCGCACCGCGCACGTCCGCCGCATGCGTCAGCCCGAAGGTGCGCACCGGACGGCCGCTGTTGAGGCCCTGCCAGTAGCCAGCGAACTCGTCGTCGGCATTGATCACGGCCACCCCCTTGGCATCGAGGCCGGCATAGATGCTGCCCTTTTCCCGGGCCACCTCGTCCAGGGAGCCCATGCCTTCCAGGTGAGCGCGCTGGGCGTTGGTCACCAGGGCCACGGTGGGGCGGGTCAGGCCGGTCAGGTAGGCAATCTCGCCCGGGTGGTTCATGCCCATCTCGATCACCGCCACCTTGTGTGCGGCGGTCAGGCCGAGCAGGGTCAGGGGCAGGCCGATGTCGTTATTGAAGTTGCCCTGGGTGGCCAGTACCGCCTTGGCACCGAAAGCCACCGCCAGGATGCTGGCGATCATTTCCTTGGTGGTGGTCTTGCCGTTGGAGCCGGTCAGGGCGATCACCGGAATCGCGAACTTGGCGCGCCAGTGGGCGGCCAACTGACCCAGGGCATGGCGGGTGTCGGCGCAGGTCACCAAGGGCAGATTCGGGGCGGCGGCCCGCACCCGCGCCAGTTGGTCGGCGGCGATCAGCGCTGCGCAGGCGCCCTGGGCTGCCACCTGGGCGATGAAGTCGTGGGCATCGAAGCGTTCGCCCTTGAGGGCAACGAACAACTGGCCAGGCTGCACGGCCCGGCTGTCGCTGCTCACCCCGGCGATGGCAACCGACGTCCCGTGCAGCGTCCCGCCCACGGCGGCGGCGATCTCGGTCAGATCCAGCGTCACTTTTTTGCTCATTGTTGGTTGCTCCACGCGGCCAGCGCTGCCTTGGCCTGCACCACGTCGGAATAGGGCCGGCGCACACCGCCGACCTCTTGATAGTTCTCGTGCCCCTTACCGGCGAGCAGCACCACGTCCCGGGCATCGGCGGTGGCAATGGCGCGCTCCACGGCCCGCGCCCGATCCAGTTCGTGCTCGGCCCCGGGGGCGCCAGCCAGGATGGCGGCGATGATGGCGGCCGGGTCCTCGCTGCGCGGGTTGTCGCTGGTGACGATCACCCGGTCAGCACGGCGCACGGCCACTTCGCCCATCAGCGGACGCTTGCCGCCGTCCCGATCGCCGCCGCAACCGAACACGCAGACCAGCTTGCCGCCTCGCGCCTCGGCCACTTCGGCGAGGGCGCCCAGGGCGTTGTCCAGGGCATCCGGGGTGTGGGCGTAATCGACCACCACCAGGGGCCGGGCTTCACCGCCCAGGCATTCGAGGCGCCCCGGCGGCGGGGTCAGGCGGGCCAGCTGGGCGGCCACCACGTCGAGGGGCAGCGCCAGGCTGACCAGGGCGCCGGCCACCGCCAGCAGATTGGCAGCGTTGTAGCGGCCGAGCAGGGATGACGCCACGCTGGCGCGCTGATGGCCGTCGCTCAGGGTGAAGTGGAGCCCGGACGGGGTGATCGCCAGGTCGTCGGCGCAAAGCAGACGGGTGGCACGCGGGTGGCGGGCGCCGGTCAGGCTGTAGGCGATGCGCTCCCGGGCGTCGGTCACGCTGAGCAACTGGGCACCAAACGGATCGTCCAGGTTCACCACCACCGCTTCCAGACCGGGCCAGCGGAACAGCTTGGCCTTTTCCTCGGCGTAAGCGGCCATGGAACCGTGGTAATCCAGGTGGTCCCGGGTCAGGTTGGTGAACACGGCGGTGGCGAAGCGGCAACCGGCCACCCGGTCCTCGGCCAGGCCGATGGAGGACACCTCGATGGCGCAGGCCCGGGCCCCGGCGGCAACGAAACCGGCCAGCTTTTCCTGCAGGTGGGCAGGTTCCGGGGTGGTGAAACCGGACGGGGTAAGGGCCCCGGGAAATCCGTCACCCAGGGTGCCGATCACGGCGCAGGACTGACCGGCCGCATGCAGGGCCTGGGCGATCCACTGAGTGCAGGACGTCTTGCCGTTGGTGCCGGTGACGCCCACCAGGGCCAGCTTGGCGGTCGGGGCGCCATATACCGCGTCGGCCAGGGCACCGCACCAACGCTTGAGTTCCCCCACGGCCACGGCGGGAACGGTCAGGGACGCGGCATCCCAGCCGGCGGCCTCGTAGACCACCGCCACGGCGCCGCGGGCAACCGCCTGGTCGATGTAGCGGCGGCCGTCGGCAGCATCGCCCGGGTAGGCGAGGAACACGTCGCCCGGACGCACCCGGCGGCTATCGTTCTCCAGACGGGTCACGGTCACGCCTTGGGCGCGCAGGGTATCAAGCACCCGGTTGATCACGGTCAGGGCGTCCATTACATGCCCTCCTCTTCGGCCGGTGCCTGGGCCACCTTGAGGTTGCCGCCGATGGGGGCATCGTGGGCCACGCCCAGGGTGCGCAGAGCACCAGCCATGATCTGGGAGAAGGCCGGCCCCGCCACGTCGCCGCCGTAGTGGCGGCCGCTGGAGGGTTCGTCGATCATCACCGCCACCACCAACCGGGGATCGGAAGCTGGCGCCAGACCGATGAACGAGGCTACGTACTTTTTGGCGTACACGCCGTTTTCGATCTTGTAGGCAGTGCCGGTCTTGCCCGCCACCCGATAGCCAGGGATTTGCGCCTTGGGGGCGGTGCCGCCGGGCTGGGTGGCCATTTCCAGCATGGTGCGCACTTCCTGCACGGTCTGGGGCGAGAAGATGCGGGTGCCGGTGACCGGCCCCGGGGGCAGCTTGGTCAGGGACAGGGGCAGCAATTCACCGTCGGTGGCGAACACCGAATAGGCCCGGGCCATCTGCACCAGGGAGACGGAAATGCCGTGGCCGTAGGACATGGTGGCCTGTTCGATGGGGCGCCATTGGGCATAGGGACGCAGCCGGCCGCCGACTTCGCCGGGGAACCCCAGACGCGGCGGCTTGCCGAAGCCGACGCTGTCGAACATTTCCCACATTTCCTTGGGGGCGAAGGTGCCGGCGACCTTGGCGGTGCCAATGTTGGACGACTTCTGGATGACCTGGGCCAGGGTCAGCACACCATGGGGATGGGAGTCGGAAATGGTGGCGGTACCGATGGTCAGCTTGCCCGGAGCGGTATTGATCAGGCTGTCGAAGCGGAACTTGCCCTTTTCCAGGGCGAGCGCCGCGGTAAACGGCTTCATGGTCGAGCCCGGCTCGAAGGTGTCGGTCACCGCCCGATTGCGCAACTGGGCGCCGGACAGGCGCTCCCGGTTGTTCGGGTTGTAGGTCGGCCAGTTGGCCAGGGCCAGCACCTCGCCGGTCTTGGCGTCGAGCACGACAACACCGCCGGCCTTGGCGGCGTTGTCGGCCACGGCCTGCTTGAGGGTGCTGAACGCCAGGTACTGGATCTTGCCGTCCAGGGCCAACTGGATGTCGCGACCGTCCTGGGGGGGCTTGATCGACCCCACGTCCTCGACGATCTGGCCGCGCCGGTCCTTGATCACGCTGCGGCTGCCGTTCTTGCCTTCGAGCTGGTTCTGGAAGGCCAGCTCGACCCCTTCCAGGCCCTTGGCGTCCACCCCGGTGAAGCCGACGATGTGGGCGGTCATTTCACCGGAGGGGTAGTAGCGGCGGTATTCCTTTTCCTGGTGGATGCCAGGCAATTTGAGGGCGGCGATGCGCTCGGCGTTTTCCGGCGGAATCTGCCGCTGCAGGAAGACGAAGTTGCGGTCGGTGGCCAGCTTGCGGTTGAGTTCGCGCTGATCCAGGTCGAGCAACTTGGCCAGAGTGCGGGACTGATCCGGGGTGAGTTTGACGTCGCTGGGGATCGCCCAGATCGACTTCATCGGCGTGGAAATGGCCAACACGTCGCCGTTGCGGTCGGTGATGCGGCCGCGGGACGCGGATACTTCGATGTCGCGGCGGTAGCGGGACTCGCCCTTTTCCTGGAGGAAATCGTTGTTGATCACCTGCAGGTAGAAGGAGCGACCAACCAGGGCCACCATGGCGGTCATCAACAAAACGACAACCGCCCGGCTTCGCCAGGCGTCGAGTTTCAGGTGCAGCACCGGGCTTTCGGTGTACTTGTGCGGTTTCATCGCGCCACCACCCGGTTGGCAGAACGATTATCCGGCTCCCGCGCCACCACCACCTTGGCCGGGTCCGGCGCCTGCATCTTCAAGCGCTCCCGGGCGATCTTCTCGATGCGCGGATGGGTCGCCCAGGTAGACAGTTCGAGCTGGATCTGACCGTACTCCACATCCAGGCTGCGCGAGCGCTCCTGCTCCGCCTCCAGGGCCTGGAAGAGCTTGCGCGCCTTGTGCTGGGCAGTGACCAGCCCGAGGGAGCAGAGCATCACGGCGAGCAGGAGGGCGAGGTTGAAGCGCAGCATGATCGCTTAGGCCGCCAGCTTTTCGGCGACGCGCATCACGGCGCTACGCGAACGGGGGTTGGCCGCGACTTCGGCAGCGGAGGCCTTGACCGGCTTGCCGACGATGCGCAGGCGCGGCTGCGGCAACTGGGCGGCGGTCAGCGGCAGGTTCTTGGGCAGATCGTCGGGATTGGCCTCGGCCTTCATGAAGCGTTTGACGATGCGGTCTTCCAGGGAATGGAAGCTGATCACCGCCAGGCGGCCGCCGGGCACCAGCAGGCCCATGGCCGCGGGCAGGGCTAGCGCCAGCTGCTCGAGCTCCTGATTGATATGAATCCGTAGAGCTTGAAAGCTCCGCGTCGCCGCATCCTGCCCTGGCTCGCGGGTACGCACGGCCTCGCGCACGAGCGCAGCGAACTCACCTGTGGTTGCAATACGCCGTTCCCGCCGAGCAGCCACAACCTTCTTTGCAATCTGGAAAGCAAACCGTTCTTCGCCATAGTCCCTGATCACCTCCGTAATTTCCCGCTCGCTGGCGCGATCCAGCCACTCGGCGGCGGTCTCGCCCCGGGAGGTGTCCATGCGCATATCGAGGGGCGCGTCGAAACGGAAGGAAAACCCCCGCTCCGCTTCATCCAGCTGGGGAGACGAAACTCCGACGTCGAGCAGGACGCCATCCACCGCTGAGTAACCCGCCGCCCGCACCACATCCCCCATCTCGGCGAAGGGCGCGTGGAACAGGGTGAAACGGGGGTCGTTGATTTGACTGGCCGCGGCGATCGCCTGGGGATCGCGATCGAAGGCCAGCAGACGGCCGGCCGGGCCGAGCTTGGACAGGAGCAGACGGCTGTGGCCGCCGCGGCCGAACGTGCCATCGATGTACACGCCGTCGGCTTTCACCGCCAGCGCCTCGATCGCCTCTTCAAGCAGGACCGTGACGTGGGTGAGAGAGGCGCTCACAGGGAAATCGCCTCGAAGCCCGGCGGAGGAACGTCACTTTGGAGCGCCGCCAGGGCTGCGGCGTTTTGCGCCTGCCAGCCCTCGTCGCTCCAGATTTCGAAGTGGGAGCCCATACCCACCATCCACACCTGCTTCTCCAGCTTGGCATGGCCGCGCAATTCGGGGGCAATGAGCATGCGCCCGGCGGAGTCCATTTCCTCTTCCCGGGCATTACCGACCAGCACGCGCTTCAGCGCGGCGGAACGGGGGTCGAAGCTGGGGGCCTTGAGGATCTGGTCACGGATCGGCTCCCAGGCCTGCAGGGGGTAGAGCAGCAGGCAGCCGTGGGGATGGGCGGTCAGCACCAGCGCACCGGCCGATGCCTGGGCGAGCGCTTCCCGGTGGCGCGCCGGAATGGCGAGCCGCCCTTTGGCGTCGAGGCTGATCGAAACCGTCCCCTGGAACATGGCGCCCTGTCGCTTCCCCTGTTAAATCTCACATCCCGTTCGGCTAGAACGAGAACCCCGCAACCCGTTTTTCCCACTTCCTACCACTTTCACCCACTTTAGAGGAATGATTTACCACGGTCAAGCGCAAAAACGGATTTTTCCCAATGGAGACAATGACTTAGAGACGCTTTTGCGCAAAAAACGTAGAAAAATAAACCTTAATAATCAATGGGGATAGAAAAGCATCTGAAAGTGCTTTGTGAGGAATGCAATGCCATTGGCGGACGACGAACGGCCATGCCGGACGCATCGACCGGTTGCCGGGCAAATAACGGGGGAGGTAAAGCAGAACGTGCGGGGGACAGGCCGGGAGCGGGATACCGCCAGGCTCCGGCGCAGCGATGCAGGGGCGGCGACCCGAAAGGGCCGACCGAAGGGGTGGAACGACACGACAGCGACTACTAAATGCACCTGCAACGACATGAATGAAGTGGGAAGCCGGCCGATAAGCCGGGTTCTGTCGATGCCCGAAAGCACCGTGGCAGCCATTCCTCTAGGCGGACGCGTTACCACGCCGCTCAAGCAGCCTACCCGGGAGCAGCGCGAGCCACGCCATTGCTCCCCTATTTGGCCTTGCTCCGGATGGGGTTTACCGTGCCGTCCGGCGTTGGCCCCGGACGCGGTGGGCTCTTACCCCACCATTTCACCCTTACCTGGCGTGCGGCGCCATCGGCGGTATCTCTCTGTTGCCGGAATCAGGCGGCGCGAAGGTTGCCCTTCAAGCCGCACCGCCGCCTGATCCGCCCACCCCTTCGGGCGGGACTCTCCGTCACCTTGGTTATAGTGCCCGGCCGTTAGCCGGCATCCTGCTCTGTGGAGCCCGGACTTTCCTCCCCGTGCTTGCGCACGCGGCGGCTGCCTGGCCGACTTCCCGGCGCGGATTATACCCCGGCGGCGGCCAGGCTCCGGCCACTTTCCCGCCGTCCCGGGCGGAATTGTCGGGTGTCATCGTAATAGGCCGGATCGGCGTTGGCGGCAACAACTCCCGGGATGCCGAGGAGTGGCACCGGCTGCAGCGCCCGGGGGGCATCGTAGGTGCCGGCGGCCAGGTCCCGGGCCAGCCAGCCGTCCAGCGCCCGACGTAGGGCGTCGGGAGCCTGGGCCAGACAGGCGGCCTCCACCGGATACAGGATGGCCTTGGCGGTCAGGCCGAAGAACGGCGCCAGCAGGGCTTCGTAGGTGGCGTGACCGAAGACGATGAAGCGCATGTGCCGCGCCACGTCGGCGCGGCGCTCCCAGAACAGGGCCTTCCACTGGAAGCGGCGCAGCAGGTCGAACAGGGACGGGTCGGAGGACAGCACCGCCAGGCCGCACTCGTCGAAGTGGGTCATGGCGTCCCGGGCCTGGCCGCGGGCCTGCCCTGGCGCCGGTTCGCCACCCACTTCGGCGATGCCGCGCAGGTGGCGGGCGTTGAGGGCTGCCTTGGCCTGGGGAAAGGCCAGCCAGACCAGGGCGTTGAAGAAGTCGTGCCAGTTGTCGGGACGGGTTTCCACCTCGCCCCGCGCCCACACCCGGCGCTCGTAGCCCAGGCCGTCGTCGGCCGGCGGGACGAAGCGCACCGGCAATCCGGATTCCGTGAACACCGGCAGGGCTGCGGCCAGCGCCGCCAGGGCTTGCCCGTCGGGCCGGCCGGGCAGGCGGTCGAGCCAGGGGCGCAGCGGATCGAACAGGGGATGGGCGTAGGACCCGGCCATCGGCGGGCGTGCCTTACTGAGCGGCGCTGGCGCCAGCCGCATCCACTGCCATGGGCGCGGGGGCGGCGGAGGCTGTCGCCGCCGGATTGGCGACGAAGCGCAGCTTGCCGCCGTCGACCTTGAAAGTGCCGATCAGATCGCCCAGGCCGCCCGGCGGCTCCTCGTCCAGGGGGCGGAAGCCTTCGCAGGTCTGGGTTTCCACCAAATAAAGCTTCTTGCCCTGGCGCAGCACGTAGGTTTTCTCGCCAGTCTGGTGCACTTCCACCGCGATGTTGGCAATGCTGGCGGTCTTGAGGTTATGGCGACGCTGGCAGTCGGGCAGGCGTGCCGCCACCAGGGCCAGGTCTGCTTCCTTCTTCCAGAACCAGGGTTGGTCGGCGATCAGGGTCAGAGCGTGGTCGCGGCCCGCGATCTGGTACGACGCGGCATCGTGCATGCAGCCGGACAGGACGGGCACAGCGACGAGCGACAGGAGCAGGAGGGCGCGCATGGAAGCCTCGGCGGGTGGAAGAAGAAAAAGAGGATCAGTCCTGCAACTGCCAGGCCAGGGTTTCGCCGGCGCGCAACGGGGTGAGGGTTTCGCCCGGGGCATAAGCATAGGCGTCCGGCACGGTCCAGGGCTGCTTGACCAGGGTGACGGTGCCGGCGTTGCGCGGCAGGCCGTAGAAGTCGGCGCCGTGGAAGCTGGCGAAGCCTTCCAGCTTGTCCAGGGCCCCGGCGGCCTCGAAGGCTTCGGCGTACAGCTCCAGGGCGGCGTGGGCGGTGTAGCAGCCGGCGCAGCCGCAGGCCGCTTCCTTGGTGTGGCGGGCGTGGGGCGCCGAGTCGGTGCCGAGGAAGAACTTCGGGTTGCCGCTGGTTGCGGCCTCCACCAGGGCCAGCCGGTGGGTTTCGCGCTTTAACACCGGTAGGCAGTAATAGTGGGGGCGGATGCCGCCCTGGAAGATGGCGTTGCGGTTGTAGAGCAGGTGGTGGGCGGTGATGGTGGCACCCACGTTGGGGCCGGCGCGCTTGACCAGCTCGGCCGCATCCTTGGTGGTGATGTGCTCGAACACCACCTTGAGGCCGGGGAACTTGGCGATGAGGGGCAGCATCACCCGCTCGATGAACACCGCTTCCCGGTCGAACAGGTCGATAGCCGGGTCGGTGACTTCGCCGTGCACCAGGAAGGGCAGGCCGCGCTTTTCCATTTCGGCGATGGCCGGGAAGGCCTTTTCCAGGGCGGTGACGCCGGCGTCGGAGTTGGTAGTGGCGCCGGCCGGGTAGAGCTTGACCGCCTTGACGAAGCCCGACTCGGCCGCCTTGACGATCTCGGAGGCCGGGGTGTTGTCGGTCAGGTACAGGGTCATCAGCGGCTCGAAGGCCGCGCCCGGGCCTTGCTGCGGCAGGGCTGCCAGGATGCGCTCCCGGTAGGCGGCAGCGGCCTCGACGGTGGTCACCGGCGGGCGCAGGTTGGGCATGATGATGGCCCGGCCGAACTGGCGGGCGGTGTGCGGCATCACCGCCGCCAGGGCGGCGCCGTCGCGCACGTGCAGGTGCCAGTCGTCGGGACGGGCGATGGTCAGGGAGGTCAAAGCGGAAGAAGGCTGGGGCTGGGTCACGGCAGGCTCGGCGCGGGGCATCTGACAATAATGGCGCGATTTTACCGGGGAACCGTCCCGATACCGACGGATTCCACGCTTACGTCCCCACTACATCGCCAAACCCCGCGCCAATACTCGATCTCCACGGGGCACGCCTGAAAGTCCGCGCCCATGGCCGATCTCCAGGCATGCATCGCCAAGAACAAGGACTGGCGCGGGGTTTCAGGCATACCCCCCTAAGCCCGCCCCCTCAGCCCCCCGTATCGGGGCAATTGGTGTGGCCGGGGCCAGGCGCGCTAACGCGCCCCAGCCCTCTGCCCAGGACGGGAGCGGGGACGGGCGGAATAACGCACAACTCAGCCCGCGCCGTCCTTGAGTTCCAGGGCCCGGGCGTAAAGGGCGTTCTTCGGCGCTCCGGTGAGGGCGGCCGCCAGCTTGGCCACCTGTTTCACCGGCAGGCCTTCGCCCAGCAGCAGGGCGAGCACCCGCTCAGCCTCGGCGGGCAAGCCCTCCTCCACCGCCGGCGGCGGGCTGCCGACGATGACCACGAACTCCCCGCGCTGGTGGTTGGGATCGGCGGCCAGCCAGGCCGGACCGTCGGCCAGGGGGCCGACGTGGATCTGCTCGAAGGTCTTGGTCAGTTCCCGGGCGATCACCAGGGTGCGGCCGGGTTCCAAGGTGGCGGCCAGGTCCGCCACCATGTCCACGATGCGGTGCGGCGCCTCGTAAAAGACCAGGGCGGCCGGCACCGGTTTGAGGGCTTCCAGCTCGCGGCGACGTTCGCCGCCCTTGGCCGGCAAGAAGCCGACAAACAGCCAGCGGGCATCCGTCAGACCGGCGGCGGACAGGGCGGTGACCGCCGCACTCGGACCGGGGATGGGGATCACCTTGAACCCCGCCGCCCGCACTGCCTCCACCACCTTGGCGCCAGGGTCGGACACCGCCGGGGTGCCGGCATCCGAAACCAGGGCCACCGCATCGCCGGCGGCGAGCTTGTCGATGATCTGCTCGGCGGCGTGGCGCTCGTTGTGCTCGTGGGCGGCCAGCAGGCGCGCCGAGATGGCGAAGTGGGTGAGCAGGCCCTGGGTGTGGCGGGTGTCCTCGGCGGCGATCCAAGCCGCTCCGCGCAACACCTCCTGGGCGCGCGGGGAGAGATCAGCCAGGTTCCCCAAGGGGGTGGCCACCACATACAATACAGAAGATTCAATCGTCATTTTTTACAGTCACTACCCAATCACTACCATAAGGCTGCGGCCGCGCCGGCAGTGCGGCCACACCCACCAGGGGAAGCCGCCAATGGCGACGCACGATAGCACACCGACCAGCGCGGCAGCCCGAGGCGCCGCGGCCGAGCAGGCCGCCGCCGACTACCTGACCCGCCAGGGACTGACGCTGCTGGCGCGCAACTACCGGATCAAGGGCGGCGAGATCGACCTGATCTGCCGGGAGCGCCGCACCCTGGTCTTCGTCGAGGTGCGCGCCCGCGCCAGCAACGCCTTCGGCGGCGCCGCGGCGAGCATCGACCCACGCAAGCAGGCGCGCCTGATCCTGGCGGCCCATCACTATTTGCAACGCCTGCCCCAGCCGGATACGCCCTGCCGCTTCGACTGCGTGCTGTTCGACGCCGGCCGGCTGACCTGGCTGAAGGACGCCTTCCGTGCCGGCGAGTGAGCCCCCCGGCGCTGTACCACACCGCCGAGGTGACGCACGGGGCGGCCAAGCCAGGCTGGCCGGCGCCCTGCTCCTGGCCCTCTGCATCCTCCCGGGGCCGGCCGGCGCCCAGGCGGTACGCATCCTGGTCCAGGACTCGCCCCTGGCCGGCAGCCAGTATTACGCCCTGGAACGACGCTACGGGGAGATGCGCGTCGGCGATGCCCTGACCCTGACCCGGGAACCGGACAATCCCCACGACCGCCACGCGGTGCGGGTAGACTGGCGCGGCGACAAGCTCGGCTACCTGCCCCGGGCAGAAAATCGGGCCGTGGCCGCGGCCATGGACCAGGGGCTGGCGGTGGAGGGGCGAATCGCCGCCCTGGCGCCCCACCCCAACCCGTGGAAGCGGCTGCGCGTCGAAGTGTGGATCGGTCAGTAGCCCTGCCCCCGACACGGGGCGGCGGCGGGAGGCCCAAGGCTGCATGCTAAACTTGGGGCTTCATTCCTCCCTACGCCCGACGTACGCCCACCATGGATCTCATCGCCCGCATCAGCCAGCAATTTCAGGACAGCGCCGACACCAAACTGGCGGCCGTGGAACTCCTTGCCGCCCCCATCGCGGCTGCCACCGAACTGATGACGAGCGCCCTGCTCAACGGCGGCAAGATCCTGGCCTGCGGCAACGGCGGCTCCGCCGGCGACGCCCAGCACTTCGCCGCCGAACTGGTGGGGCGCTTCGAGCGGGAACGCCAGGAGCTGGCGGCCATCTCCCTGTCCACCGATACCTCGATCATCACCGCCGTGGCGAACGATTACGCTTTCGAGCAGATCTTCTCCAAGCAGGTGCGGGCCCTGGGGCATCCGGGGGACGTGCTGCTGGCCATTTCCACTTCGGGCAATTCGGCCAACGTGATCGAAGCCATCCGCGCCGCCCATGACCACGATATGAAAGTGGTGGCGCTGACCGGCAAGGGAGGCGGAAAAATCGGGGAACTGCTGCGTGACGACGACATCCACCTCTGCGTACCGGCCAAGCGCACGGCGCGCATCCAGGAGGTGCATCTCTTGACCATCCACTGCCTGTGCGATGGCATCGACTGCATGCTGTTAGGAGAAGACGAATGACCCAGCCCTCCCCCGTTCCGCAATCCCCCGGCCGGCGTACCGTCCGTGGTCTGGCCGCCATCCTGGTGGCTGCCACCCTGGCCAGCAGCCTGTCGGGCTGCTTCCCGGTAGTTGCCGCCGGCGTCGGCGCCGGCGTGCTGGTGGTGGCCGACCGGCGCACTGCCGGCACCTACACCGAAGACCAGTCGATCTCGCTCAAGGCCGGCCAGCGCATCGGCCACATCATGGGCGAGCGCTCCCACATCAACTCCACCAGCTACAACCGCAAGGTGCTGCTCACCGGCGAGACCGACAGCGAAGAGCTGCGCGCCAAGATGGAAGAGACGGTGCGCGGCATCGCCAACGTGGACGGGGTATACAACGAGATCAAGATCGCGCCGCCGACGCCGTTCACCTCCCGCTCCGCCGACACCTTCATCACCTCCAAGGTGAAGGGCCGCTTCGTCGATGCCAACAAGTTCTCCGCCAACCACGTCAAGGTGGTCACCGAGGCCGGCGTGGTCTACCTGCTCGGCCTGGTGACCCAGCGCGAGGCCGACGATGCGGTGCAGATCGCCCGCACCACCGGCGACGTGCGCAAGGTGGTGAACCTGATGGAGATCATCAGCGACGCCCAGGCCAAGGATATCGACGCCAAACCGCCCCAATCCGTGGACGACGGTCCCCGCGGCTAAGCGGCGCCGTTCGACAAAAAAGCCGGAGCATTTGCTCCGGCTTTTTTGCGCCTGCCGATCCTGCTGCTCAGCCGTTCACCGGCATGACGAACTCGGGCCCCTTGGCGGTGCTGTCGGGCCAGCGCTGCATGATGCTCTTGTAGCGGGTGTAGAAGCGCACGCCTTCCTCACCGTAGGCATGGTAATCGCCGAACAGGCTCTGCTTCCAGCCGCCGAACGAATGCCAGGCCATGGGGACCGGAATCGGTACGTTGATGCCGACCATGCCCACTTCGATGCGCTGGGCGAATTCCTGGGCGGTGCGGCCGTCCCGGGTATAGCAGGCCACCCCGTTGGCAAACTGGTGGCCGTTGATCAGGGCCACTGCCTCGGCAAAGGTGGCGACCCGCACCACCCCCAGCACCGGACCGAAGATCTCGTCCCGGTAGATGCTCATTTCCGGCCCCACCCGGTCGAACAGGGTGGCACCGAGGAAGTAGCCCCCGGGCCGTTGCGGCACCGGATGGGGGCGCCCGTCGAGCACCAGCTCGGCCCCGGCGGCAATGCCCGCCTCGATATAGCCGAGGATGCGCTCCCGGTGGGCGGCGGAGACCACCGGCCCCATGTCCACGCCCGCTTCCAGGCCGTCGCCGATGGTCAGGCGGCGGGTGCGCTCCACCACCTTGGCAATAAGTGCGTCGGCGATGCCGCCCACCGCCACCGCCACGGACACCGCCATGCAGCGTTCCCCGGCCGAGCCGTAGGCCGCCCCCACCAGGGCGTCGGCGGCCTGGTCCAGGTCGGCGTCGGGCATCACCACCAGGTGGTTCTTGGCCCCGCCCAGGGCCTGCACGCGCTTGCCGTGGCGGGCACCGGTCTCATAGATGTAACGGGCGATCGGCGTCGAGCCGACAAAGGACACGGCCTGCACGTCGGGGTGGGCGAGCAATTCGTCCACCGCCGCCTTGTCGCCCTGCAGGACGTTGAACACACCGGCCGGCAGCCCGGCCTCGGCCCACAGGGCAGCGGTCATCAGGGAGGCGGACGGGTCCCGCTCCGAGGGCTTGAGCACGAAGGTGTTGCCGCAGGCGATGGCCACCGGCGCCATCCACATCGGCACCATGAAGGGAAAATTGAACGGCGTGATGCCGGCCACCACGCCCAGGGGCATGCGCTGGTTCCAATGGTCGATGCCGCCACCGATGGCCGGTGAATGCTGGCCCTTGAGGAGCTGAGGAATGCCGCAGGCAAACTCGATCACTTCCTGGCCGCGCTGCACCTCGCCCAGGGCGTCGGGCAGGGTCTTGCCATGCTCCCGGCTGATCCAGCGCGCCAGTTCCTCGGCGTGGCGCTCCACCAACTCCTTGAAGCGGAACAACACCCGGGCGCGCTTTTGCGGCGGGGTCTCGGCCCAGGCGGGGAAAGCCGCCTTTGCCGCCGCCACCGCGGCTGCCACATCGGCTCCTCCGGCCAGGGCCACCTGGCGAGTCACAACACCCCGGGCCGGATCGTACACATCGCCGCGCCGGGTACCCGTCCCTGGCGTATTGGCGCCGCCGATCCAGTGACCGAGCAGGGGCAGATCGGAAGTGGCTTGCTGCGTCATCGAAGAATCTCCTGGTCGCACATCATGAAAATATTATGGTCAGGCAGAGGTCACACAGGCGTCGCTGCAAACGTTCATGCTGTACCCAACGACTGCATCCCCCACCAGAATACTGAACTGAACGAACCTGCCGGAAGTGTTCCGGCCGCTTCATCCTCCCTGGACAACTTGGTCATGCCCAACTCTCCGGCGGTTCCCGCCCCCCCAGCGCCGCCACGCACCGTCAGCTTCGCCGAGGCCTTCCGCTTCTGGCTCAAACTCGGCTTCATCAGCTTCGGCGGCCCCGCCGGGCAAATCGCGGTGATGCACCAGGAGCTGGTGGAGAAACGCCGCTGGATTTCCGAAGGGCGCTTTCTCCACGCCCTCAACTACTGCATGGTGCTGCCCGGCCCGGAGGCCCAGCAACTGGCCACCTACATCGGCTGGCTGATGCACCGCACCTGGGGCGGCATCGTCGCCGGCGCCCTGTTCGTATTGCCGTCGCTGCTGATCCTCATCGGCCTGTCCTGGCTCTACGTCGCCCAAGGCCACACCCCCCTGGTCGCCGGCCTGTTCTACGGCATCAAGCCGGCGGTCACCGCCATCGTCCTGCAGGCCGCCCACCGCATCGGGGGACGGGCCCTCAAGCAGCCGTACCAGTGGGCCATCGCCGCAGCCGCCTTTGCCGCCATCTTCGCCTTCAACACGCCATTCCCGTTGATCGTCGCGGCGGCCGCCCTAACGGGCTACCTGGTGCAGCGCTTCACCACGCCCGCCCCGGCCACCGCCCCCGGTCATGCCACGACGACGGCCGCCTCCCCGCACCAGGCCTGCCTGATCGACGACGACACACCGCCCCCAGCCCACGCCCGCTTCCGCTGGTCCCGGTTGGCGGCAGTAGCAGGCATCGGCGCCCTGCTCTGGCTGGTGCCGATGGGCCTGCTGGCCGTCCTGGGCGGCTGGCGCGCCCCCCTGACCCAGATGGGCTGGTTCTTCACCAAGGCCGCCCTGCTCACCTTCGGCGGCGCCTACGCGGTGCTGCCCTACGTGTTCCAGGGGGCGGTCACCCATTACGGCTGGTTGAGCCCCGGCCAGATGATCGACGGGCTGGCCCTGGGTGAAACCACCCCGGGCCCCCTGATCATGGTGGTGGCGTTCGTCGGCTTCGTCGGCGGCTATGGCCATGCCGACGCCACCCTGGCCATGGCCGGGGGCAGCCCCCTGCTCGCCGGCATGCTGGCCGCCACGGTGGTCACCTGGTTCACCTTCCTGCCTTCGTTCCTGTTCATCCTGGCCGGCGGCCCCCTGGTGGAATCGACCCACGGCAACCTCAGCTTCACCGCGCCCCTGTCGGCCATCACCGCCGCCGTGGTGGGGGTGATCGTCAACCTGGCCCTGTTCTTCGCCTACCACGTCTTCTGGCCCACCGGCTTCCCCCGGGGCTGGGCCAGCCTGGCCACGCCGGACTGGCCATCGCTTGCCATCGCAGGCTTGGCCGCCGTGGCCCTGTTCCGCTTCAAGATCGGCGTGGCTCAAGTGATCGGCGGCTGCGCCCTGCTTGGTCTGGCAATCCGAGCTTGGTTGAGCTGACGGCCCGGCCTTACGGCAGGCACAGGGTATCGGCCCAGCGCCCCAGGGCGCGCAGCGCCTCGTGGCCCGGCGTGCCGGGCACACCATTGAAGGGGCTGATAGTCAGGTAGCCCTGCTGCACCCAGACGGCTTCCGCCGTGGTATCGCTGGCAGATGCCGGGGCGGCGTACTTGAAGCTCAGGCCGAAGCGTCCCCGGGCCGCCGGATTAAGATCGCCCAGGTCGTCGGTATAGGTCAGGGCGAAGGGCAGATAGGTCCCGACCTGGGTGTATTTGATGCCTTTCAGCCCGGCCAGGGGTGGCAGGTTGACATTGAGCCCGACGCCCTTGGGCAGCAGGGGCGCACCGGCGACCCGGGCGTTGTCCAGATCCCGCACCAGACGGGCAACGATTCGGGCGACGCCGGCGGCATCCCGCTCCTTTAGATCGGCGCTTACCGCCAGGGCCGGCACGCCGCTATGCAGGGCGATCAGGGCGGCGTTGAAGGTGCCGGAAAAGTTGTTCACGTAGCCCAGGTTATTGCCCACGTTGGGGCCGGAAATCACCAGATCGGCCCGCGGCAGCAGCTTTTCTAGGCCATACAGGGCCGCCATCACCGGGGTGCCGCTGATTTCCACCGTCACCTCCTGGCCGGCGCACGCCGGGCTCTGGCAGGTGCCGTCCTGGGTGGTCTTGACGTAGTAGCTGTCCGGATAGGCGGGATCGTCGTCGCGCCCCGGCACCACCTCCCGGCCGTACAGGAATGCCCCGGCCCGGCCGCTTTGATCGGCGTAGGGTGCGGCGATGCGCACGGTGTGGCCCTGGGCCTTGAGTTCCTGGTAGAGGGCGCGGATGTTGGGATGACGGTAGCCGTCGTCGTTGGTGAGCAGGATGTTGAGGGCCAGGGCCGGAGCGGAGAGGAGCAGGCCGGCGCAGGCGAGGATCAGGTGTCGGACGTTCATGGGCGATAGCGTTGTGACAGGCGCCGGCCGGGCCAGCACCGGAATATCAGGGGGACGGCACCAGGGCGCGGCATTGGGCCGAGCATGGCGCGGCGAAGGGAATGCCGAGGAGGCGGGCGACCACCGGGGCGATGTCGGTCAAGGCCAGAGGGCCGGCCTGGCCGCCCCGGGCAAAGCCGGCACCGTAGCCGATGAAGCCGGTCTGCAGGCCCGACTGATCCGGGTGGTGACCATGGGCGCCGCCAGAGGCCTGGCCAAGGACACTCCCCGTGGCGTCGTTGCGGAACAGCACGCCGGAGGTACCCGCCAGCGCCAGGACCGCCTCGGGATCGGCGCCTTCACGGCGCAGTTCCTCCACCTCGACGACGCTGAACAGGGCCTGCTGTTCGGTGGGCAGCGCTGCTAACAGGGCGCGTACCCGCGTCAGGGCCGCGTCGTCGCCAGGATCGCGCAGGCGCAGGAAGGCACTGCCGCCGGCGGCATGGAAGCTGGCGCGCCAGTTGCCGTCGCCGGGGGCATCGGGCAGCAGTCCGGCCTTGCGCAGCCAGACGTTGGGCGAGAGGGAGGTGTGCACAGCGGCAAAGCCATGATCACCGGTCACGATCACCGCCGTGTCGGCAGCCAGCCCGGCCTGTTTCAAGGCGTCGAGGATGTTGCCAACGGCCTTGTCCACCGTCGCCAGGGCTTTGTTCACCCGGGCACCGCTGCGCCCGACGGCATGCTGGGCGGAGTCGGCAGCTACCAGGTGGATCGCAGCCAGGCTGGGCCGGTAGGTGCGCAGCAGGTAGGCCAGGATGCGGCTGTTGTTCTCGTCCATGGCCAGGCCCCGGTAATCCAGGTCCAGGGCGCGCAGCTTGCCGGTTGCGTTGCGCTCGACCTCGTCGAACAGCCCCGGTGGCGTGGCGTGCTCGCGGATCGGGCCGGTGCGGTCGTAGGGATCCGTGTAAGACCAGATTTCCGGCAGGTTGTAGTCGATCGGCGCACCCTTGCTGATCGGCCAGGAGACGGCCGCCGAGGTCAGCCCGGCCTGGCGCAGCGCCTGCCACAGGGTGGGCGCCTGCACGTCGGCGGCATCGACGTACCAGAGGCCGTTCCCCTGAGGGGAAAAGCGGGTGTTGTAGCGAATGCCATGGCCGGCCGGCGCAACACCGGTAACCAGGGTGGTGTGGGAAGGATAGGTCAGGGTGGGAAAGATGCCGCGCACGCCATCCGAACTGCTGCCCTCCCGGGCCAGCTCCTGCAGATTGGGGGTCGGCCAGTCGGTCTGGCGGTAGAACTCGGGGCGCAGGCCGTCGATGCTGATCAGCACCACGTGCTTTGCCGGCGCGGCAAGCGCCGCGGCGCAGGCCAGCAACAGCGAGGCGGCCAATCCGCGGCGCAGAATCGTTGTGACGTTCATGAAGCGTTTCTCGAACCAGAGTGGCGGGGGTTGCCGCCCCGCCCCAGCGCCCCACTCGGGGCAGGCGCGAAGGGGGCGGGGCGGACTGCCGTCAGAAGTTGTAGATCCCCTGAATGCCGATCGTCCGGGGCATGCCGGAGGTGGCGATCTGGGCGTTGGACAGGAAGGAGCCGTGGTACAGGTCGTACTTGGTGTTGAGCAGGTTGCGCACCCACAGCGCGGCCGTCCACTTTGCCCCCGGCTGGGTCACCGCAAAGCGAGTGTTGGCCAGCCAGTAGCTGTTGGTGTTGTAGGCCGGCACGCTAGATTTCAGCGTGTCGTGGAACACGTAGTCGCCCTGGGCCGTGTAGCGGAAACCGCCCTGGGTCCAGGTATAGCTCAGGGAGCCACCATAGCTGGTTTTGGGGAAATTGGTCAGTTCCTGGCCGGCGAAATCGCTATAAACCGGCGCGGTGTAACCGTTAGCCTTGGTGGCGGCCACATCCAGCCCCTTGTACTCCTTGTAGTAGCCTTCCTTGTAGCCCAGGTACTGGCCGATGGTCAGGCCGGCGATCGGCTCCCACTGCAATTCCAGTTCAAGCCCATAGATTTCCGATTTGGGGATATTCACCAGGCGGCCCACGTTCTTGATCACCGGATCGATGAACACCTGAGACTGGTACTGCTGGTCCCGGTAGTCGTAGTAGAAGGCCGACGCATTAAGGCGCAGGGAGCGGGTCACGTCGCTCTTGGCACCAACCTCGTAGGCCCACAGCACCTCAGGCTTCACCGCGTCGACCTGCTGCGGGAAGGACGAGTTGTAGGCCGTGAAGCCGCCAGACTTCACCCCGCGGCTGACGCTGGTGTATAGCAGGGTGCCCTTGCGCAGCTGGTATTCCAGGCCGAGCTTGCCCGAGGTTTCGTCCGAGGTGAGGGAACGGTCCTGGGCCGGGAAGGTACTGGTGCCCACCTTGGCCGGCTGCGCCGGATACAGCGCATAGCTGGTGGTGAAGTTTTCCAGCTTGCGCGTTTCGTGCTCCTGGCGCAGCCCCAGCACCACCCGGGTGTTTTCGGTCAGCTTGTAATCCCCCTGGCCGAAAGCGGCCAGTACGTCAGCCTTCTGCTTGTAGGCAGTGAGGGTGGCGTAGCCGAGGTTGCCGGTGAAGTCGGAGTAGAACTTTTCATCCAGGTTTTCCCGGCCGTAGTACACCCCGGCCAGCCAGTTGAAGCGGTTCTGCCCCTTGGACGCCAGGCGCAACTCCTGAGAGAACACGCCGATATTGCTCTTGAAGTATTCGTCCGACTGGGGAATGGCCGAGCCATCCCAATCAATGAATTCCCGGCGCTTGAAGCTTTCGGTGCTGGTGATGCTAGTCAGCTTGACCTTGTCGAACTCCCAGTTCGCCGTCAGCGCCGCACCGTCGCTCTGATTGTCGCGGTGGGGCTTGTCGCCGACCGACAGGCCGGTGACCTTGGCAAAGGCCGGCGTCAGACTCCAGCCGGTCACCCGGGGATCCTTTTCCGCGGCGATGGTCGAGAATCCCAGGGCTTTGCCGGCAGCGTTCGGCACCAGCCCCTGGTACAGGCGCGGCCCCTGGCTCTCAGACTTGTCCTGGCCGTGGTGCACCGTCAGATTGAGCTTCAGGTCCCGGGTGGCGTCCAGCTCCAGCTGGCCGCGCAGAGCCAGGGTGTCCTTGTCACCCAAGGATTGTCCGGTCACCCGGTTGTACTGCCAGGCGCCGCCCTGCTCCCGGGCAAAGGAGAAGCGGCCACGCAAGGCGTCGCTGAAGGGGCCGGAAACATAGCCTTCGACGGTTTTGGCATTGTAGGAACCGTAGCTGGCGGTCACCCCGGCATCGAACACCTGGGTAGGGCGCCGCGACAGGAAGTTGATCGCGCCGCCGGTGCTGTTGCGCCCATAGAGGGTGCCCTGGGGGCCGCGCAGCACTTCAACCCGATCGATATCGAAGAGCAGGCCCTGCGTCTGCACCGGGAAGGGATAGGCCACCTCGTCCACATACACGCCCACGGTCGAAGTGTTGTTGGTCGCGTAATCCTTGAGCCCGACCCCGCGGATGCGGAACAGGGGCTGGCCGCTGCCGTACTGGGGGTCGATCTCGACGTTGGGCACCTCGTACTGCAGCTTGTTGATGTTGGTGATGCCCTTGTTTGTCAAATCCTCACCGGACAGTACCGTCAGGGCGGCCCCCACGTCCTGGGCCGACTGCTCCCGCCGCTGGGCGGTCACCACCACCGTGGGCAGCGCTGCCGTCGATTCCCCCGACGGCGCAGTGCTGGATTGAGCCAGGGCCGGAATGCCACTCAGCGCACCGCCAATGCCCACCAGCCCTCCGAGCAGTAGTTTTTTCATGCTTGCATCTCCGCGTAATAGTCGTTGGTGCGCCCGGAATCGTCCCCGGACGCCACGGGTGGGCAAAAGCGAATTCCCCCCCCACCGGGACCTACGGATTAGCAGATGTCATGCCAATGTAACAATCCTGTAAAAACAGTTAGTTGCAAATTCGGAAAGTATGCCTATGTGCTGTAGCGCACAAATTCCTGTTGGCACTGGCCAAACCGCACCACACCCAGCAGCGATCCGCCCCCGCCAACCGGCGGAGAACCATCGCGCGGTGCTCACCAGACCTGCGGAAGCGCCATCAACAATTCTTTTTTGGCCAAAACGCCCCCGAATTTCGGCGCAGCAGCGATAATGCGAGGTTGGGCAAAAAACGGATTCTCAAGTAATGAAGCGAGTGGATGACTTTCGCCTGCGTCTAGGCAAACACGAACTGGTACCGATCATGGTGGGCGGCATGGGCGTCGATATTTCGACCGCCGAGCTCTCCCTCGAGGCAGCGCGCCTCGGTGGCATTGGCCATATTTCGGATGCCATGGTGCCGACGGTGTCCGACCGTCGGTTCAACACCAAGTACGTGCGAAACAAGCTCGCCCAATACAAGTTCAACGTCGCCAACTCCGACAAATCGGTAGTCCAGTTCGACCTGGCGCTGCTTGCCGAAGCTACCGCCATGCACGTCGGCCGGACCATGGAAGCCAAGCGCGGCCCCGGCCTGGTGTTCATCAACTGCATGGAAAAGCTGACGATGAACGGCCCCAAGGAAACGCTGCGCGTTCGCTTGCGGGCCGCGCTGGATGCTGGCATCGATGGCATCACCTTGGCGGCCGGCCTGCACCTGGGTTCATTCGCCCTGATCGAGGACCACCCCCGCTTCCACGACGCCAAGCTGGGCATCATCGTCTCGTCCCTACGCGCCCTGCAGATCTTCCTCAAGAAGAACTCCCGCACCGGTCGCCTACCTGACTACGTGGTGGTGGAAGGCCCCTTGGCCGGCGGCCACTTGGGCTTTGGCATGGACTGGGCTGAGTACGACCTGGCTACCATCGTCGCCGAAATCCGCAATTGGCTGATCGCCGAAAAGCTCGACATCCCCCTCATTCCCGCCGGTGGCATCTTCACTGGCTCGGACGCAGTGGGCTTCCTGGAAATGGGGGCCAGCGCCGTCCAGGTCGCCACCCGCTTCACCGTAACCCGCGAGTGCGGCCTGCCTGAAGACGTGCAGCAGGAATACTTCAAGGCCAGCGAAGACCAGATCGAGGTTAACCAGATCTCGCCCACCGGCTACCCGATGCGCATGCTCAAGAACAGCCCCGCCATCGGCAGCGGCATCCGCCCCAACTGCGAAGCCTACGGCTATTTACTCGACGCCTCCGGCAACTGCCAGTACATCGAGGCCTACAACCGCGAAGTGGCCGCCCACCCCGAAGCGCGCAAGGTCAAGGTTTTTGACAAAACCTGCCTGTGCACCCACATGCGCAACTTCGACTGCTGGACCTGCGGTCAGTACACCTACCGGCTCAAGGACACCACCCGGCAGAATGAGGATGGCAGTTATCAACTTCTCAGCGCCGAACACGTCTTCCGTGACTACCAGTTCAGTACCGACGGGAAGATATCGCTACCTGAGTAGCAAATAGATCACTGAATCATCCAACAATTAAAATGGGCGAGGAGAAATCCTCGCCCATTTTAATTTAAAGAAAAGGCAGAAAATCAAGAACCAACTAACTCACAGCAGGGAACTGACACCAGCTTCTCCATATGAATCCAATCCACAACATCACCTGCCGGAGAATATTCCGGAACCAACTCCTGCATTATATTGCGCAGCGCCTCCACATCACCAAATCTCAAACAGCTCTCTAGTTCTTTTATTTTTGGCACAAGATCAGACAATGGAATAAAGTCCTCGTGAGCCTTCATTATTCTTGGATGAGAGGTAGGTTTTGGGTTATCACCGATGAGGAGCTCCTCATACAACTTTTCCCCAGGGCGCAATCCTGTTATTTCAATTTCAATATCACCATCAGGGTTCTCAGAGTCCTTAACGGACAAGCCAGACAATTCAATCATTCTGCGTGCAAGATCGATGATCTTAACCGCCCCCCCCATGTCCAAGACGAAGACATCCCCACCCTTTGCCATGGCTCCAGCCTGAATAACAAGCTGAGCAGCTTCAGGAATAGTCATAAAGTAACGTGTTATATCAGGGTGTGTAAGGGTGATTGGGCCGCCATTGCGAATTTGCTGCCTAAATTTTGGCACAACAGATCCAGAGGAACCAAGCACATTTCCAAATCTAACCATGGTGAATTTTGTTTTTGAATTATTTGCTGCAAAAGCCTGAAGAATCATTTCAGCAAGGCGTTTGCTAGCCCCCATGATATTCGTTGGACGGACTGCCTTATCTGTGCTGATCAGCACAAAATCTGCAACACCACATCGCTCAGCCGCCTCAGCCGTTTTAAGCGTACCAAGTACATTATTTTTGATTCCTTCTGCAGGATTGTGTTCAACAACAGGCACATGCTTGTATGCAGCTGCGTGGTACACAATATCAGGGCGCCAGGTTCTCATAATATCCCCCATGCGTCCTTCATCACGCACAGAAGCAAGCAGTGGAACCATTCGAATCGCACCACCACAATTTATATACTCTTTTGCGAGCAACTCTTGATGAATTTCATACAATGCAAACTCACTCTGTTCTATCAAGAGTAAAACCGAAGGGGAAAGCTGAGCAATTTGCCGACACAGTTCCCCACCAATCGATCCACCGGCCCCCGTAACTAACACAGTTTTCCCTGTAATATTCTTGGCTAATAAAACCGGATTAGGAGCCACAGGATCGCGGCCTAAAAGGTCATCAACATCCAGCTCTTGAAGATCGGCAAAACCAAATCTCCCTTTAGCCAAAGCAGTGAAACTTGGCAGTGTACGTACAGAAACCTTTGCCTTTAGAAGGTCATTTAATATTTTATTCCGGCGCTGCCTCGAAATACTAGGCAGTGCTAATAAAACACTGCAAACCCCGACACTATCTACCAAGTCATTTAAATTACGAGGGTTATAAATTGGCAAACCGTTAAGCAAATTCCCTTGCAAAGTCAAATCGTCATCCAGATAGCCGACCACTCTCATCTCAAAATTATTAGCCATTGCAGCAGCTAGCTGCCTCCCCGCCCCCCCTGCGCCATAAATAAGCACCTTAGGCAAATCCGCTTTCGCGAGCCTGGCCCGGTAAAGACCACCCAACCAATAGCGGGCAAATGCACGTGAAGTTCCAACTGCAAAAAAAAGAAGCATTGGTTGAATCAAACCAATTGTACGCGGAATATCGGGAATACCATAAGCCGTAAAAATTGCAGAATACAACATAGCGTAGACGCCGCACGCTTTTATTACAGCGTGAAGTGCAGGCCAACCTGAATACCGAAAAATGGCTCGATAAAGGCCCATTGCTGCAAAAATCGGCAATTGGAGGGCAAGCGCGACCCAAACGGCAATAGCAACTCCACCTGAGAGTGCAACAAACTCATTAAGCCGTAAGTAAAATGCAAACCAGACACAAAGAACGCAAAGACTTGCATCTATTGCAAGGGCGATCAAACGCTTCACCATTCTTGGCAAAGCCAAAAATGGATTAGTAGCAACCTCAACTTGCATACTTAGCTCTTTCAATGTCTTCTTAGCCGAGAAAACACACTTAATCACAAAAACACAAGCAAAACAGAAAGAAAGCGCCCAGAACCCTAACCAATGGAAAACACCTTTCCAGACTCCAGACCCACCTCAACCCGGCAACTTCCCCTTACTGCAAAAAATCAATCACAGTCTTGACGCAAGCTCACAACATGCTTAACAGCAGATCTAAAATTCTCATGAAGCCTTTGAGCTCCCACAGGGGTCACCCGCGAAATATCTGCCACATAAGAAATAGTTTTTTCAAACTCACCACAAAAATCCAAACCAGAAGAAACAAAACAGTCTTGATAATCACGAGATAAAATAACGCGCTGGGAACCTAGGCGCATATGTTCGGCCAGAATTAATTCAGCAGGAACAGCCCCCCTCCCAATTCTCCCCACCCCTCCAAAACCAAATTTAACCCCCCTCATCTGACACATTGAAGCAACCCAATCCATTATGCCATCAGACACAATCTCAAACATAAAATCCAGACGACATTCAATATGCAAGTCATTAAGACCAACATGTATCGAATCGACCCCACCTATCTCTAAAATTGACTTCAGCCTTATTAGTGAAGCTGCCGTCTCCACTAGCAGAACCACCTCCACACGACCATTAATTAATTCAACAAAGCGGCGGACTTCAGCCTCAGTTCTGAACATTGGAAGCATAATCGCATCTGCGCCTCCGTCAATTACTGAAGCAATCTCTGCCGCTGAATCCTTATGGATTGGATTCACCCTGACCAACAACTTCGAACAGCTGAGAACAGTTTTTACCTTTTTAACATCTTCTAAGGTGTGCCGAGATATCAATGTATTAAGGTGCCCTTGCCGCTCGACTTTGCCATTAATCTCAAGATCAACCATCACATAGTCAACCCTACAAGAGTCAGCAATAGCAGCACGACAAGCATCGGCAGTTATAAATATATATTCCATTTAAAACTTAAATTTTTCAAAAATATAATCAAAGTCCTCACCCTGCTTTATAACCTCCAGGCCATTTTTTCCGCACATAACAATAGGCACACTTGGCAATATAAACGGAGGCTTCATTACCACAGAGTAAGAGCCTACATTTGAATAGACCAAAAAATCACCTACCATCGGATTACCGCGAACATTCCTGCTAAGAAAATCACTCTCGATACATGTATAACCAGCCACATCGAATACCAGCTCACTATCGCGCAAGTTTTGTGGATTACAAACAAGCGTAACCGGTAAATTTGACGACCTTGCCGTTGGGCTTATGTTGAATATACTGCCGGAAACAACAGCAATAAGTCTTTCGCCGACATATCGAGTAGATGTAACTTGACATACAAAATTTAATGTATCTGCAACCAGAGCAGTACCTGGCTCTACAATCAGAGTTGGCAAATCATCCTTATCTCCGTAATGACGAATAAGCTCATTACCAATAATTTGTGCATAGTCACAAAATGAGGCCGGAACAACACCCATCTTGTTAGCCAAGTCGGCTGGCATATGACTCATAAAACCACCACCCAAATTTATAAACTTAGGCGGATTAGAAAATATTCTATTGGCCAAAGCAACTACTTTTAATGCGCGAGTTTTGTATGTAGATGGCTGGCGATTGGGGTAGTGGCAATGCAATCCTACAAGGTCAAGCCTTTTATTCTTTGAAATTATTTTCAACGCTTTCTCGAACTCTTCCCCTCCAACATCAAATCCAAATCGTGAGGACTGCCCATCAATTTCACCAAAATTACAGCGAAAAGCAACCTGAACCGTTGGCATTTCGGTCTGGGCGCAAATTATCTCAAGCTTCTTAATATCCTCAAGATTATCTAGATTAATTAAGACACCTGCACGAGCTGCCGCATCAAGAGATGAATATGATTTACACGGACCGTTGTAAATTACTTTGCCAAAATCAACACCCACTCTACGTGCCAATTCAAGCTCCATCTCAGAGACAACTTCGGCGCGCCCACCCAATCTATCTACGAGCTTACAAATATACGGAGTGTAGTTTGTCTTATATGAGTAAGCTATTTCAACCCTAGGATAGAATCTTGCGAACTCACCGAGCATTTCGTGATAGTTGCTACAAAATCGCGCCTCGTCAAAAAAATAAAAAGCATCACCGAGCTCTTGGCTAGCGCAAGAAATACTATTCCAATTATCAAGAATATTATCGTTCATTTTTCTCAAATATTCCCTTCATCGACAAAACCACAAAAGCCGTACGAAAAACAATTCTTGCATCCTCAAAAATCCCTAGCTTATTAAAATTATCAATATAAATATTGTCGTACTTGATTTTCTCAGGCCACTCCAAATCATTCCTACCCGATATCTGCGCCAATCCAGTAATCCCAGGCTTAACAGAGAACCGGCGCTTTAGCTCAGGTGAAAAATCCTTATACTCACCTAATTCATAAGTTACAGGCGGCCGTGGCCCAACAATAGCCATATCACCTAAAATAACATTTAACAACTGAGGGAGCTCATCCAGACTAAGCTTTCTAAGCAGAGAGCCGACACGTGTGATACGAGGGTCGCCTGTATAGCAAAACAGCCCCTCGTTCATATGCTCGGCACCAGGCACCATCGTACGGAATTTATACATACAAAATGGCGCCCCCCCCAACCCTAACCTCTCCTGAGTAAAAAAAACAGGCCCTCTTGAGTCTATTTTTATGAAAATACAAATAACAATTAGCAAGGGGAGCAGCAATAAAAGCAACACCACCCCTAAAAACAAATCAATTATTCTTTTTAAGAAAACCATATCAAATCGGGGTCAACCAGGATGCGTGCTGCTCAAGCTCCCCACTTACAGCAGCATGATATTGTTTAAGCAATGCGAGAGTAATCTTACCTGGACTACCATCCCCGATCTTAAATTGATCCACTTGGCCGACTGGCGTTAATTCTGCAGCCGTTCCACAAAGGAAAATTTCATCGGCCAAATACAATTCTGTACGATCAACTACTCGCTCTTCAACTAAAAGCCCCATTTCTCCACCGAGAACAATGACTGTCTCGCGAGTAATGCTATTCAAAATTGAAGAGGTGCAGAGCGGGGTTATTAACCTCCCATCCTTAATTAGAAAAATGCACGCCCCAGTGCTTTCCGAAAGTTTTCCATCTGAGGCAAGAAATATTGGCAGATCACAGCCAAACGCCTTAGCCTGGTTATATGCGTAACGGGAATTTATGTAATTAGCACCCAATTTAACCCGAGGGGGAAGAGAGTTATCTCCGATACGCACCCATGATGAAACACATGCTTTAAGTGCTTTTAATTGAAGAATATCACTCCGACATTTCTCGATTGGAGCAACAAACAAATTGATAGGCTCAGAACTTGTCCAAGATCCTTCTCCATCAACAAACACAGCGACCCGAATAGCAATATCAGAACGATAGTCATTAGCCCGAACCACCATTTTAATAATACTTTCCAATTCACTCATGTTATATGGAGAGCAAAATCCTACCAGGCTGCACGAGTCAAAAAGCCTTTCGAGATGCTCATTTAATCTGAAAACATTCAAGGCACCAGTTTTCTCTGATCGATATGCTCGAATACCTTCAAAGACACTCAATCCAAATTGAGCCGCCGGTGAAAGAGCACCAATCATCGCACTCTGAGAGTCTACAAGCGCTCCAGACAACCAAATAGTTCTTTTCATGCGCATCACTTTATATAATGATTATAAACACCATTTAATATATAACTTACATACGCCTTCATGCGCATCCATAATGGCAAGCCACTTCTTTCAACCACGATTCCAAAAAACTTTAGCTGGGTGAATTTATTCTTTGTACTACCAGAAGGGTAGTAAACACACAGAACTTCATGAATAGCCTTGTACTTGAAAAGTTCCGACTTTGCCAATCGAAACCAGAAATCAATATCTTGTGCATATCTTAGATTTGCAAAGCGCTCTACTTCAACAAGTGCGCGCGCTAGCAAAACAGTTGAAGTTCCAATTCCACGTTTAACAAGAATATCTGATGCGGCATCAATTGATGCGGGGGGGAATACTTCATTTGAACGCCCCTCGAAGGAATAGCCCGTAACAATAAAAGTCGCCCCAGCCTTAGCCGCCTCCATTTGCTTTAGTATTTTTTCGGGCAGCCAAAAATCGTCCGCATCCAAAAAAGCCAAAAACTCTCCAGCACTCTGTTCTATTGCTGCATTTCGTGCCCCACCAGGTCCTCTCTGCCCAAAATTTTTCACCACTTTAATTAGCAGATCAAAATCTTGCAGGGCATCGGCAATAGCCCCCTGAGAGTGATCGCCATCGTTTGCAATCACCACTTCAAAATCGACCCCAGGGCATTGTTGCCAACATAGCTGAATAGACTCAACAGCACGACACAACAGATCCAATCTGTCGTGAAATGGAATAATAACACTTAGTGAACGCATCTCCGCTCGACGACTCCGCAAATGACCTTTTTTATATCCTAAATAGTTTACTCAAGCTTCGAATTCGAATAACTATCGGAATCACCACTTAGATCAACGTAAACTTTCATCGGAACTAGCAACAAGTAAAAAAAAGGCGATATCGTCACATTCATAATGACAATCCATCCTAAATTTGTCAGAGGGAGCACCACACCAAGAGGCTTAAGGGCTTTAGGCAAGCTGGCCAAATTCTTCCAAATAGAAAGTATCGCAACCACAAAAAGCAAAAATACGCCAAAGTAACCTACATCGATCAGCATGGACGGCAAGGTGCTGGTCCGTACGACACCATTATTTGTGGACTTTTCAATCCCACTTTCTGAGGTGGCCTGTTGCATTCGCGAATACATGAGTGACTGGTGCGAATACATGCCATGCCCCCACAGCCCTCCCCCTTCAGATTCAAGCGTTTTTATAGCAACAAAGATTGGCAAAAGACGATCATAATCGCTTGACTTAAAGCCAACATTCCCAGCAGCACCACTTAACCCCTCACCTGAACTAGATTTAATAGCCACTGCTCTACCAACATCTAGCAAAGGGTTAATGTGGCGTGCTAAAAAATCGCTTGGACTAAAGTCTTTTCCAAAAACCATATCGTGATTTGTTGCCAACCCAAGTACATGGACAACAAAACAGCCAACAATCAGCGCACCAAAAAAAACGGCCCTTGCCCTATAAAAAAAATAGGGCCCCAATATTACAAAAGGCACAAGCATAGATATTCTTGAATCGAAATATCCGCCAACGCACACCATTAACAGGAGAGCGGACAACTCATATCGGCAATCTTCGCGCCTCACTGCTCGAATTACTGCCATTGCACAAATCGGGATAAGCAACCAGAAATTGAATGCAGATCCATTAACGTACCAACCCTGATAAAAAAATCTATCATTGTGGACAAATTGCCCAATCAACCCCCATATCTGAATATAGATAACCGCTGCAAAACTACCCGCGAGAAGGGCTTTTCGAATACCGTGAATCTTCCCATATTGCAGCCGTACCGCAACAATCAAGTTCACGCCAAAGAACAAGAAAACAAAATAAATTAGTAGCGGCCTTTCAAAAATACCCCTTAATGTTGCAACTAGACACACCAAACTAAAGGCAAAAAAAGCCAAGCCTGTTTTACTTGAGAAATAATTAAAAAACAATCTCCGCCAGCCATCGCCCTTATCAAAAACAAAGACAAGCAAGCTTGTAACATACAGAAAGAAAGCGCTAGCGAGCAATAACGCATGCCCCTCATATTGAACGGGATACGCCGCTATTGACAACCCCAGCAGACTTTCTCTAATGCCCCGCCTTCTTAGCAAGCCAAAGATCGACATAAGTAATTCTCTTATGATTCTCAATTAAAAAACAGCAGTCCGCAAAGACGCTTTCAACATTCTTGACAGTAATTGAACCGTCAGAGATTTCCCAGCAATGGTGCGGATCAATCCAAATTTTCTTTAATATAAACCTCCTTATAAAAGAGCCAAGTGTAAGAAAGCCGTGCGGCAAACTAAAGTAGCTTGGTTTATATGTCGGAGACATAAATAAAAAATGAGAGCGCCGATTCGGTATCGTAGCAATTACCTTACCACCTGGGCGTAAATATCTTGATATATTCTTAAGAGCGATCTTGACTTTGTCAAAAGGAATATGCTCAAGCACATCAGCAACAATTACAAGATCGTAGTCTGAAAGGTCAGAAAAATCGGGCTCGCTGAGATCCCGTACATAATCGGGTGCCAGCCGTGCGTTGATGTCTAAGGTGTGGTACACAGAACAGTGCCTCGATAGAATATCGCGAACAATTCCATTACCAACGCCGATTTCCAAAACCCTACTTGGCTTTATTGCCAGCGCAGTTTTTAGAATGTGATAATAGCGTATCCAGTTTACAAAATTAAGCTGATTCAAGTAGTCTTCCGAACTCAAACTAAACTGATCATCAAACCCACTCATTTTCTCACCCAGCATTTAATACTACCTGTTTCAAGAATCTAGAATAATCAAATGCTATAGCAGCCATGCTATACTTTTCGACATCCTTAGTCACCGAATTCCCTAGAGAGCCACACACCCAATCATTATATGCGTGGGCAATGAATTCAACTGCCTCCTCTTTTGAAATGGCATAAACCCCCGACTGCGTTTCCTCAACAATTTTTCGTACATTATCGTTTAGATGCCCTCCTGTTGCTAAGAGCACTCCATCGCATGCCATATATTCAAAAAGCTTCGTAGGATAGACATCCGTCTCATCGGGATCATCCCAATTTAATAGCAAAAGTACATCTGCCTCGGCCTGGCGTTCAATCACATACTCGCGCGGATGCATGCCACCGTGGCGGAAAACACATTCTAAATTATATTGAGCAACATACCCATCAAACGAAATTGGTTTGGGGCCAAGAAAGACCACTTCAATATTTTCATTAGCAGCGGGGCAGGCTTTAAAAATAACCTCATGAAATATCTCAAAGAGCAATCTTAGATTTTGCTTTCCTTCATAAACAAGCCCCGTATATAGAAAAGTCATTTTTCTATTTTTTGAGACGCCCAGCCGTGGATTTTTCCTAAAAAAGCCATTTGTGAAAACAGAAACCGGCCGGTGATGCATATCTTCTAATTTTTTCTTGAAGGAGGGAGTCACAGTAACCAGTTCACGGGCATGCACCATCGTTCGCCTTTCCAAAAGGCGATCAATAATTTTGTGCAACCATCCATACTCATAACTATGATTCATGGTCCATAAATCACGGAATTCTGCAACCCAGACAATCCCAGTCTTGATTGAGATTGCTTTGGCACAAACATGAGCAGTTGGATGTGGGGAAGAACTTAGTAGGACATCAGGTTTCCAATTTTCTGCTACACGCACACCTTCGGCCACCCAATTTTGTCGCGCAGTAACATAATCATCTGGGAAAGCTCCGCGCACCAATCTATACACATTCATCATGGAGCGCAAAGCCGATTTTGCGGAGCTCCATTGACTTGCATCAGCTAATTTATTAAGCAGGCCGCCTTGGTACTCTCCTCCGTCATCACCTGCATCGCCCTTTGAAAAAAATCTCTTAATTATTTTTCGATAAGGAGACCAAATATCATATGGGCACAAGAAACTTACTATCTCCACCTTCTCCTCATTAAGCAGCCCGACATGCTTTTTAATATCTTTAGCGCAACCTGGGCTTATTATTTTTACATCCCATCCATATTTTGAAAAAAAATGAACTAGCGACGGAACTCTTGGGCTCGCGTGCTGAATATCAGCAACAACCAATAGCTTATGCATGGGCGAAAACTCCTTCGTATGCATTTTTCATTTTTGCTGCCTCGATGCGCATGTCGTTTGAGTGCCTCATCAAATTTTTTGCCACCCGGCCGCACTCTATACGGCTCGCAGAATTCTCTATAAAGAACTGAATAGCTTCAGCACAAGAATTTGCATTTGACGGTACAAATAACTTCCCGCTAACGCCGTCTTTCACCCACATAGAGTTTTCACCAACATCAGTAATTACTACGGCCAAGCCACAAGCCATCGCCTCTGCTGTGCTTGACGACAGACCAGAATCCGATAGGGAGGTTGATATATATATATCATTCCCTTTTAAAATACTCGGCAATTCATTATATTCGTACCGCCCATAAAAATTGACAACACTCTCTAAGCCTAAGTTATTTTTAATATTGTTTAACCTGGAGGAATCGTACCCTGTTCCATACAAGGAGAGTTTTATGTGAAACCCTCGAACATACAACAGCTTCACCGCCTTTAGAAGTGTTTCAATATCATATATGCGCTCATGATTGCGAAGACTTATTAACTTTATCACCCCAAAATCTTCAGCATGCGCTTTTTTACAAAACTTTCTAGTATCGACACCAAATCTTATTGGCAATAACTTATTGCTAGAACATCCCAAATCAAGCAACCGCTTCTTCATATTCCCGCCATCATACGTAACAAGAAGAGCACGAGCCAAAGCCAACTTTAAAAAAACTCGCTTTAAAAAGCTTCTACTATTGATTAATACATCCGACCCCCAGGCGGTTAACACTAACCGCCTAGCGGGCCTTAGATAGGCGAGCAGAGCGTAATATCCAATATAATGCACATGGATTATTACCTTACCAGCTGCACTGAGCCTATAAAGAGCGCACAATGCTTGAAAAAACCTAAACACAGCACCACCCTTTGTAAATTCCAAATAATTCACATTGGACGAAATTTTTCCAACATTATTTTCATGAGTCGATATCCAATAAATTTTATATGCACTGGAACTTAGCAAGCCGACCCATTTATGACTATGCACAGAAGCGGCACTAGCCAAAAAGATTATCTTACAATCATCTCGACAAATCATCATCGCCTTGAGAAAGCAACCGAGCTACGCGCGACAAACAAAACAGCCGCCATAGCTTCAAGGAAATCCAAAGAACAACACGCATATAAAGCGCGAGCTGATGTTTGAAAAACATCCGCACTCAAGTCTTATAACGTTATGCGTGCGCGCAACCGTCTCATCACCACCAAAACCGAAATACCTGCCACAACTCCCATAACCATCATCTGAACAAATGCTGCCCCTACTAATCCGTGATGGGGGATAACAAGTCCCTGCACAACGACGAGCAGAGCAATGGCTGGCCCAATGAGAAAAAAATTATACCTTGTGTGCGCTCCCATCAGTATCACATAGTATGAAAACTGATAGACACCAAAGAGGACTTGGAAAAGAGCCAAAAATAAAAAACTCCACGCCCCAACCTTGACCCCCTCCCCATAAACCAAAGAAAAAACAAGATCTCCAGCTATGCAAACCAAAAAAGACAACGTCGCTGCAATCAACACAAACCAAGCAAGCGCTTTTAAGTAAAGCTGTCTCAACCCAACAAAATCACCGCCAGCCCATTGTTTGACAATTTTTGTATACAAAAAGTACCCTGTACCCGAATACAAAATCGCGACCACGCCTGTTATCGTCGTAATTGCAGAGTAATAACCAACGGTAAAAATATCCGTTTTATTAACAAGAACATATCGACTAACAGAGAGCAACCCCGTGACAAGAAGCGCATTCACAACGACATCAAAAGCGCCATCCATAACTCTAACACTCTGACCTGCTCGCCGCTTTCCTCGACAAGAATTTGCATATTGAATGATAACCAACCCCCCTTGTAGGGCAAGACTGAGCATCATATACTCTACCAATTCAACCTTAACCCAAAGACAACCGATTAGAGGAACAAGCTTCCCCGCTGTCTTTAATATTACAAAAAAACTTCCCCTTTTAAACTCTGACCTAGCACGCAGCGCGCTTACACACACAACTTCAAACGCAACATCAACAAACGCAAATGCGACTATAAAAAACAAAAACAAAAACGAAACATCACCCCCATACACGAATACCGATATATCTCTTCCATACACCAGGAACAATCCCAACAAAAAAATTGCTTCGATCGCAAAAATAACCACCACTTTATTTATATAAATTCTTATTTTTTCACAATCCCCTTCAGGGTTGTTTTTAATCAACAAAGTGCCCTGCCCAAGAATTACAACTACAGAAATCATCGCTGCGCTCGCCAATGTTTGAGCGTAAATGCTGTAACTCTTCGCACCAAACGCAGCAACCACCAATGGCAAAAAAATAAAATTTGCGCCTTTTTCAACGCAATAAGCAACAAGCCAAATAATCTTTTCCCGCATCAGAAATTCTTTTATGTGAAAGAAGCAGCCACTTCTGCTTAAACATCAAAAAAAAAAACCAGCGACTTTTAAAAGTCGCTGGTTTTAAAATTTTTACAAAATTGAACGTTGGTGGAGCGGAGGAGGATCGAACTCCCGACCTTCGCATTGCGAACGCGACGCTCTCCCAGCTGAGCTACCGCCCCAAAACATCTTTCGAATTTTAGCATCACTTATATCTTTGTCAAAGGACCTTCTCAGAAAGACAAGTAAACTAAAAATTACGTTTGATCAGCTCCCAAGCCTGCCCCACAAGCCGCACGATCTAACCGATCGTGGATGGCAGCCCAAAGGGCTCCTCTAGGTGGGGACTCGACAAGCAACTGGGCAACACCAAGCTCATCCAGATGGCGTAACGCAGCATAAAGCTCGTGCGCATATGCACTGGGTGTCGTTGGTGCAGAGACCCATATGATATTGGCAGGTAATTCCACTGGTGCCGACCGAGACCAAGCGTAAACCGCCATAGACTGATAACCAGCACGAAAAATTTCGACGTCCAAACCAGCTGATTCAACCAGTGTCATATGTGTGCGCGGGGCGTAATGGGCGGCCAGAGCACCGGAAACTCGAGGAACCTCGGTGTTCCGTAGGTGTGCAGGAAGGGCCAGTGGCTCACCCATTACTGCCTCTAACTGGTCGGGGCGGATGTGCCCGGGGCGGAGAAGGCGTGGTGTACCTGAGGACAGATCCACGATGGTGGACTCGATGCCAACTGGGCATTCTCCGCCATCGAGAACCATGGCCACCCGATCGCCCAATTCATCGCATACATGGCTGGCAGCAGTGGGGCTGATACGACCGAAACGATTGGCCGATGGACCTGCCACGCCACCGCTCCCTCCAGCCCGGGAAAACGCCTGGAGCAGTGCCAATGCCACTGGGTGCCCGGGAACGCGCAGGCCCACGGTATCCTGTCCACCGGTCACAGCATCGGGTACGTAGGGTTGGCGCTTGAGGATCAGAGTGAGCGGCCCAGGCCAGAAATACTCTGCCAGCTCCCACGCAACCGCGGGGATATCCCGCGCCCAGTCCTCCATAGACTGAGAACAGGGCAGATGCACGATGACCGGATGGTCCGCCGGCCGCCCCTTGACAGCAAAAATCTTGGCCACCGCCGCCGGGTTGGCCGCATCTGCTCCAAGGCCGTAAACGGTTTCGGTGGGGAATGCCACCAGTTCGCCGGCCTTGAGCAGGGTCACAGCCCGTTCGATTTCGCTGGCTGGAACTGAGGGACTGGCAGGGGTATCGGGCATGGATGATATAAAGGATGTCGCCGACTAAAACGAGCTAGTCGACAATACCGACAGACGCCCGAGCCGCCCTGGCAGTTTCCAGTGCACGAGCCGGGTCGGCGTCGATCACGGTGAAATGGCCCATCTTGCGGCCATGGCGGGCATGGTGCTTGCCGTAGAGGTGCAGCTTGAGGTTGGGCACGGCGTACAGCTTGGCCCAATCGGGTTCCCGGTAACGCTCGTTGCCATCGGCATCCTTCTCGAACCAGATGTCGCCGAGCAGGTTCACCATCACCGCCGCCGAGTGGGCACGGGGCTCGCCCAAAGGCAGACCACACAGGGCGCGCACCTGCTGCTCGAACTGGTTGGTGATGCAGGCATCCAGGGTGTAGTGGCCGCTGTTGTGGGGGCGTGGCGCCATCTCGTTCACGTACAACTGGCCACGGGAGATGAAGAACTCCACCCCCAGGGTACCGATATAACCCAGCTTTTCGGCGATGCGTTCGGCCACTTCTTGGGCACTGTTGGCAGTGCAGGCAGTGGCTCGGGCAGGGACGATGGAGATATCGAGGATACCCTTGCGGTGGATATTCTCGGCCGTGGGAAAGCAGCGAGTCGCCCCTTGCTCGTCACGGGCCAGGACCACCGAGACTTCGTAATCCAGGTGCAGTTTCTGCTCCAGGACGCAGGTCTCTCCCTTGAAGCCCTGAAAGGCGGCAATGGCCTCCTCGCGGCTGTTCACCACCGCCTGGCCCTTGCCGTCGTAGCCGAAGCGGGCGACCTTGAGGATGCCGGGGAAGAGATGGGCGCCCACCTTGGCGGCATCACGCAGGTCATCCTCGCTGATGATGGCGGCGAAAGCAGCGTGGGGGATGCCATTGTCGCGGAGGAAAGACTTCTCCGCCACCCGATTCTGGCAAATCGCCACGGCGGCAGCATGAGGGCGTACCGGGACGAACTTGGCCAGGTAGTCCAGGGTATCGGCCGGCACGTTCTCGAACTCGGTGGTCACGGCCGCACAGCCTTGGGCCAGCTGGTCGAGGGCCGCGTAGTCGTCGTAGGCGGCCTGTAGGTGACGGTTGGCGATCTTGCCCGCCGGGCTATTGGCATCGGGATCGAGGACCCACACCTGGTAGCCCAGCTCGTGGGCCGCGGCAACGAAGAAGCGGCCGAGCTGGCCGCCGCCGAGCATGCCCAGGGTGGCAGGCGGGAGGATAGGAGTGGTCGCGGCGCTCACGATCACACTTCCGGCAGTTTCATGGCCAGCACCTTTTCGCTCTGGGCTTGGCGGAAGGCGGCCAGTTTGGCGACCAACTCAGCATTCTGGGTGGCCAGCTGGGCCACCGCAAACAGGGCAGCATTGGCGGCACCGGCTTCGCCGATGGCAAACGTCGCCACCGGAATACCTTTAGGCATCTGCACGATGGAATAGAGCGAGTCCTGGCCGGACAGGTGCTTGGACGGCACCGGCACGCCCAGCACCGGAACAACAGTTTTGGACGCCAGCATGCCCGGCAAGTGGGCGGCGCCCCCCGCCCCGGCGATGATCGCCTTCAGCCCCCGGTCGCCGGCTGACGCGGCATAGTCGAACAGCAGATCGGGCGTGCGGTGGGCGGAAACCACCCGGGCCTCGAAAGGCACGCCAAATTCCTTGAGCATAACGGCGGCAGCCTGCATCACCGGCCAGTCCGAATCCGAGCCCATGACGATGCCCACCAGGGGATGCTTGACAGTCATTGTGTGTCCTTGTGCGGGTTACTGGCCGGCGGCCCGTTCGGCCGACTCCAGGGTGTTGGCGAGCAGCATGGTGATGGTCATCGGCCCGACGCCACCGGGCACCGGAGTGATGGCGCCGGCCACCTCCTTCACCGAATCGAAATCCACGTCGCCGCACAGCTTGCCGCCCTGCTCCGCCGGCAGGCGGTTGATGCCCACGTCGATCACCACGGCACCGGGCTTGACCATGTCGCCGGTGACGAAGCGGGGGCGCCCCACTGCCGCCACCAGGATATCGGCACGACGGGTATGGAAGCCCAGATCGGCGGTTTGGGAGTGGCACACGGTAACGGTACAGCCGGCGTGCAGCAGCAACATGGCCATGGGCTTGCCAACAATATTGGAGCGGCCGATCACCACCGCTTCCTTACCCTTCAGCGAGCCGCCAGCCTCTTCCAGCAGCTTCATCACGCCATAGGGCGTGCAGGGCAGGAAGCGCGGATTGCCCTGCATCAGCGCACCCACGTTTTCGGCGTGGAAGCCGTCCACATCCTTTTCCGGCGAAATGGCTTCGAGCACCGCGTCCTCGTCGAATTGGGGCGGCAGGGGCAACTGCACCAGGATGCCGTGGATGGCCGGATCGGCGTTCAGTTCGGCGATCTTGGCCAGCACCTCGGCCGGCGCGGCGTCGGCCGGATAGTCGAGCTTGACGGAGTGAAAGCCCGCCTCGGCACAGGCATTGACCTTGTTGCGCACATAGACCTGGGAGGCGGGGTTCTCCCCCACCAGAATCACCGCCAGCCCGGGGCGGGTGCCCTGGGCGGCCAGGGCCTCGGCCCGGGTCTTGAAGTCGGCGCGCAGTTTCTTGGCCAGCGCGTTGCCGTCGAGGAGTTTTGCCGTCATGGTCGTATCCGGAAAAGCAAAAACGGACACGGGGTCCGTGTCCGGTTAATTTTTGTACTACCTATATGCGGTTAATTTTACCCCACTTTTCCCGGGGAATTCCGGGCGACCTCCACACTAGGCATCGCAGCCGGGCCAGGGGGACAAACGCACCCCTTCCTCGGCCAAGGCCGTCGGCAGCCACTCCGCCGCCCCTGGCACCCAATAGGCCGTCCGGGAAATCGCCACCAGCCCCTTGATCGTCTTCAACGGCACAGGCCAAGCCAGGTCCAGGCGCAGGCAGGGCGATGCCGGGTGGCAGGCCCGCACGGTATGCCAGGCCGGGCCTGCCACCAACAGGCCGATGCGACGATCGGCACCGCGCTGCAACTGCCAGGCACCGAGCGCTTCAACATGGTTGGCCAGGGCCACCGCCCGCGCTTCCGCCACCTCAGGCTGGGCAATCGGCACGGGCAAGGGCGCCAGCAAGCGGCAGAGGTGAGCCGGGTCGATCTGCCGGGCAGGAAGCTCGGGCAGCGCCGGGAGCGCCAGGCAGACCGGCGTGGTGAACTCGCGGGACAGCGCCAGGGCCTGTACCAATAGACGCGCAGCCTCGCCCTCGTCGGCGGGCACGAAAACCGGAAAAGGCGCCCGCCCCAGCCAGGGCGACGGGCCGCAGACCACCAGCAGACGCCCTCCTAGCCCCCCGTCCGCATAGGCGGCGATGAGCGGCGCGAGCAAATCGAAATCGCCCCCCTGCAGCGCCAGAAGCCGCGCCCCACCTCGGTCTTCAAGGTAGGCCAGCAGAGCGCCACTATCCACGGGACTCTCCGGGGTGGCATCGACGAGAACCCCGTGCCTCTTGGCTTCCAGGGCAACGGTCTGCCAGGACGGCAGTGCGGGCAGGTCGGAATCGGCGGGGAGCATGGCGGCCGGCGGCGGGAAACCCCAGAAAAATGAATAAAAACCCACCCCGGACACAGCCCGGCGGCGGACAAAACGCTGCCAACAGGGTGACGGAAAACCCCCGGGAAAACCAGCGCCCATCCATATTGCAGCGCAATATTGCGTATTACAAAAAATCATCTTACGATGCGAAATTGTGCGGCGCGGGACATGATCCCCGAATCACGTATTACGCTGTGTTGCGTTTCTTCCTGCGGAAGGGTCCGCCGGGAAGCGCCCGTAGCACTCCGACGACATTTTTCGCCCCCGCACCGGATCAGCGCCCGTTCCACCTTGTCGAAGGGGAACGTTGCCAACAGCGATGGCGCCGATCCGGCGCTGACATAATCAGGAGACGAACCATGGCAGAGACGCCCGAGAACAATCCTTTGGCGGACGTTGACCCCCGGGAAACCCAGGAATGGCTGGAAGCCCTCGGGGCAGTGGTGGAGAAGGAAGGGGCGGAACGGGCCCATTACCTGATCGAACGGCTGATCGATAGCGCCCGCGACGAGGGCGTAGACCTGCCCTACAGCGCCAACACCGGCTACTACAACACCATCCCGGTCAGCCAGCAGCCCAAGTACCCGGGCAATCCGGATCTGGAAGAAAAGATCCGCACCTACATCCGCTGGAACGCCATGGCCATGGTGGTTCGCGCCAACAAGCACACCAACGTGGGCGGCCACATTGCCTCCTTCGCCTCCAGCGCCGTGCTCTACGACGTGGGCTTCAACTGGTTCTGGAACGCCCCCAGCGAAAACCACGGCGGCGACCTGATCTTCTTCCAGGGCCACTCGGTCCCCGGTGTCTATGCCCGCGCCTTCATGCTCGGCCGCCTGACCGAAGCGCAGATGGACAGCTTCCGCCAAGAGGTCGATGGAAAGGGTATTTCCTCCTACCCCCACCCCTGGCTGATGCCGGACTTCTGGCAGTTCCCCACCGTCTCCATGGGCCTCGGCCCGATCCAGGCCATCTACCAGGCCCGCTTCATGAAGTACCTCGACAGCCGCGGCCTGGCCTCTGCCAACGGCCGCAAGGTGTGGGCCTTCCTCGGCGACGGCGAAATCGACGAGCCCGAATCCATGGGCGCCATCGGCATGGCCGGCCGGGAAAAGCTGAACAACCTGATCTTCGTGGTGAACTGCAACCTGCAGCGCCTCGACGGCCCGGTGCGCGGCAACGGCAAGATCATCCAGGAGCTGGAGTCCGACTTCCGCGGCGCCGGCTGGAACGTCATCAAGGTGGTCTGGGGCACCCACTGGGACACCCTGCTGGCCCGGGACAAGAAGGGCATCCTCAAGAAGCGCATGATGGAATGCGTCGACGGCGAGTATCAGACCTTCAAGGCCAAGAACGGCGCCTACGTGCGCGAGCACTTCTTCAACACCCCGGAGTTGAAGGAGCTGGTGGCCGACTGGACCGACGAAGACGTCTGGAATCTCAACCGCGGCGGCCTGGACATGTTCAAGGTATTCGCCGCCTTCAAGGCTGCCTCCGACTCTAAGAGCCAGCCCACCGTCATCCTGGCCAAGACCATCAAGGGCTTCGGCATGGGCGACGCCGGCGAGGCCATGAACATCTCGCACCAGGCCAAGAAGATGGGTACCGAGGCGCTCAAGCGCATGCGCGACCGCTTCAACCTGCCGGTGCCGGACGACAAGATCGAGGAAGTGCCCTACCTGACCTTCCCCGAAGGCTCCCCCGAACTGACCTACATGCGCGAACGGCGCCAGGCCCTGGGCGGCTACCTGCCGGTGCGCCGGCAGAAGGCCGATCCCCTGCCCGCCCCGCCGCTGTCCGCCTTCGAAGGCCTGCTCAAGGCGTCCGGCGAAGGCCGCGAGTTCTCCACCACCATGGCCTTCGTGCGCATCCTCAACACCCTGTTGAAGGACAAGACCCTGGGCCGCCGCGTCGTGCCGATCGTCCCGGACGAGTCGCGCACCTTCGGCATGGAGGGCATGTTCCGCCAGTACGGCATCTGGAACCAGGAAGGCCAGAAGTACGTTCCCGAAGACCATGACCAGCTCATGTTCTACAAGGAGTCGAAGGACGGCCAGATCCTCCAGGAAGGCATCAACGAGCTGGGCGCCATGGCCGACTGGGTCGCCGCCGGCACCAGCTACAGCACCCACGGGGTGCAGATGATCCCCTTCTACATCTTCTACTCGATGTTCGGCCTGCAGCGCACCATGGACCTGTGCTGGGCGGCCGCCGACCAGCGCACCCGGGGCTTCCTGCTCGGGGGCACCTCGGGCCGCACCACCCTCAACGGCGAGGGTCTGCAGCACGAGGACGGCCACAGCCACGTGCTCTCCGCGGTGATCCCCAACTGCGTTTCCTACGACCCGACCTTCTCCTACGAAGTGGCGGTGATCGTGCAGGACGGCCTGCGCCGTATGGTGCAGGAGCAGGAGGACGTTTATTACTACATCACCGTGCTCAACGAGAACTACGAGCACCCGGAAATGCCGGAAGGCAGCCAGCAGGACATCCTCAAGGGGATGTACCAGCTGAAGAAGGGCCACACCTCCGACGGCCCCCGCGTCCAACTGCTGGGCGCCGGCTCGATCCTGCGCGAAGTAATGGCCGCCGCCGAACTGCTGCGCCAGGACTGGGGCGTGGAAGCCGATCTGTGGTCCTGCCCGTCCTTCACCGAACTGGCCCGGGACGGCCAGGCGGTGGAGCGCTGGAACCTGCTGCATCCGCTGGAAAAGCCGCGTGTCACCCACGTCGAGAAGTGCCTGGCCGATACCCGCGGCCCGGTCATCGCCTCCACCGACTACGTGCGCTTGGTGGCCGAGCAGATCCGCCCCTACGTGGATCGCCGCTACGTGGTGCTCGGCACCGATGGCTTCGGTCGTTCCGACACCCGGGAAAAGCTGCGCCACTTCTTCGAGGTGGACCGCCACTGGGTCACCGTCGCCGCGCTGAAGGCCCTGGCCGACGAAGGCACCATCGAGCGCGACAAGGTCGCCGCCGCCATTCTCAAGTACGGCCTCGATCCCGAGAAGCCGAATCCCATGTCCGTTTAAGGGGAGCCACGGAACATGAGCCAAATCATTGAAGTGAAAGTCCCGGATATCGGCGATTTCAAGGATGTGCCGGTCATCGAGGTGTTCGTCAAACCCGGCGACACCGTCAACGCCGAGGACGCCCTGATCAGCCTGGAATCTGACAAGGCCACCATGGACGTACCCTCCTCCGCCTCGGGCGTGGTCAAGGAGGTCAAGGTCAAGGTCGGCGACAAGCTCAGCGAAGGCAGCCTGGTGCTGCTGCTCGAAGCCAGTGCCACGGCCAGTGCGGCCGCCGCACCTGCGCCCGCAGCGGCGCCGGCTCCGGTCCAGGCCCCTGCCCCCGTGGCCGCCGCTCCAGCCCCGGTGCCTGCCGCCGCCCCCGCTACCGCGGGCGGCCTGGTGGACGTTAAGGTGCCGGACATCGGCGACTTCAAGGACGTGCCGATCATCGAGGTCTTCGTCAAACCCGGCGACACCGTCAAGGCCGAGGACCCGCTGATCAGCCTGGAGTCCGACAAGGCCACCATGGACGTGCCCGCCCCCGCCGCCGGCGTGGTCAAGGAACTGAAGGTCAAGTTCGGCGACAAGGTCAGCGAAGGCACCCTGATCCTGGTACTGGAAGCGGCAGGAAGCGCTGTCCCGGCCGCAGCTGCGGCGCCGGCGCCTGCCCCGAGCACTGTCCCGGCAACCGCGCCGGTCGCCGCCAGCGCCCCGGCCGCATCCGCGCCCGCCCCAAGCCTCGCTGCCCCCCTGCCCGCCCTAGGTGGCAAGGTGCACGCCAGCCCGTCGGTGCGCGCCTTCGCCCGGGAACTGGGGGTGGACCTGACCAAGGTCGCCGCCAGTGGCCCCAAGGGCCGCATCCTGGCCGAGGACGTGAAGGCCTTCATCAAGGGCGTCATGAGCAGCGGCGCCGTGCCCGGCGCGGCCACGGCAGCTGGCGGCGGCATCACCGGCGGCGGCACCCTGGACCTGCTGCCCTGGCCCAAGGTGGACTTCGCCAAGTTCGGCCCCATCGAAACCCAGCCCCTGTCGCGCATCAAGAAGATTTCCGGCGCCAACCTGGCGCGCAACTGGGTGATGATCCCGGCCGTGACCTACCACGAGGATGCCGACATCACCGACCTGGAAGCCTTCCGCGTCGCTCTCAACAAGGAGAACGAGAAGGCCGGCCTCAAGCTGACCATGCTCGCCTTCATCATCAAGGCCTGCGTCAAGGCACTGCAGCAGTTCCCGCAGCTGAACAGCTCCCTGGACGGCGACAACTTGGTGTTGAAGCAGTACTACCACATCGGTTTTGCCGCCGACACGCCCAACGGGCTGGTGGTGCCGGTGCTCAAGGATGCCGACAAGAAGGGCATCTTCGAGATCGCCAAGGAAACCGGCGAACTGGCCAAAGCCGCCCGGGATGGCAAGCTCAAGCCTGCCGACATGCAGGGCGCCAGCTTCACCATCTCGTCGGTGGGCGGCATCGGCGGCACCGCCTTCAGCCCCATCGTCAATGCGCCGGAAGTGGCCATCCTGGGCGTTTCCAAGAGCACCATGAAGCCAGTGTGGAACGGCAAGGAATTCGTGCCCCGGCTGATCGTGCCCCTGTCCCTGTCCGCCGACCACCGCGTCATCGACGGCGCCCTGGCGACCCGCTTCAACGCCGAACTGGCCAAGCTGCTGGCGGATTTCCGCCGGGTCATGCTGTAAGGGGGACGCCATGAGCCAACTGGTTGAAGTAAAGGTCCCGGACATCGGCGACTTCAAGGACGTGCCGGTCATCGAGGTGTTCGTCAAAGCCGGCGACACCGTCAACGCCGAGGACGCCCTGGTCAGCCTGGAATCCGACAAGGCCACCATGGACGTGCCCTCCTCGGCCACCGGCGTGGTCAAGGAGGTCAAGGTCAAGGTCGGCGATAAGGTCAGCGAAGGCAGCCTGATTCTGGTGCTGGAAGCCAGCGCTGCCGCAGTGACACCGGCGCCTGCGCCGACGGCGGCCGTGCCGACCCCGGCACCCGCCGCCCCGGCCGCTCCCACAGCCGCCCCCCAGGCCGCAGGCGCCTACACGGGCCCGGTGGATGTGGAATGCGACATGCTGGTGCTGGGCGCCGGCCCGGGCGGCTACTCCGCCGCCTTCCGCGCCGCCGACCTGGGCATGAAGACCGTCATCGTCGAGCGCTACGCCTCCCTGGGCGGCGTCTGCCTCAACGTCGGCTGCATCCCGTCCAAGGCCCTGCTCCACGTCACCGCGGTGATGGACGAAACCGCCCATTTCGCCGACCTGGGCGTGACCTACGCCCAGCCCCAGGTGGACATCGACAAGCTACGCGCCCACAAGGCCAAGGTGGTGGGCAAGCTCACCGGCGGCCTGGCCGGCATGGCCAAGGCGCGCAAGGTGGAGGTGGTGCGCGGCTACGGCAGCTTCCTCGACGCCCACCACGTGGAAGTGGAAGTCACCGACGGCGCCGGCCAGGACAAGACCGGCGCCAAGCAGGTGGTGCGCTTCAAGCAGTGCATCATCGCCGCCGGCAGCGCCGCGGTGCACCTGCCCTTCATTCCCCGCGACCCGCGCATCGTCGATTCCACCGGCGCCCTGGAACTGCGTTTCGTGCCCGAGAAGATGCTGGTCATCGGCGGCGGCATCATCGGCCTGGAAATGGCCACGGTCTATTCCACCCTGGGCGCCCGCGTCGATGTGGTGGAAATGCTCGACGGCCTGATGCAGGGCCCGGACCGGGACGCGGTCAAGGTCTGGGAAAAACAGAACCTGCACCGTTTCGACCAGGTCATGCTCAAGACCAAGACCGTCGCTGTCGAAGCCAAGGACGACGGCCTGTGGGTCACCTTCGAAGGCGACAAGGCCCCCGCCGGGCCGCAGCGCTACGACCTGATCCTGCAGGCCGCCGGGCGCAGCCCCAACGGCAAGAAGATCGGTGCCGAGAAGGCCGGCGTGGTCGTCGGTGAGCGCGGCTTCATCCCGGTGGACGCCCAGATGCGCACCAACGTGCCGCACATCTTCGCCATTGGCGACATCGTCGGCAACCCGATGCTGGCCCACAAGGCCGTGCATGAGGCCCACGTGGCCGCCGAGGCTGCCGCCGGCCAGAAGGTCGCCTTCGACGCCCAGGTCATCCCCGGGGTGGCCTACACCCACCCGGAAGTAGCCTGGGTCGGCGTCGGCGAGGACGACGCCAAGAAGGCCGGGCGCAAGGTCGAAGTGGCCAAGTTCCCCTGGGCTGCCTCCGGCCGGGCCATCGCCAACGGCGCCGACTACGGCTTCACCAAGCTGGTGTTCGACGCCGAGTCGCACCGGGTGATCGGCGGCACCATCGTCGGCCCCTCCGCCGGCGACATGATCGGCGAAGTGGCCCTGGCCATTGAGATGGGCTGCGACGCGGTGGATATCGGCAAGACGATCCATCCGCACCCGACCCTGGGCGAATCGATCGGCATGGCGGCCGAAGTCGCCCACGGCTCGTGCACCGACCTGCCGCCGATGAAGAAGCGTTAAAGCACCGACGCAACGCCCCCGGCAACCGGCGGAGCGGCGCGAGCCCTCCGCCGGTTTTCTTTTGTGGCGAACTGTTTCACGATAGGCATGAACTGGTGAAAAGACGCACGGTCTTTCCCTAAGACTTTTGTAATAATGCCTCCCATGTTGAAGAGCCTTGTCTCCCGCATCCGTGGTGAACGCAGCGACCACCCCCTGGGCACTGCGGACAACCTCGCCGCCTTCCTGGCCGAATTGACCGGGAAGCGCCCGGCCCATGGGTTGATGGCTCTGCGCGGCTGGCTGGCCGAAGCGGGCACCTTGGTCGAACAGTTGCCGCGGGAAGCCTGTCAGCGCGCCATCCTGCGCCTCGACGAAGCCGCCCAACCCCTGCTCGCCAGCCTGTGGGACGAGGCGGCTCATCAGCTGCAGACCCTGGACCCCCAGTCCGAGATCACCTTCAAGACCCTGGAGTCCTACTACCACACCGCCGCCCGTGCCCTGGAAGTGGCCCTGCACTTGCAGGAGGCCCTGGCACCTCAGCAGCTCAAGCCGCTCGCCGTGATCCTGGCGCGCATGCTGCATGCCCTCTCCCGGGAAAAGCTAGCGGCACGCATCACCTTCCAGGATCTATCGGGTGAATGGTGGCCCGCCACCCATGCCCTGGTCGAAAAGGCCCGCACCCTCGGGGTGCTGCACATCCGTGAAGCGCTCTACCCTAGCGAGCGCGACGACACATCGCCCTGGCGCGAGTACCGCATCGGCCTGTTCTTCGAATTGGGCCCCCTGGGCAACCTCTCGCCCCGCCAAACCCTGCTGCTCGATCGGATCGTCGCCTGGGCCGAACCCCATTTTGCGCTGGCCGAGACCCCCGGCGCCACCACCCCCTGGCGCCTGCGCACCGACGGGCTACGCAGCCCGGAGCGCATGCTCGACCTGCCGCCTGCGGAACAGGCCGCCGAGCCGGGCTGGCGCTACCTGGGCCCGGGGCGGGTGAGCATGCTGCTGTTCCCCCTGAAGAGTGACATCACCCGCCAGCGCCAGTTGCCGGACTGGCTGATCGTTCCGCCAGCCAACGACAAGGAGGTCGTGGCCCTGCTGCTGCGCCTGATGCAGCACTGGTCGCAAACCCCGCCCAAGCGCCGCCATTCGCGCAAGGACGCGCAAAGTACCTTGCGCGTCGTGCCTGGCTTCGACTTGGCGCGGCGCATGGTGGCGGCCGGGGAATACGCCCGCTCGGGCCGCCAGCTCGAATACGCCGCAGAAAGTCAGGAAGCCCTGCGCCAGGCGTTTTCCCTGACCCCGGACGTGACCGAGACCCTGACCCCGGAGCAAGTCCTCGATCAACTCGAAACCGCCGGAGACCGGCAGATGATGGAACGCTGGGAACTGCGCGACATCAGCCTTTCCGGTCTGGGCACGCGCCCAGCGGCCAAGCGCCAGTGGCATGGCGTCGGCGCCCTGCTCGGGCTGCGCACCGACCACTCCCTGCACTGGCGGTTGGCCATCATCCGGCGCATGACCCGCAGCCATGGCCGCAGCAACGTCGGCCTGGCTCTGCTACCCGGGGAGCCCCGCTGCGCCCAACTGGTCGGACTGCGACGCCCGGACGACCCGTGGGCAAGGGAGCGGGGTGGTCTGCGCGGCACGGTGGACGCCCTGATCGTCGACGACAAGAGCGGCCATTTGCTTGCCCCGCTCGGCACGTTTTCCCCCGGCGGCGTCAGCATGGCCCTGGTGGTTGGCGGCGCCCGCCAGACCATCGTGCTCCAGCACCTCCTGGAAAGCGGGCCGGACTACGAATTGATCGCCTACACCATCGGCAGCGACGAAGCCGAACCGAGCGCGGCAGCATAAGCGCCCGCCGCGCCACCGCTAGCTTGGCGCAGCACCGTTTCGAAATCCGTCACCACCTGATCCCAGGAACAAGCCAGGGCCTTGGCCCGGGCGGCCTGGGCCAAGCGCTGCCGCCCGGCCGCATCGGTAGCCACACCTACCGCCGCCGCCACGAAGGCGGCCTCATCCCCCGGATTGACCGTCACGCCGTGCTCCCCGTCCCGGATCAGCTCCGCCGCCGCAGCGCTGCGGTAGGCCACGGTCGGCAGCCCGCTGGCCAAGGCTTCCAAGGTGACATTGCCGAAGGTCTCGGTCAGGCTGGGAAACAGGAAAAGATCGCCGGAGGCGTAATGAGCCGCCAGATCCTCGCCGACCCGCACCCCGGCAAAGTGATGGTCCGGGTGGGCCGCTTCCAAACTGCGCCGTAGCGGCCCATCCCCCACCACCACCAGCCGGGCATCGGGCCGCTGGGCCCGGATGGCCGCAAAAGCCTTCAGGGTCAGGGGCAGGTTCTTTTCCGCCGCGACGCGCCCCACCGACAGCACCGCCAAACCGCCCTCGGCCACCCCCCAACTGGCGCGCAGGGCCCCATCGCGCCGCTGGGGATCGAACAGGGCCGTATCCACGCCCCGTCCGACCACTTTCACCCCGGGGATGCCTTCTCCGGCCAAGGCTGCCGCCAGGGCCACGGTGGGCGCCAGGGTGGCCAGGGTGCGGCGATGAAAGGTGCGCAGATAGGCTGCCACCGCCGGACGCAGGATGCCAAAACCATAATGGATGCTGTAACGGTCGAAGTTGGTGTGGAACCCGGAGGTGGCAGGAATACCTAGCCGCCGCGCCGCGGCCAGGGCTGACCAGCCAAGGGGCCCCTCGGTGACCAGGTGCACCACATCGGGTCGCTCCTGGCGCCAGGCCCGCAGCAGTTTCCCCTTGGCCGGCAGACCGAAGCGTAGACCGGGATAACCGGGCAGGGGCAGACCGCCCAGGGTGGCGTCGCCATCCGCTACCAGGCTTGCCTCCTCCCCCGGCTGGCGCGGCCGGATCACCTGAACCCGGTGCCCTCGGGCGCGCAATCCCTGGACCAGCCGGCCCACCGTCATGGCCACCCCATTCACCTCGGGTGGATAGGTTTCGGTCACCACCGCCACCGACAGGGGGGGGCGCGGCACCTCGACGGCGGGAGCATTCATGGCATCACCTCACAGGAGTATGCAGCCCCATACCAGGGCCACGTTGACCAGCGCGATCAGTACCGCCGCACTGCCGATGTCCTTGGCCCGCTTGGCCAGGCGGTGGTGCTCCAGGGAGACCCGGTCCACCGCTGCCTCCACCGCCGAATTGAGCAGCTCCACCACCAGCACGAGCAGGATGCTGCCGACCATCACGCCCCGCTCCACGCCGGCCACCGGCAGGAAAAAGGCCAGGGGCACCAGCACCGCGGCCAGGTGCACCTCCTGGCGAAAGGCATCCTCACAGGCATAGGCGGCACGCAGGCCGGCCAGGGAGTAATGCAGGGCATTCCAGATCCGTTGCAGGCCGGTCTTGCCCTTGAACGGGCTTTCGTCGTGGGGTGCGTTCATGGCGAAAAAAACAGAGAAGGATCAAGCCCGGCCCTGGGCCATCGGACGCAGCAGGGCAGGTACGGGGTCGGGGTTGCAGTGCGCCCGGTAGCACTCCGCCAGACGGGTGGCCAGGGCCACATCCGACCAGGCAGCAGCCGTTCCCCGGGCGGCACGGGACAGCCGGGGACGGACGTGGGGGTCGTGGCGCAGGCTGGCGAGCAGATCCGCCAGACGCAGGGCGAAATCCGCCACTTCGGCCCGGGGTACGACACAGCCGGGCATGGGCTGGCCGTGGCGATCGAGCAGGATGTCGCGGGTGCCCATCTCGGCCAGGGCGACCACCGGTAACCCGGCGACCAGGGCTTCGAGCAGCACCAGCCCCTGGGTTTCGGTGTGGGAGGCAAAGACGAAGGCGTCGGCGGCGGCGTAGCAGTCGGGCAAGGCACGCTCCCGCTCCAGATAGCCGAGAAAACGTACCGACTCCCCCAACCCCAGGCGGGCGGCCTGGCGCTCCAGGGTGGCCCGGGCCGGCCCTTCGCCGGTCACCAGCAGGAGCAGGTCGGGCAGGTGGCGCCGCGCCAGGGCGTGGGCCTCGAGCAGAAAGGCGATGTTCTTTTCGAAGGCGACCCGACCGACAAACAGGGCCACCGGCCGTTCCTCGGCGATACCGTGGGCCTGGCGAAAGCGTCGGCGCGCGGTGCTGCGCGCTTCGCCCTCGCCGCTGTCGGCAAAGCGCGCCATCGGGATGCCGGTGGGCAGCACGGTCATCGGTGCGGTTACGCCGTAGCCACTCAGGCGCTCGGCCATGGCGTGACTGGGCACCACCACTTCATCCACCCCGTTGCACTGATGGCGCGACAAGCGCCGCGCCAGGCCGCGCAACAGGCTGCCGGGGAGGAACGGCGCGTAGTGGTGCAGGTATTCCTCGAAAAGGGTGTGGTAGGTGGTGAGCACCGGCAAGCGGCGGCGACGCGCTTCGGCCAGGCCGGCGTAATGGGCGAGAAAGGGGGTCTGCAGGTGAATCAGATCGACCCCTTCCGCTGCCGCGGCCACGACACGACGCAGGGCCGTCCAAGCCATCAACCGGTCTTCCGGATCCCGCGGCACCGGCCGGCCGGGCACGCGGCGGATGTCGGCCTGATGCTCATTTTCCAACGCCGTCTCGGCACCATAGTCCGGCACCACCAGGCGGACCGTCACTCCCTGGGGCGCCAGGGCGCGACGGAAGGTTTCGATGGAGGTGGACACGCCGTTGATGCGCGGGAAATAAACGTCGGAAACCATCAGCACCGTCAGGGGACGGGATGGCTGGGCCAAAATGGCGGACATCAGGCGGCCCCTTCGGGATGGGAGGGATAGAAGCCCGGCGCCTCGTCCGATGCCACTCCCCCCTCGGCGCTGCGGGCGGCGACAGGCGAGGGCTGGAGCACGGGGGCAGGCAAGGCGACCGGAGCGTCGGCGGGCGGGCGGAACGGGGAGCCCCAGGCCAGCAACTCCAGGCGCCCGTCGAAGTGTTCGATGATGGCGGTGCACGAGTCGACCCAGTCGCCGCAATTGACATAGGTCAGGCCGTCCACCTGTTTGATTGCGGCCCAGTGGATGTGGCCGCACACCACCCCATCCAATCCCCGGGCTCGGGCGTGGCGGATCACCGCATCCTCGAAGTCGAAGATGAACTGCAGCGCGCTCTTTACCTTGCGCTTGGCGTAACCGGCCAGGGACCAGTAACCGGGGCGACCGAGGCGCCGGCGCACCCAGGAGAGCCAGCCGTTGAGGCGCACCAGGGCGTTGTAGGCCACATCGCCGATCACTGCCACCCAGCGGTGGTAGCGGGTCACCTGGTCGAACTCGTCGCCGTGCACCAGCAGGAAGCGGCGCCCGTCGGCGGTTTCGTGGATCCACTCGGACTCGACCCGGATATCACCGAAAGCGACCCCGACGTATTCGCGCAGGGCTTCGTCGTGGTTGCCGGGAATGAACACGACCTGCTCGCCATGACGGGCACGGCGCAGGATCTTCTGCACCACCGTGTTCTGCGCCGGCGACCAGGCGATCGAACGCCCCATGGCCCAGAAGTCGATGATGTCGCCGACCAGGTAGAGATGGTCGGCGGGGGTCTCCTTGAGGAAGTCGAGGAGGCGTTCCGCCTGGCACGCCCGGGTGCCCAGGTGGAGGTCGGAGATGAAAATCGAGCGGACCTTTGGCATGGCGCCTAGGGTGGTCCCGCCATGTGACCGCACCGTGGCGGGTGCGTGACAAGGCCGTGACAGGTGAATATGTGGCGCCGGACATCGCCAGCCCCGGTTGCCCCCCGTAAAATGGCGGCTTTGCCCCACAGGAGAATTCCCCATGACCCAGGACGAACTGAAGCGAGCCGTCGGCCAGGCCGCCGCCGACTACGTGGCGGCCCACGCCCCCCAAGGCGCGGTGCTCGGGGTGGGGACCGGCTCCACCGCCAACTGCTTCATCGACGCCATAGCTCCCTTCAAGGACCGTTTCCGCGGCGCCGTCTCCAGCTCGGAAGCCTCCACCGTCCGGCTGCGCAGCCATGGCTTTGCCGTGCTCGACCTGAACGACGTCAACGAAATCCCGGTCTACGTAGACGGGGCCGACGAAGTGAACGACCGTCTGCACATGGTCAAGGGCGGTGGCGGGGCGCTCACCCGGGAAAAGATCGTCGCCGCCGTGGCCAGCACCTTCGTCTGCATCGCCGACGCTTCCAAGCTGGTACCGGTGATGGGCAAGTTCCCCCTGCCGGTGGAAGTGATTCCCATGGCCCGGGCCTACGTCGCCCGGGAGCTCACCAAGCTCGGCGGTGAGCCGCGCCTGCGCGAGGGCTTCGTCACCGACAACGGCAACGTCATTCTCGATGTGCACGGCCTTTCCATCGACGATCCGGTGGGCCTGGAAGCCCGTATCAACCAGATCGTCGGCGTGGTCACCAACGGCCTGTTCGCCGCCCGCGGCGCCGACCTGCTGCTGCTCGGCACCCCAGGCGGCGTGGTGCAGCACCTGCCGCGCTAACCCCGATCAGCCCACCGCAACATTTCTGTCATACTGGGGTGGTAGTTTCCCGGTTTTGATCGGCCCCGCCCGCCTTTCCGGACGGGGCTTTTTTCCGGCAAGAGAGACCCCATGCTCGAACACACCTCCAAACAATTCGATCTTGAACTGGAAAGCCTGCGCACCCGGGTGCTGCAGATGGGCGGACTGGTCGAACAACAATTCCGCCTGGCCATGGAAGGCCTCTACTCGGGCGACATCGCACAGCTCGACCGGGTCATCACCGGTGACGCCCGGGTCAATGAACTGGAGGTAGAACTCGATGAGGCCTGCACCCAGGTCATCGCCAAGCGCCAGCCCACCGCCATCGACCTGCGCATGATCACCACCGTGATCAAGGCCATCGGCGACCTGGAGCGCATCGGCGACAAGGCGCAGAAGATTTCCAAGCTGGGGGTTCGCCTCTACAACCAGCACGCCTCGTTCGCCCCGGACGTGGAACTGCGCCACACCGCCGACCTGGCCTTGGCCATGCTGCGCGCCTCCCTGGACGCCTTCGCCCGCCTCGACGCCACCGCGGCCGCCGAGGTGGTGCACAAGGACGACCAGGTGGACACCGAGCACACCGCCATCGTCCGCCAGCTGATCACCTTCATGATGGAAGACCCGCGCACCATCTCGCGCTCCCTCGACATCATGGCCATCGCCAAGGCGGTGGAACGGGTCGGCGACCACGCCAAAAACATCGCCGAATACGTCATCTACATGGTCAAGGGGCGCAACGTGCGCCACGCCTCCCCCGAAGAACTGGACCGGGAAGTCAACGACCACTGACGCACACCTCTGGTGCAACCGGAAACCCAACACAGGCAAGGGTTTCCGGGGCATCGGCGCAGTGACGGCGCCGCCCCCATTCCGCTAGCATCGTTCCCCCCCGGGCGCAATACCCAGCAAGCAAATATTTCTCCGGCAAATTGCTGGCAAACGCTGGCGCAGTGCGGTTTTCCGGGCTATGCTTGCGCCACTCGGAGTCTTAAAGCCACCGTTTGGCGCCTGGCAAAACACGCCTTGCGGGGGTCTGTATAAACAGTCGGGTCTGACGGTCGTTAGCCTGACGACCCGGGGATTACCACTTGTCCTGAATCGGACTTCCAATCTCACGAAGGAGATGTTTGCATGAACAAGAACGAACTGATCGATGCCATCGCCCAGGAAGCGGACGTCACCAAGGCCGCCGCTGGCCGCGTGCTCGACGCCCTGACCTCCACTGTTGTGAAGGCTGTTGCCGCTGGCGACTCCGTCACCCTGGTCGGCTTCGGCAGCTTCAAGTCCAGCAGCCGGGCTGCCCGCGAAGGCAAGAACCCGAAGACTGGCGAAAAGATCAAGATCCCGGCCGCCACCGTGCCGAAGTTCTCCGCCGGCGCCGGCTTCAAGGAAGCCGTGAACAAGCCCGCCAAGAAGAAGTAAGCGACGCTTGACGCCTTGTCTGGGCACCGCGGTGTCCAGACAAAAAAAGCCGCATGGATCACACCATGCGGCTTTTTTGTTGCTCCCGGTCCGACCGGGAGACAGGGGCGAAGCTCAGGACTGCGGGGGGACGTAGCCTTGCACCTGGTCGGCGCCTTCGCCGAAGAAGTGTTTCTCCACCTGCTCCTGCAGGTACTGGCGGTGACGGGCATCGGCCAGGTTGAGGCGGTTTTCGTTGATGATCATCGTCTGCAGCTTGATCCACTGCTGCCACGCTTCCTTGGAAACGTTGAGCCACAGCTTCTTGCCCAGTTCGCCGGGCATGGGCGGGAAATCGAGTCCCTCGGCTTCGCGGCCGAGCTTGATGCAGTTAACGGTACGTGCCATGAAAATCCTCCGCGGATGTGTCGTGATGTAGCGCAGTGTCACCGCGTTGCCGCGGGATGAATAGTTGAGTGATCGCCTCGGGAATTATAACGGCCCCCGCCCGAGGCCGGGCCTTGATCTGTGCCGGGTTGACGCGCCGCGGGCCCGCCCCGTCCTACTCGGCGACGAGGGTCTTGACCATCACCTTGGAGCGGCGCTGGTAGTTGTACATCAGGCGCTTCTCGTCGGGCAGCTCGTCCACCGACGCGAGAGCGAAGCCCCGTTCGAGGAACCAGTGGGAGGTGCGGGTAGTGAGCACGAACAACCGCGACACCCCCGCCACCCGGGCCTGCTGCTCGATGTGGTGCATCAGCCGCTCGCCGTAGCCCCAGCGCCGGTGATCCGGATTCACCGCCAGGCAGGCCAGTTCGGCCATGCCGTTGCCGTAGGGGTAGAGGGCGGCGCAACCGACGATCAGGCCGTCGTGCTCAATCACCGAGAAGCGGTTGATCTCGCGTTCGAACAGCTCCCGGGGGCGGGGCACCAGGGTACCGTCGTTTTCCAGGGGCTCGATGATCGAGAGCAGGCCACCGATATCGTCAGGCTTGGCCACGCGCAGCACGTCGAGGGATTCCCGGGTGATCACGGTGCCCACCCCATCGTGGGTGAACAGCTCCTGAAGCAACGCGCCGTCATCGGTGTAGCCGATAATATGCACCCGCTTGACGCCGCGCCGGCTGGCGCGTACGGCACAGGGCAGGTAGCGCTTGAGGTCCGGGGAGAGCCAGTCGCCGACCCGCATCAGCTGCTCGGCAGCATCCGCGGTCAGCTCGTCGAGCAGCTTGCCTTCGGCATCCGACGCCCCCTGGCTGTCCGTGAGGTAGATCAGCTTGTCGGCCCCCACCGCCACCGCCACCGCCTCGGCCACATCTTCCATGCCCAGGTTGAAGATCTCGCCGGTGGGCGAGGCGCCGATGTTCGACAGCAGCACGATGTTGCCCAGGCCCAGCTGGGCCTTGATGCCCTCGCCGTCGATCTTGCGCACGGCCCCGGTGTACTGCAGGTCCACGCCATCGAGCACCCCCACCGGCCGGGCGGTAATGAAATTGCCGCCGACCACCCGGATGGTGCTGCCGGCCATCGGCGTGTTGGGCAAGCCTTGCGAGAGCAGGGCCTCGATTTCCAGGTAGACGCTGCCCACGGCGTCGATGACGCAATCCAGGGTGGCGGCGTCGGTGACCCGGTAGTTGCCCTGATAGCGCGGCTCGATGCCCTTTTCGCGCAATTCCTCGTCGATCTGCGGCCGTGCCCCGTGCACCAGCACCAGGCGTACCCCCAGGCTGGCGAGCAGGTTCACGTCGTAGGCGAAGGTCTTCGCCAGGGGGCCGGAAATGGCCTTGCCGCCAAAACCGACCACGAAGGTCTTACCGCGAAAGCCATTGACGTAGGGCGCCACCGAACGGAACCAGGCGACGAAATTTTCGGAATGCTGGGATGGCAGGGACTTCGGGAGTTCGGACGAGCCGGACATGGGGGCCTCGTGGTGAGCGGATAGACGGGGCGAACTGAGGGAACCGGCTGGGGCGCGGACGGCACGCCGCAGCGCAGCAATCAAGGCGGGATTCTAGCGCCAAACCCGGCCGTACCGCAGGATCTCGGCACCCCCGGGAATCAACCGGCGCTGTCGTCGAGGGCCGCCTCCAGGCGCTTGACCACCGTCTTCAGCACCTTGATGCGGGCGAAGTTCTTGTCCTCGGCCTCCACCAGGGTCCACGGCGCCACCTCGGTGGAGGTACGGTCCACCATCTGGCACACGGCGGTTTCGTAGGCATCCCACTTTTCCCGGTTGCGCCAGTCCTCGTCGGTGATCTTGAAGTTCTTGAAGCGGGTTTCCTCCCGCTCCTTGAAGCGCCGGTACTGCTCGTCCTTGGAGATGGACAGCCAGAACTTCACCACCACCGCGCCATGGCGCACCAACTGATCCTCGAAGTCGTTGATCTCGCTGTAGGCGCGCATCCAGTCGGCCTCGGCGCACAGCCCCTCGATCCGCTCCACCAGCACCCGGCCGTACCAGGAGCGGTCGAACACGGTGACCCGGCCATGGCCGGGCACGTGCCGCCAGAAGCGCCACAGGTAGGGCTGCTCCCGTTCCTCCTCGGTGGGGGCACCGATCGGCACCACCCGGTAGCTGCGCGCGTCCAGGGCGCCGGTGATGCGCCGGATGGCGCCGCCCTTGCCGGCGGCGTCGTTGCCTTCGAACACCAGCACCAGGGAGCGCTTGGCGAAGCGCTCGTCGCGCACCAGCTGGTTGAGCCGCCCCTGCCAGCGCGCCAGCTCGCTGGCATAGGACTTCTTCGCCAGCTTCCGCGACAGATCCAGGGCGGTCAGCACGTTGGCGCCCGAGGGCACCGGCAGCAGCGGCGCGGCGGCAATGCGCAGGGTCGTATCGGGCTGGGCCAGGCGGCGGCGGATGGCGGCAGCCAGCAGCCGCCCCACGGTCAGGGCGCGGAAACGGGGATCGAAGCCATCCACGGCCACCCAGGGGGCTTGGGCGGTACTGGTCCGGCGCAGCACGTACTCGGCCATGCGGTGGTAGCGATCGTAATTCTCGAAGCGCCACCAGTCCTGCTCGGTGATGCGCCAAGCCGTCTTGGGATCCTTCGCCAGGGTCTTCAGGCGTCGTTTCTGGTTGTCCCGGGAGAGGTGGAACCAGAACTTGAGGATCAGCGCCCCCTCGTCGGCGAGCATCTTCTCGAAGCGCAGGATGCGCTCCAGATGGTGGGCCGCGGCCTCGCGCTTGAGATCCTTGCGCACCCAGCCGGTGATCGGCTCGGCGTACCAGTTGCCGAAGAACACGCCGATCCGCCCCTTGCCCGGCAGGGCGCGCCAGTAGCGCCACATGGTCGGGCGTTGGCGTTCCTCGTCGCTGGGATCGCCGAAGCCTACAGTGTGGATGTGGCGCGGATCCATCCAGGCGTTGAGCAGGTTCACCGTCTCGCCCTTGCCGGCACCGTCCAGGCCGTTGACCAGGATCAGCACGGGAAAGCGGCGGGAGGTGAGCAGGTCGTACTGCAGATCGAGCAGTTCGGCGCGCAGCTGCGGCGCCTCGGCGTCGTAGGCGGCCTTGTCGATACGCTGGCCGAGTTCGGCGGATTCGAACATCACAACCTCCCGACAATGAACGACGGCGACGCAGCGATCAGCCGCCCCGCCTCAGCATGTCCGAACGCCACCGCCCCTCTTGGGCCGGGCCGTCCTGCTCACGGCAGATTAGCGGAAATCGCCGCGCAGCGCGTGCAAGGCAGCCAGGGCCGTGAGCGCCGCCGTTTCGGTACGCAGGACGCGAGGGCCGAGGCGCAGGCCGACGAACCCGGCGGCACGGGCCACCGCTTCCTCCTCCGGATCGAGGCCGCCCTCGGCCCCGACCAAAAGATCGATCTGCTCCCCCGGGGGCAACTGGTCCAGGGTAGTGCCGCCCAGAGGGTCGAGCATCAGGCGCAGGCGCGGGCCATGGGCGGAGGCGGGCTCCCCCAGGGCCGCAGCCAGGGAGGCGATCGGTGCCACTTCCGGCACCTTGTTGCGGCCGCATTGCTCGCAGGCCGACACGGCCACACCCTGCCAGTGGGCCACCCGCTTGGCGGCCCGCTCGCCGGACAGGCGCACCACGCTGCGCCGGCTATCCACCGGCACGATGCGCGCCACCCCCAGCTCCACCGCCTTCTGCACCGTGTAGTCCATCTTGTCGGCGGATTGCAGGGCCTGGTACAGGGTCAGGATCAGGCGCGACTCCCGGTCGGTACCGGTTTCTTCGAGCACGTCCACCCGGGCATCGCGCTTGCCGATCTCGCTCAGCACGGCGCGATATTCGCGGCCGGCGCCATCGAACAGCAGCACTTCGTCGCCGACGGCCAGGCGCAGCACCCGGGCGGCGTGATGGGCGGCTTCGTCGGGCAGCGTAAAGGACGTACCGGGGACGAGGCGGCCAGCGACGTCGGCGGAAACAGGGCAGTGGAATCGGGGAAGGGCCATGGATGCTATTATCGCCCGAACCCCCACGCCGCCCCTACCCCCACGCCTCACCGCCATGGCCTCCCTGCACCCTCCCCTTTGCGATTTCGGCTGGCACGCCCCCGACTTCGACCTGCCCGGCACCGACGGGCAACGCCACACCCTGGCTTCCCTGCGCGGCCCCAAGGGGCTGGTGATCGTCTTCATCTGCAACCATTGCCCCTTCGTCCAGGCCATCGCCGCGCGACTCGTGCGCGACGCCCGGGACTTGCAGGCCAAGGGCATTGGCTTTGCCGCCATTTCCAGCAACGACGTGGTCTCCTACCCGGAGGACGGTTTTGTCGAGATGGGCGATTTCGCCCGCCACCACGGCTTTCCCTTCCCCTACCTGTTCGACGAGGACCAGTCGGTGGCCCGGGCCTATGGTGCGGTGTGCACCCCGGACTTCTTCGGTTTCAATGCCGACCTCGCACTGCAGTACCGGGGACGCCTCGACGACACCGGCCGGGGCCAGCCCAAACCCGATGCCCGGCGCGAACTGTTCGAGGCCATGGTCCAGGTGGCCGACACCGGCCGCGGCCCTGCCGAGCAGATCGCCAGCATCGGCTGCTCGCTGAAGTGGAAGGTCTGATGCCCCACCCAGCGCCCCACGCCCGGAGTCGCCGCAATGCGTGACCCGGCTACGCTCAAGAACATGCTTGACGCCACCATCGGCCTGGTGCGCCTGGTGGCGCGGCAGGAGATCATGCCGCGTTTTCTGCGCGTGGCGCAGCAGCAGAAGGCCGACGGCTCGCTGTTTTCCGAAGCCGACCTGGCCGCCCAGCACTTCCTCGCCCGTGAATTGAAGAAGGTGGCCGATTGCCCGGTGGTCGGCGAAGAAATGACCGAGGACGAGCAGGCCCTGGCCTGGGCCGCCGGCCGGGACGGGCTGTGGTGCATCGACCCGATCGACGGCACCACCAACTTCATCAACGGTATTCCCCTGTTTGCCGTCTCGGTGGCTTTCTTCGAGCAGGGCCGGCCACGTCTGGCAGTGACCTTCGCTCCGGTTACCGACGAGATGTTCTACGCTCGGGAAGGCAACGGCGCCTACCTCAACGGCCAGCGCCTGCCCCTGCGCCCGGTGGCCGACACCTTGGAGCGGGCCGTGGCCGGGGTCGATTTCAAGCGCATTCCCAAGCCCTTGGCGGACCGGCTGGCCTGTGAGCCGCCCTTCTATTCCCAGCGCAATTTCGGCTGCTCGACCCTGGAATGGTGCTTTGTCGCCGCCGGCCGGCTCGACGTGTACCTGCACGGCGGCCAGATGCTGTGGGACTACTGCGCCGGCAGCCTGATCCTCAAGGAAGCGGGCGGAGCCATGGCCACCCTGGAACACACCGACTTCAACGAAGCGCCGGTGTGGAAGCGGCCGGTGATGGCCGCCCTCAACCCCAAGGTATTTTCCGCCTGGCAGACCTGGATCCGCGGCTAAGCGCCCCGCCGCACCGCGGCGCTGGCCCATTCGAAAACCTGACCCGCCGGATCGCCGCGCCAGATAACGATCTTCAGACCCCCATCCCCAAAAGCAAGGCGGGGCGCGCCTCTCCACGGCATATGCCGCGAGAGCCGCGCCCCGCCTTGCGTTCAGGGCTGGTCATTCAGCCGGTCTAGGCCAGCACCGGCTCCCCGGCCGGGGACCAGGCGCCGCGCAGGATCTTGGGCTCGGGGCGGCCGATGTAGTAGCCCTGGGCCAGATCCACGCCCATGCGACGCAGTTCGTCGAGCACCTCGGCGTTCTCGACGAACTCGGCCACCACCTGGATGCCCAGTTCCTGGGCCAGGGACTGCATGCTCTGGACGAAGGCCCGGTCCCGCGGGCTTTGCAGGATGTTCATGACGAAATCCCCCTCGACCTTGAGGAAGTCCACCGGGAAGTGGCGCAGGTAGTGGAACGAGGAGAAGCCGGAACCAAAGTCGTCGATGGCCAGCTTGAAGCCGTCGAACTTCAGGTCGTTGAGGAAGCGCTGCACCAGGCTCAGGTTCTTCACCGTGTCGCGCTCGGTGATCTCGAAGACGATGCGCGACGGATCGACCCCGGAATCGGCCACCACCCGGCGCACCGACTTGGCGAACTCGTTGAGCACCAGGGCCCGGGGCGACAGGTTGAGGAACATCAACCCGTCGTGGCCGGCATCACGCAACTGGCCCAGGGCCGATTCGATGATCAGGCAGTCGAGGCGGTGGATCACCCCCATCTTCTCGGCGATCTCGACGAACTCGTCGGCACGCAGGATGCGCCCTTCGAGCTGCATGCGGCAGAGCACCTCGTAGGCGGCCACGGTGTTGTTGCGCACGTCGAGGATCGGCTGGAAGTGGGGCACCAGCTTGCGCTGCTCGATGGCGTTGAGGATCAGCACGCTCTTGTTGGAGATGTCGCGGAACACCTCGACCACATCCTCGTTGGAGGGGATCGCCACCCGCTCCTTACCCTCGGCCTTGGCCCGGTACATCATGTTGTCGGCGAACAGGAACAGGTCCTTGGCCTCGGTGGCATGGTCGGGGAACACCGCCATGCCGATCGAGGCGGTGGCCCGGATCGGCGTGCCGTCGGGGCCGTCGAGCACCATGTCGCGCACCGCGTGGAGGATGCGGTGGGCCACTTCCGACACCTGGGGCAGCTCGGCCTCGGGCAGGATCACGACGAACTCGTCGCCGCCGTAGCGGGCCAGGATGTCGCCGCCGCGCAGCACGCCGTGGACGGTGCGCGCCAGCATCTGCAGGAAACGGTCGCCGGTGACGTGGTCGTAGTGGTCGTTGACCAGCTTGAAGTTGTCCAGATCGATCAGCAGCAGGCCGAAGGAACAATCGTGGCGCTTGGCCCGGCCGATCTCGTAGCCGAGCATTTCCCAGAACACCCGCTGGTTGAACAGGTCGGTCAGGGGGTCCCGGGTGGCGTAGTACTCCAGATCCCGGGTGTATTTGTAGATGGCCTTCACCGAGCCGACCACGTTGAGCAGGGTGGACAGCACCGAGTCGAGCACCAGGTGGCGGGTCTCGTCTTCCAGCTCGTTGGCATGCACGCCCACCCCGACGATGCCGCCGATCTTGGGCGTATCGACGAAGAACGACTTGACGTGCAGCGCCAGGGTTTCCTCGTCCATGGCCACTTCGGCCGCGTCGGCCTCGGCCACGTGGTGATTGATATTGAAGTGGGTGTAGGCGGAGAAGCGCGGGTGTTTCCCCAGGATCTCGCGGATGTGCCGCTCCACCTGGCTCCGGGCGGCCGCATTGGGCGGGTGGAACCAGAAGATTTCCAGGTCGAACAGTTCGTCGTCGATCTGGAACAGGGAGAACAGCAGGTGGGCCGGCATCACCTTGTTGATGTCGCGCACCAGGTGATTCACGTATTCGTGCCAGTCGCGGATGATCTCCGAGGTAATGACGAATTTTTCCAGCAGGCCGATCTCGAAGGTGAGCATGTCCTTATCGACCGCCACGGCGCGCAGGCGCTGCACCAGCTCCTCAACGGCGGAAAGAATGCGGTGGATCTCTTCGAAGCCCGACTCCTCCCGGGGGAACTCCAGCTTGCGCAGGTCGGCCACGGCGTTGACCTCGGCCACCTTGGCCTCGACTCCTTCCAGGGCCCGGCCGACACGGCGATTGACCAGGAACACGCCGAGCAGGGTGAGAAAGCCCGCCGGCAGCAGCCACCAGGCCGTCTGGGCGAGGAAACCGCCGCGCAGGCCGGCCAACGCACCGGTCAGATCCTGGCGCACCTCGATCACCCCCAGGGTATCGCCGGCGGACACGCCGTCGTGGCACCCCAGGCATTTGCGCTCGGCCTGTAGCGGGTAGAGCAGGCGGATACGCTCATCGCTGACCCGATGGAAGGACTGGCCGCTGGCCAGCACCTGCTGCAATTCGCCATCCAGGGGCGGTTGCTCGATGGCGCCGTACTGGGCCTCGACCCGGGGGCCCCGATAAATCTGCACCACGGCGCCCTGGCCGGCATTGGCCTCCCGGGTGCGGGCGACGAAGCGTTCGGCCTGGGCGCGGCTCCAGCCGGTGGACATCAGCTCGTACATGGCGACGAAGGTGGTCCGGGCGGTGGCCTCGGCCGATTCCCGCGCCTGGGTGGTCACCGCCACGTCGAACGCACGGGACACGGCCAGGTAGCTGCCGGCAAACAGAACGGAGCCGGTCAGAATCGACCCGGCCAGGATGAAGGTGCGAATTTTCATGTGCGTAGGCTCTCCCATGACCCGGGGCACGCCCGGATCCGGCGGCGCTCGGGCCGCCTTCCTGCCAATTTATTTACCGATGGCATATTACCCCACCCCCTCGCCCCGGCGCAGGGCAAATTTCTGTTCCAGAGGGCGAAAAGCCGCTACCGGCGGGCTTCTGCGGCAGCGCAGCACCAGGGCGGGGCATCGCGGTACAATCCGCCGCTGATAGTTGTTATCGCATCCTAGCTTTCGGAGTTTTTCATGCGCCGCATCACCCTCACCCGCTTCCTCATCGAAGCCCAACGCCAGCAAGGCGCCCAAAATAGCGACCTGCGCCTCCTCATCGAGGTGGTGGCGCGGGCCTGTAAAGCCATTTCGGTGGCCATCGGCAAGGGCAGCCTGGGCGGCGTCCTGGGCGATGCCGGCAGCGATAACGTGCAGGGCGAAGCGCAGAAGAAGCTCGACGTGCTGTCCAACGAAATCCTGCTCGAAGCCAACGAGTGGGGCGGCCACCTGGCCGGCATGGCCTCCGAGGAAATGGAACTGCCCCACGCCATCCCCACCGAATACCCCAAGGGCGAATACCTGCTGCTGTTCGATCCCCTCGACGGCTCCTCCAACATCGACGTCAACATTTCGGTGGGCACCATCTTCTCGGTGCTCAAGTGCGCCAACGCCGGCTGTGACCTGCACGACCACGACTTCATGCAGAAGGGCACCCAGCAGGTGGCCGCCGGTTACACGGTGTACGGGCCGTCGACCCTGTTGGTACTGACCCTGGGCAACGGCGTGCACTGCTTCACCCTGGACCGGGAACTGGGCTCCTTCGTGCTGACCAAGGAAAACCTGTCGATCCCCGAGGACACCCGCGAATTCGCCATCAACATGTCCAACCAGCGTTTCTGGGAAAAGCCCGTGCAGCGCTATGTGGACGAGCTGTTGCAGGGCAAGGAAGGCCCCCGCGGCAAGGACTTCAACATGCGTTGGGTCGCCTCGATGGTGGCCGACGTGCATCGCATCCTCACCCGGGGCGGCCTCTTCATGTACCCCTTGGACAGCAAGACCGTGGCCCAGGGCGGCAAGCTGCGCCTGATGTACGAAGCCAACCCGATGGCCTTCATCGTCGAGCAGGCCGGCGGCGCCGCCACCACGGGTCGCGAGCGCATCCTCGACCTGCAGCCCACCGGCCTGCACCAGCGGGTGCCGGTGGTGCTCGGTTCGAAGAACGAAGTGGAGCGGGTCACCCGCTACCACCTCGAAGGCAGCCAAGGCTAAGCCCGCCGGGAGGCCCGCACCCCATGTCGGTCAAGCACCCCATCATCGCCGTCACCGGATCCTCCGGGTCCGGCACGACCACGGTTCGCCACACCTTCGAGCGCATTTTCTGGCGCGAGAACGTCAAGGCCGTGCTGATCGACGGGGACAGCTACCACCGCTACACCCGGGCCGAAATGCATCAGAAGATCCAGGAGGCGGAGACCGCCGGTCACCGCCCCCCCTCCCATTTCGGCCCCGATGCCAACTTGCTGGCCGAACTGGAAATCTTCTTCCGCGAATACGCGGCCAGCGGCACCGGACAGATGCGCCACTACGTTCATGACGAAGCCGATTCGCTGAAGTGGGGCCAACCCCTGGGCACCTTCACCGCCTGGGAAGACATCCCGGCCAATACCGATCTGCTCTTCTACGAGGGGTTGCACGGCGCGGTGGTGACCGACACGGTGGACGTGGCGCGCTACCCGGACCTGCTCATCGGCGTAGTGCCGACCATCAACCTGGAATGGATCCAGAAGATCCACCGCGATACCCGCACCCGGGGCTATTCGCTGGAGGCGGTGACCCACACCATCCTGCGCCGCATGCACGACTATGTGCATACCATCACCCCCCAGTTCTCGCGCACCCACATCAATTTCCAGCGGGTGCCGGTGGTGGATACCTCCAACCCGTTCATTGCCCGGGATATCCCCAGCCAGGACGAGAGCTTCGTCATCATCCGCTTCGCCAATCCGCGCGGCGTCGACTTCCCCTACCTGCTCAACATGATCGCCGACAGCTTCATGAGCCGCCCCAACACCATCGTCGTGCCCGGGGGCAAGATGAACCTGGCCATGGAACTGATCCTCACCCCCTTCGTCTGGCGTCTCATGGAGCGCCGCCTCGGCGCCGGCTGAGCCTCTGCGCCCCATCCCGGGGCATGCACGCGCCCCTGAACAGCCCTGCTCCGGTGGGCAGCCCCGATTGCCGCAGTGCAAAATTTGTTCAAGCCCCCTGTTTTGGCGGATAATTTCGGTTTTTGCTGACTTGGCCGCCGTCGTGTCTTCCTCTGCCTCCGCCACTACCGAATTCCTGCTTTCTCCCCTGACCGGCGCCATCCGTGCCCTTGCCATGGATGCGGTGCAAAAAGCCAATTCCGGTCACCCGGGCATGCCCATGGGCATGGCCGAAATCGCTGAAGTCCTGTGGCGCCGGCACCTCAAGCACAACCCGGCCAATCCGCAATGGCCCGACCGGGACCGTTTCGTGCTCTCCAACGGTCACGGCTCCATGCTGCTCTACAGCCTGCTGCACCTGACCGGCTACGACGTCTCCATCGACGATCTGAAAAACTTCCGCCAGCTGCACAGCAAGACCCCGGGCCACCCGGAAGTGGGCTATACCCCGGGCATCGAGACCACCACCGGCCCCCTGGGTCAGGGCATCAGCAACGCCGTGGGCCTGGCCCTGGCGGAAAAGATCCTCGCCGCCGAGTTCAACAAACCCGGCCACGCCGTCGTCGATCACTACACCTACACCTTCCTCGGCGACGGCTGCCTCATGGAGGGCGTCTCCCACGAAGCCTGCTCCCTGGCTGGCACCCTGGGCCTGGGCAAGCTGATCGCCTTTTACGACGACAACGGCATCTCCATCGACGGCCACGTCGAAGGCTGGTTCACCGACGACACCCCGAAGCGCTTCGAAGCCTACGGCTGGCAGGTCATCCCCAATGTGGACGGCCACAACGCCAGCGCCATCGAGGCCGCCCTGCTGCAGGCCCAGGCCGAGGGCAACAAGCCCACCCTGATCTGCTGCAAGACCAAGATCGGCATGGGCTCCCCCAACAAGGCCGACAGCCACGACGTGCACGGCGCCCCCCTGGGCGATGCGGAAATCGCCGCTACCCGGGCCGCCATCGGCTGGAACCACGCTCCCTTTGAAGTCCCCGCCGACGTGTACGCCGCCTGGGATGGCAAGAAAAAAGGCCAGGCTGCCGAAGCCCAGTGGAACGAGCGTTTCGCCGCCTACGCTGCCGCCTTTCCGGCAGAAGCCGCCGAGTTCCAGCGCCGCATGGCTGGCAAGCTGCCCGCCAACTGGCAGCAGGTGGTGGATGCCTACATCGCCGACACCGCTGCCAAGGCCGAGAACATCGCCACCCGCAAGGCCAGCCAAAACGCCATCGCCGCCCTGGTGCCGAACCTGCCGGAAGTGGTGGGCGGCTCCGCCGACCTGGCCGGTTCCAACCTGACCCTGTGGAAGGCTGCCAAGGGCGTCACCCGCAAGGACGGCGGCAACTACGTCTATTACGGCGTGCGCGAATTCGGCATGACCGCCATCGCCAACGGTCTGGCCCTGCACGGCGGCCTGATTCCCTACACCGCCACCTTCCTGGTGTTCTCCGACTACGCCCGCAACGCCATCCGCATGGCGGCGCTGATGAAGCAGCGCCAGATCATGGTCTACACCCATGACTCCATCGGCCTGGGCGAGGACGGCCCGACCCACCAGCCGGTGGAACACGTGCCTTCCCTGCGCCTGATCCCCAATCTGGACGTGTGGCGCCCCGCCGACTCCACCGAGACCGCCGTGGCCTGGGCCAATGCCGTGGAACGCCATGACGGTCCTTCCGTCCTGGCCCTGTCCCGCCAGAACCTGCCCAATGTCACCGCCGGCATCAGCGCCGAGACCATCCGCCGCGGCGGCTACGTGCTGTCCGAGGCCAAGGGCGAAGCCCAGGTGGTGCTGATCGCCACCGGCTCCGAGATCAAGCTGGCCCTGGACGCCCAGAAGGCCCTGGGCGAAGAAGGCATCGCCGCCCGCGTCGTCTCCATGCCCTGCGTCGAAGCCTTCGAACGTCAGGACGAGGCCTACCGCCAGCAGGTGCTGGGCAGCGTCCCGCGCCGCGTCGCCATCGAAGCCGCCCACACGGGTCTATGGCACAAGTACGTGGGCCGTTGCGGCGCTGTAGTGAGCATCGACCACTTCGGCGAATCGGCCCCCGCCGGCAAGCTGTTCGAACTCTTCGGCTTCACCGTGGCCAACGTGGTGAAGACCGTTAAGGAAGTCCTGCAATAAGGGAGGAGCGCGGCCCGCAAGACCGCGCCATCAGGTTTTTTAGATAGAGGAGAGAAGTACCATGGCTATCAAGGTTGCCATCAACGGTTTTGGCCGCATCGGTCGCTGCACCCTGCGTGCGATCTATGAACAGGGCCTGCAGAACGAGTTCGACGTGGTCGCCATCAACGCCTCCGGCGATCTGGCCACCAACGCCCACCTGCTCAAGTACGACACCACCCATGGCCGCTTTGGCACCTCCGTCGAAACCGAGGGTGAAAACTGCATCATCATCGACGGCAAGAAGATTCCCTTCTACTCCACCAAGGACCCCAAGGGCGTGGACTGGGCCAAGCACGGCGTGGACGTGCTGCTGGAGTGCACCGGTGCCTACACCTCCAAGGCCAAGGCCGTGGCCCTGCTGGAACAGGGCGCCAAGCGCGTGCTGATCTCCGCCCCGGGCGGCGACGACGTGGATGGCACTGTGGTGATGGGGGTCAATGAAGCCGTGCTCAAGGCCGACATGACCGTGGTCTCCAACGCCTCCTGTACCACCAACTGCTTGGCCCCCGTGGCCAAGGTGCTGGCCGAGAATATCGGTATCAAGCAGGGCTTGATGACCACCATCCACGCCTACACCAACGACCAGGTGACCGTGGACGTGCGCCACAAGGACCTGCGCCGCGCCCGCGCCGCCGCCGCCAACATCATCCCCACCAAGACCGGCGCCGCCAAGGCCGTCGGCCTGGTGCTGCCCCAACTGGTGGGCAAGTTCGACGGCTTCTCGCTGCGCGTGCCGACCATCAACGTCTCTCTGGTGGACCTGACCTTCACCTCCGAGCGTCCCACCACCAAGGAAGAGATCAACGCGCTGATGACCGCCGCCGCCAACGGCCCCCTCAAGGGCATTCTGGCGGTGAACAACGAGCCCCTCGTTTCTTCCGACTTCAACCACACCACCGTCTCCTCCACCTTCGACGCCACCCAGACCCGGGTCATCAAGGGCGAAGACGGCTCCACCCTGGTGAAAGTGCTGGCCTGGTACGACAACGAGTGGGGCTACTCCTGCCGCATGCTCGACGCCGCCCGCGCCTGGATGGCCGCCAAGTAAGCCTTTCCTGCGCCAGGCACAAAAAAACCGCCGGCACCCTCACGGGGCCGGCGGTTTTTCTTTAGCCCACTGTCCCAGCAAGACTTGCCGCGTATCCGGTGGCAGCACAGCCACTATCCGCCTTTATGCGGCGCATGGGACGATTATCGTCGCCGCCATATCGGCACATCAGAACAATTCCTATACCGTCCGGGTGTCATTGCCCGCTTCCAGCAGGTAGTTGCGGACTCCCGCTCAGCCAACAGCCACTCCACTTCGCTTCATGACAACACCACCGCTACCCGCTTGGGCTTCTTGAGCCGCTCCAGGCCAGCCAGGACAACTCGACATGCAGCACGTCACGATAGAGGAACAACCAGGCCGCCAAAGCCTGCCGGTGCGTCGATGCGGCCACGTTTTGATCACAAGCCAGATGCCAAAGAAATGCCAGCACCCCGCTCACCCCCATCTCCCGGGCTAGCAGAACGACAAAACCCACTACCCACTCGACATAAATCCGTTCGATTCTTATGCTGTGACGTTTGCAGCGGAGAGGTATGCCGTCCGCTTCACGTTATGCCTCATCAGAAGACGCAGGGGTTGCTTCTTATGAAATGGTTCTTTTTAGCCTTTATTGCACTACTTGCCGTTACTGGCAATGCTGCCATTTTCGAGAGAATTTCCTTGGGTAGGGCGCTTGGTGGTATTGCCTTTAACCTTTTCACCCTTTCTTTGATTTTAATTTGGTTGGCATCGTATTTCTCCGACGCTCCAACGAAAGCACAACGTCTTGTGCTCGGCCATGCGACGCTCATGTTGGCGGCTGGTATTGGAATATCCCGAATCGGCATAAACATGGCATTGGCAAACTCATGTGAGAGCTTGATATTCGGCAACAAACCGAACAGTTTCCTTAGTCTGTTTGCAACCCACCTACAGTCGCTTGGCTATTGCCGAGAGCTTGGATTTGGCGTTTTTATCTTCGGTTTGTTTATGGGATACCCAAGCATTCGTTTATTCGTAGGCATAAAAAGCCGCTCCAGCGGCCCGCCTTACCTTAAATATTAGGCCGCACAATCAGGCCCTGCCGTGCCCTGCTCGTTGCGGCGACAACAGCGCCCCCCCCACCGACGCTGTCTCCGCCCTTGAGTGCCTGAACACCGGCTAGCGCGGGGTCCTTCACTTCGCCGGATTCATCCTTCTTGCCCAGGATTTTCTCCCGCATGCGGCGGCCGATCTCGTCTTCCATCGCCATGCGCTTTTCCGGTGGCAGGGCGTTGAGTTCATCCTCGGTCAGGCCCAGTTCCTTGAGAATTGCTTCGCGCATGTGCTCCATGGGGGAGCGGTTCAGGTAGTCGACCAGATACTGGCGGGCGGTCTCGTTCTCCGCTTTGGCCTTGGCGCTCTTTTCCTCGGCGGTCAGCATCTTCTTGTCGTCCGGAGTGCTGCCGCCCGATGCGGCGGGACTTCCCGCCTGGGCCAGGGCGCCCTGGAAATCTCCGCCGGCGAAGAAGGCCTCGGTCTGATAGCACCGGGCAGTGGACGAAGCGTCGTAGCGAGAATCGACTTTCATGACGGATACTCTGGATGGTTACGGCTATGCATACTGCAAACCCCGTGCCACTTCAGCCGATGCCCCCAAGCGTGGGCACAACGTGCCATTGAGGATCTGCACGCCTCCCGAAGCGGCAAAACCTACCGCTAATCCCGCAGAGATTGCCGCCCATCGCCGTCAGCCGACTCCGAATTTAGTCCCTGAGGCGGTAAAATTCCGCCTTTACCTCACCCCCCGAGAACGCCGTGTCCGGCCTCCCCCGCCCCCTCCGCCTTGCCATCAACGGTTACGGCCGCATCGGCCGCTGCTTTCTGCGCGCCCTGTATGAACGCGGCCTGGCGGACGATCTCCAGGTCGTGGTCATCAATGAACCGGCCAACGCCGAGAGCATTGCCTACCTGACCCGCTTCGACTCCACCCACGGTCGCTTTCCTGCACCGGTGGCCCTGGAAGGCGAAACCCTGATCATCGACGGCCGGCCCATCGCCCTGACCCACGCCACGACGCCGGAAGGGGTGGACTGGCGCAGCCTGAAGATCGACCTGCTGGTGGAATGCTCGGGGCAGTACAGCAACCGGGCCGGCCTGGCGCGCTTCCTCGCCGCCGGCTGCCCCCGGCTGCTGCTCTCCCACCCCGCCAACAGTGCCGCCGACGTGGATGCGACGGTGGTCTATGGCCTCAACCACGGCCGCCTGACCGGGGATGAGCGGCTCATTTCGAACGCCTCGTGCACCACCAACGCGGTGGTGCCGGTGCTCGACCTGCTGCACCGGGAACTGGGGCTGGAGCAGGTGCTGCTCACCACCCTGCATTCGGTCATGAACGACCAGCCCCTGGCCGACGGTTACCACCACGATGATCTGCGCCGCACCCGCTCGGCCATGCAGTCGATGATCCCCGTATCCACCGGATTGGCCCGGGGCGTGGAGCGCCTCCTGCCGGCCCTGGCCGGCCGGGTCCTGGCCAAGGCGATTCGGGTGCCAACCCTCAACGTCTCGGCCATCGACCTCACCGTCACCCTGGCCAGGGACACCACCCCCGCAGCGGTTAACGATCTGCTGCGCCAGGCCGCTCAAGGCCCCTGGCAGGGCGTGCTTGCCACCTCCGGCGATCCCCATGCCTCCATCGACTTCAACCACGACCCCCATTCGGCCATCGTGGACACCAGCCAGACCCGGGCCGGTGGGCCGCGCCTGATCAACCTGTTCATCTGGTTCGACAACGAGTGGGGGTTCAGCAACCGGCTGCTCGATACCGCCGTGGCTCTGGCGGGCGCCAAGTAATACAATCCGTGCCGCATTGATTCCAATGTCAAGATAACTGCCGGCTGCCCGGATCCCGGGCCCGAAACACCACCAGGAGGGGAAACATGTCGTCTGTTCTGCGCACCACCGCACTGGCCGCGGCCCTGGCCATCCTCGGCGCCGGCTGCGCCAGCAAGACGGCCAAGCCCGACGAAGCCACCAAGCCGGCCCAGGAAGCCGCGCCTGCCGCGGCCGCCGCCCCGACCCTGCCACCCTGCCCCGCCCCGGCCAAGGTGACCGACAAGAAGGGCAAGACCACCGGCAAATCCAGCAAGACCAAGGCCGCCCCGGCACCGGCCCCCACCGACTGCACGCCGGCCGACGGCAGCGCCCCCGCTGCCAAGACGGCTCCTGCCCCGGCGGCCGAACCTGCCCCGGCGCCCGCCGCCGGCAAGGACGGCCCGGGCATGAAGAACGGCCTGGTGGTGGACTCGTCCAAGGTTGAGTCCGGCTACGGTCAGAAGGTCAAGGGTATTAACGACTGGGAAGGCGAGATCACCGGCCGCCCCGCCGCCGGCAGCAAGTTCACCCAGCTGAAGATCGGTATGTCGATGTCCCAGGTCACCTATCAGATCGGCCAACCCACCGACCAGGGCGCCTACATCACCGGCAAGGCCTGGATCCCCTTCTACTTCGGCAGCGACCGGCACCGCTACGAACTGGTCTACAAGGGCCAGGGCCGGCTGATCTTTGCCGGCGGCGCCGGCTTCACCGGTGACTGGGGCTCCGGCCACCTGATCTGGATCATCCACAACAGCGGCGAAGGCTGCTGTCGTTAAGCCATTCATTGACGGCACGACGCACCAGCGCCGTGCCGTTTTGTTTTTCCCGTTTTCTTTTTTTCGACGGTTCCCGCCATGCAATTCAAGAAGCTCACCGACCTCGACCTCGCCGGCAAGCGCGTCTTCATCCGCGCCGACCTGAACGTCCCCCAGGATGAAACCGGCCGCATCACCGACGACACCCGCATCCGCGCCTCCATCCCGGCCATCAAGCTGGCCCTGGAAAAAGGCGCTGCGGTGATGGTCACCTCCCACCTGGGCCGTCCCACCGAAGGCGAAATGAAGCCGGAAGACTCCCTGGCCCCCATCGCCCACCGCCTGGCCGAGTTGCTCGACCGCAAGGTCAAGCTGATCGACAACTGGGTGGACGGTAACTTCGAGGTCGCCCCGGGCGAGGTGGTGTTGCTGGAAAACTGTCGCGTGAACAAGGGCGAGAAGAAGAACAGCGACGAGCTGGCCCAGAAGATGGCCAAGCTGTGCGACGTCTACGTGAACGACGCCTTCGGCACTGCTCACCGGGCCGAGGCCACCACCCACGGCATCGCCAAGTACGCCCCGGTGGCCTGTGCCGGCCCGCTGCTGGCTGCCGAGCTGGACGCCCTGGGCCGCGCCCTGGAAAACCCCAAGCGCCCGTTGGTGGCCATCGTCGCCGGCTCCAAGGTGTCCACCAAGCTGACCATCCTCAAGTCCCTGGCCGAAAAGGTGGACCAGCTGATCGTTGGCGGCGGCATCGCCAACACCTTCATGGTCGCCAACGATCTGCCCATCGGCCAATCCCTGGCCGAGCTGGACCTGGTGAACGAAGCCCGCAACATCATGGACGTCATGGACAAGCGCGGCGCCTCGGTGCCCATCCCCGAAGACGTGGTGGTGGCCAACGAACTGTCGGCCCACGCCCGCGGCAACCGGGTGGACGCCAACGACGTGGCGCCCGACGACATGATCCTGGACATCGGCCCCAAGACCTCCGCCAAGTTGGCCGGCATCATCGCCCACGCCGGCACCATCGTCTGGAACGGTCCGGTCGGCGTATTCGAATTCGACCAGTTCGGCGGCGGCACCAAGATGCTGGCGGCAGCCATCGCCCACTCCCCGGCCTTCTCCATCGCCGGCGGCGGCGACACCCTGGCGGCCATCTCCAAGTACGGCATCGAGAAGCAGATCGACTACATCTCCACCGGCGGCGGCGCCTTCCTGGAATTCCTCGAAGGCAAGAAGCTGCCGGCCGTGGAAGTGCTGGAGCAGCGCGCCAACGGCTGATGCCGGCGTTTCACTCCCGCGTAGCAAAAAGGCCCGGAAGATACCGGGCCTTTTTCTTGGGCAGCGACGGCTGGGGGTTTAGCGCGCCCAGTCCCGGCTGAAGGCGTACTTGAGCAGGGCGGCGGTCCCCTCGATGCCGACCTTGCGCTTGATGTTGAGACGATGGGTTTCCACCGTACGCACGCTCAGGCCCAGGGCGCTGGCGATGCGCTTGTTGCCAAGGCCGTCGGCAATCAGGGCCAACACTTCCTTTTCCCGCTGGGTCAGTTGGGGCGAAGGCGACTGCCCTGCCCCGGGCAAGGGGATCACCCCGGCCGAGTAATAAAAACCGCCGGCCAGCACCGCATCGATGGCAGCGAAGATCTCGTCCGAGGGGGCGTCCTTGAGCACGTAGCCCCGGGCACCGGCGCGCATCGCCTCGGCCACGTATTCCGGGTTGTCGTACATGGTCAGCACCACCAGCCGGGTGGCGACCTGCTGCTGGCGTAGCCGGGCGATCAGGTCGATGCCGCTTTCGCCGCGCATGCCGATATCCACCAGGGCCAGGTCGGGACGCTCGGCCAGGATCAGGCGCTCCGCCGCCGCGGCATCGCCGGCCTCCCCCACCACGCGCAGGTGGGACGAGGCTTCCAGGCAGGCCCGTACCCCATCCCGCACCAGGGGGTGGTCGTCCACGATCACCACACGGATGCTTGCCGCTTGCTCACTCATGCACGCTTCCTTCAACCAAAAAAGGGATGGGCCCCGGCGGGGACGAACACGCTCAATTCGGTGCCGCTGGCCCCGGATTCGATCGACAGGGTGCCACGCAGGGCAGCCAGGCGCTCGCGCATGTTGCGCAGGCCGATGCCGCTGCGCGGGTGCTGCTCGACCCCGGCCACGTCGAACCCCTGGCCGTCATCGCGGATCGACAGGCGCAGGCCCAGGGCGTCCTGGGTGGTCTCGATGCTCACCGAGGTGGCCCCGGCATGGCGCTCCACGTTGGACAAGGCTTCCTGGGCGACACGGAACAGGGCCGTCACCACCGCCTCGGGCAACTCGCCTCCGCTGCCCCGGTGCGACACGGAAACCGTCAGCCCGGTTCGATCGGCGAAGTCCCGGCCCAGGTGGTCGAGGGCCGCCGCCAACCCCAGATCGTCGAGCAGCGCCGGACGCAGGGCGTGGGAGATGCGCCGCACCTCGCCAAGGATTTCATTCAGCCGGGTGATGCCCCGCTCCAGCAGCGGCGTCGCCTCCGCCGCCCGCTCCGGCCCCTGGGCGAGGCGGCTGCGCGCCGATTCGAGGAAGAACTTCACCGACACCAGCATCTGGCTGACGCCGTCGTGCAGTTCCCGGGAAAGCCGCGCCCGCTCTTCTTCCTGGGACGACACCACCTGACGCGCCAGGGTGCGCAGCTTGACGTCGGCCAGGCGGTGCTCGCTGATGTTGAGGGCCAGGCCGGCCACGCCCACCAGCAGCGCCGCCACCACGGCGATGGCCGCCACCACCTGCAGGTTGGTATCGATCTGGCGCACCGACTCGCGGTGGATGCGCTTGAGCGCCTCGTCCACGTCGTCCAGGTAGATGCCGGTGCCGATCATCCAGCCCCAGCGTTCGAGCGGAATCACGTAACCGAGCTTTTGCTCCATGCGGCGGGTGGTGGGCCGCTCCCACAGGTAGGGCTCGTAGCCGCCGCCGCCCTTGGCCCGGGCGAGCAGGCGCTGGATGGTGGGGGTGCCGTTGGGATCGCGCAGCTCCCACAGGTTGCGCCCCACCAGCTCGGGCTGGCGCGGGTGCATCAGGTTGTTGCCGTTCTGGTCATAGACGAAGAAGTAGCCGTCCACGCCAAAGGCCAGGCGCGACAGCACGTCCTTCACCTGCTGCTGGGCGGCGGCATCGTTGCGGCCGCTGTCGTAGATCGGCGCGATGGCGGCCCGGGCCAGCTCCATGTAGTGCTTGAGCTCGGCCTCCTTCATGGCGTTGAGCACCGGCGCCACGGCGGCTGCCTCTTCCCGGGCCAGGGCCTCGCCCTGCTGGCGGATCGCCAGGGCGATGGAAATGCAGGCGATCACCAGGGGCACCACCGCCAGCAGCAGGATCTTGCGGCGCAGGCGCCCCTCGGCGGAAGGACGCACCGAGGCCTCGCTACGTGATACCACGTAGTCGGGCTGCGTAGTAGCTCGGATTTTGTCCATTCCCAACTCCTCATACATTTCGCTACCCGGTCGACGTTGCGTCCGGACCGTTAGTTTACCGGCTCGCCCACCGGCGGGACCGGATCGTTTTCATACCAAGGAAAAACGAGGAGATCCATGAAATCCATCCAGCGCCATCTCGGCTGGGCGGCGGTCGCGCTTCTGGGCGCGGCTGCATTCGGTGTCGTCGCCCTGCAGCGCGGCGAGACCATCAACGCCCTGTGGCTCGTCATCGCCGCCGTCTGCACCTACCTGATCGCCTACCGCTACTACAGCCTGTACATCGCCGACCGGGTGATGGAGCTGGACCCGACCCGGATGACCCCGGCGGTGCGCCATAACGACGGCCTGGACTACGTGCCGACCAACAAATACGTGCTGTTCGGCCACCACTTCGCCGCCATCGCCGGTGCCGGCCCCCTGGTGGGCCCGGTGCTCGCCGCCCAGATGGGCTACCTGCCGGGCATGCTGTGGATCCTGGCCGGGGTGGTCTTCGCCGGCGCGGTGCAGGACTTCATGGTGCTGTTCATTTCCACCCGCCGCGACGGCCGCTCCCTGGGCGACCTGGTCAAGTCCGAGCTGGGCGTGGCCCCGGGCGTGATCGCCCTGTTCGGCACCTTCATGATCATGGTCATCATCCTGGCAGTGCTGGCCCTGATCGTGGTCAAGGCCCTGGCCGGTTCCCCCTGGGGCACGTTCACCGTCGCCGCCACCATCCCCATCGCCCTGTTCATGGGCGTCTATTGCCGCTACATCCGCCCGGGCCGCATCGCCGAGATGTCCCTGATCGGCTTCGTGCTGCTGATGGCCTCCATCGTCTACGGCGGCGACATCGCCGCCAGCCCGGTATGGGGCCCCCTGTTCACCTTCGACGGCAAGCAGCTGACCTGGATGCTGATCGGCTACGGCTTCATCGCCTCGGTGCTGCCGGTGTGGCTGCTGCTGGCGCCCCGGGACTACCTGTCCACCTTCCTCAAGATCGGCACCATCGTCGGCCTGGCCATCGGCATCGCCATCGTCGCCCCCAACCTGCAGATGCCGGCCCTGACCAAGTTCATCGACGGCTCCGGCCCGGTGTGGGCGGGCAGCCTGTTCCCCTTCCTCTTCATCACCATCGCCTGTGGCGCCGTGTCCGGCTTCCATGCCCTGATTTCCTCGGGCACCACGCCGAAGCTGCTCGACAACGAGAAGAACGCCCGCATCATCGGCTACGGCGGCATGCTGATGGAGTCGTTCGTCGCCATCATGGCCCTGGTGGCCGCCTCGGTGATCGACCCGGGCGTGTACTTCGCCATGAACAGCCCGGTGGCCGTGATCGGCAAGACTGCCCAGGAAGCCGCCCAGGTGATCTCCCAGTGGGGGTTCGTGGTCACTCCGGACGTGCTGCTGCAAACCGCCAAGGACGTGGGTGAGCAGAGCATCATCTCCCGCGCTGGCGGCGCCCCGACCCTGGCCGTGGGCATGGCCCACATCCTGGCCAGCGTGATCGGCGGCAAGACCATGATGGCCTTCTGGTACCACTTCGCCATCCTGTTCGAAGCCCTGTTCATCCTCACCGCCGTGGACGCCGGCACCCGGGCCGGCCGCTTCATGCTGCAGGACCTGCTCGGCACCTTCGTGCCGTCGATGAAGCGCATGGATTCGATCGTCGCCAGCCTCACCGCCACCGCCCTGTGCGTGGCCGCCTGGGGCTACTTCCTGTATCAGGGCGTGGTCGACCCCCTCGGCGGCATCAACACCCTGTGGCCCCTGTTCGGCATCGCCAACCAGATGCTCGCCGGCGTGGCCCTGATGCTGGCCACCGTGGTGCTATTCAAGATGAAGCGCCAGCGCTTCGCCTGGGTGACCATCGTGCCCACCGTCTGGCTGCTGCTGTGCACCCTCACCGCCGGCTGGCAGAAGGTGTTCCACGAGAACCCCAAGATCGGTTTCCTCGCCGCCGCCAACAAGTACCACGCCGCCATGGACAAGGGCGAACTGCTGGCCCCGGCCAAGACCATGGAGCAAATGCACCAGATCGTGCTGAACAACTACATCGACGCCGGCATGGCGGCCCTGTTCCTGTTCCTGGTGGTGAGCATCCTGTTCTTTGCCGTGCCCGCCTGCCGCAAGGCCCTGGGCAAGCGCGAGCGCACCGACCGGGAAACTCCCTTCGAGCTGATGCCCGAAGGCGTCCGGGTGTAAGGAAGGGCGACCGTGTTTTCCGACCTCGCCCGCGTCGGCAAGTACCTCGGCCAGGCCGCCCGCCTGATGGTGGGCGTCCCCGACTACGACGCCTACGTGCAGCACATGCGCCTGACCCATCCGGAGCAGACGCCCATGAGCTACGAGGAGTTCTTCCGCGAGCGCCAGGAAGCCCGCTACGGCGGCGCCGACGGGCGCCCCGGGCGCTGCTGCTGAGCGCCCGGCCTCATCGCCTCACCGCCGGCCGACCGACCTTGCGTCGTGTCGGCCGGTTTTTCGTTGGACGACCATGAACGTGCCCCACTCCCAACCCCTGCCCCCCATTCCGGTGACCATCCTCACCGGCTTCCTCGGCGCCGGCAAAACCACCCTGCTCAACCGCCTCATCGCCGCCGCCGGCGACACGCGCATCGCCGTGGTGGAGAACGAGTTCGGCGCCGTCGGCATCGACGGCGGTCTGATCGGCACGGCCTCCCGCCCCGACATCACCGTGGTCGAACTGGCCAACGGCTGCGTCTGCTGCAGCGTGCGCGGCGAAATGAGCCGGGCCCTGGCCGACCTGGCCGACCGGCGCGACGCCGGCACCCTGGCCTTCGACCGGCTGGTGCTGGAAACCACCGGCCTGGCCGACCCGGCCCCGGTGGCTCAGGCCTTTTTCGTCGATGAAGGCGTGCGGGAACGCTACGTGCTCGACGGCATTCTCACCCTGGTAGATGCGGTGCACGCCCCCGCCCAGCTCGACGAGCAGCGGGTGGCCGCCGCCCAGGTGGGCTTTGCCGACCGGCTGTTGCTGACCAAGACCGACCTGGTGGACGACGCCCAGGTGGAGGCGCTGACCGAGCGCCTGCGCCGCATCAACGCCCGGGCGCCAATCGCCCCGCCTCCGACGGATGGCCGGGTGGCCGACCTGCTGGCGCTGAACGCCTTCCACCTGGACGACGTGCTGGAGATCGACCCCACCTTCCTCACCGGCCACCACCCCAAGGGGCTGGCCCGCAGCGGGGTCGTGGCCGATGCCAGCGCCGCGGAACACACCCGCTCTTGGGACGACGACGTTTCCTCCCTGGTACTGCGCCACCCCGGCGCCGTTGACGTGGACCGCATCGGCGCCTTCGTCGAGGGCCTGCTCGAGACCAACGGCAACGACATGCTGCGCTACAAAGGCGTGCTGGCGGTGCGCGACAACCCGCAGCGCCTCGTCTTCCAAGGCGTGCACCGCATCACCGGCTTCGACTACGGCCGTCCCTGGGCAGAGGGCGAAGCCCGGGAAAGCCTGATCGTCATCATCGGCCGCCGGCTCGACGCCGCGGCGATCGAGGCGGGTTTTCAAGCGGCCTGCCGCTAAGCCTGCCCGTTACCGGCGTAAAAAAGGCGGCCCCAAAGGCCGCCTTTTTTGTCCTGCCGCCCACCGCGGCGCCAGCGATGGCACCCTAGCGGGCCGCCTCGGCGACGAAGATTTCTACCCGCCGGTTATGCGCCCGGCCAGCGGCGGTGCCGTTGTCGGCCACCGGTTCCCGCGCGCCCCGGCCGTCGATGCTGATCCGGTTCATCGCCACGCCCCGCTCCACCAGGTAGTCCCGGGTGGCACTGGCCCGGTTCACCGACAGGGGCTGATTGATCGCGTCCGAGCCGGTGTTGTCGGTATGGCCGACGATGCGCACCGTGGTCACCGGGTTCTGGTTCAGGGTGGTGGCGAAGCGGTCCAGGATCGGCCGCAGGTTAGGCTTGATCACGTAGCTGCCCGAATCGAAGGAAATGTCGCTGGGGATATCGAGCTTCAACTGGTTGTCAGCGGTCTGGCTGACCTTCACCCCGGTCCCCTGGGTGGCCTGTTCCATGGCGGCTTTCTGCTCCTGCATGTGCCGCGACCACAGGTAGCCGCCCCCGGCCCCAAGGGCCCCGCCGAGCACCGCCCCGGTGGCGGCGCCACGCCCGCCGTGAGTCGCGCCGCCCACCACCGCCCCGGCCAGGGCGCCGATGGCTGCCCCCGTTCCGGTGGTGCGCTGGGTTTCGCTCATGTCGGCACAACCTCCCAGGCCGCCGACCCCGATCACCACAGCCGCAAGCGCGGCACCGATCTTGTTCATGTTCCCGCCTCCAGAGAAACCCGTTGAACTTTATATATAGCCAAACAACGGGGCTTTTTCGCAGGGCGGCACGGACGGGCGGCGTGGAATCACCCTCTCCGCGGCATCTCCCCTCTCCATCCACCCCCAGGCTTGGTCACAGCCACTTGGCCCGCTTGAAGCGGTAGTACAGGTAGCCGCAGGTCATCGCGATCACTCCCAGGGCCATGGGGTAGCCGAATTCCCAGTCCAGTTCGGGCATGGCCTTGAAGTTCATGCCCCAGATGCCGGCGAAGGCGGTGGCCACGGCGAAGATACCGGCCCAGGCGGCGAGCTTCTTGTTCACCTCGTTTTCTTCGATGGTGACCATGGACAGATTCACCTGCATGGCGGTGCCGATGGTGTCGCGGCAGGCGTCGAGGGCGGCGTTGATGCGCACCAGGTGGTCGTAAACGTCGCGGAAGTAGTGCTGGCTGCTGGCGCAGACCTCCGGCACCCGGCCGCCGGCCAGCTTGCCCGCCGCTTCCATGAGGGGCGAAACGGCGTGGCGTAGTTCGGTGACCTTGCGCTTGAGTTGGTAGAGGCGCTCGATGTTGGAGCGGGCGGCGCCCTTGGCGAAGATCTGCTCCTCCACCGTTTCCAGCTCGGCCTCCAGTTCGCTCAGCACCGGGAAATAGCGATCCACCACCGCGTCCATCAGGGCGTAGAAGACGAAGCCGGCGCCGTCCTTGAGGCGGTGCGGCTCGCGCTCGCAGCGGCCGCGCACGCCGAGGAAGTCGTGGCTGCTGCGGTTGCGCACCGACAGCACGTAGTTGTGGCCGACGAAGACATCCACCTCGCCGCAGTTCAGTTCGCCGTCCTGCATTTCGATCAGCTGCATCACGGCAAACAGGGAATCGTCGTATTCCTCGACCTTGGGCCGCTGGTGGCCGTGCAAGGCGTCTTCCACCGCCAGTTCGTGGAGGTGGAACTCCTGGCGCATTTCCTCCAGTTCTTCCCGGGTGGCGTCGCGCAGGGCGACCCAGACGAAACAGCCGGGGAGGACCAGGTAGTCGCTGATTTCGGCAATGGAGATATCGGCGAGTTTTTTGCCTTCTCGGTAGGCGACGCAATTGATCAGCATAGTGGTGCGAAGTGTAGCGGGCCCCAGGCGGGGCGCGGAGATTGGGGTGATGCCGTGGGAGACGGCGGCGCGGGCGCGTTAGAATCCTCACCATAACCACAGAACGGAGGACCGTCCATGCCCCGCCATACCAAGATCGTCGCCACCCTCGGCCCCGCCTCCAGCGATGCCGAGACCCTGACCCGCATGATCGCCGCCGGGGTAGACGTGGTGCGCCTGAACTTCTCCCACGGCAAGGCCGAGGACCACATCGCCCGGGTGGCTGCGGTGCGCGCCGCCGCCGAGCAGGTGGGCCGGCCGGTGGGCATCCTGGCCGACCTGCAGGGGCCGAAGATCCGCGTCGGCAAGTTTGCCGCCGGCAAGGTGACCCTGGCCAAGGGCCAGGCCTTCATCCTCGACGCCGCCTGCGACCTGGGCAACGACGAGCGGGTCGGGCTGGACTACAAGGACCTGCCCAAGGACGTGTCCGCCGGCTCGGTGCTGCTGCTCGACGACGGCCGCATCGTGCTCGACGTGGTGCGCGTGGCCGGTCCGGAAATCCACTGCACGGTGCGCCACGGCGGCGAGCTGTCCAACAACAAGGGCATCAACCGTCAGGGCGGCGGCCTGTCCGCCCCGGCGCTCACCGCCAAGGACATGGAAGACCTGAAGGTGGCCGCCCAGCTGGGCGTCGATTTTCTCGCCGTGTCCTTCCCCAAGAGCGCCGCCGACATGTACATGGCCCGCCAGCTGCTGCGCGCCGCCGGCGGCCGGGCGCTGCTGATCGCAAAGATCGAGCGCACCGAGGCGGTGGAAAACCTGGGCGAGGTGCTCGACGCCTCCGACGGCGTCATGGTGGCCCGGGGCGACCTGGCGGTGGAAGTGGGCGACGCCGCCGTGCCGGCCCTGCAGAAGAAGATGATCCGCATGGCCCGGGAGAAGAACAAGGTGGCGATCACCGCCACCCAGATGATGGAATCGATGATCCATTCGCCGGTGCCGACCCGGGCCGAGGTGTCCGACGTGGCCAACGCCGTGCTCGACGGCACCGACGCGGTGATGCTGTCGGCCGAGACCGCCTCGGGCGCCTACCCGGTGGAGACGGTGGAAGCCATGGTGCGGGTGTGCGTCGAGGCCGAGCGCTCGGCGGAAGTGACCCTGGACCGGGAATTCCTCGACCGTATCTTCACCCGCATCGACCAGTCGATCGCCATGGCCGCCATCTGGACCGCCCACCACCTCAAGGTGAAGGCCATCGCCGCCCTGTCCCAGTCCGGCTCCACCGCATTGTGGATGAGCCGCCTCAACTGCGGCGTGCCGGTCTACGCCCTGACCCCGGACCCGGCCGCCGTGGGGCGCATGACCCTCTACCGGGAAGTCTGCCCCCTGCTGATGGGCGAGCAGCACACCGAGCGGGAACTGCTGCTGGCCGACGCCGAGCAGCTGCTGCTGGCCCGGGGCGTGGTCGACAAGGGCGACCTGATCGTGCTCACCATCGGCGAGCCGATCGGCACCCCGGGGGGCACCAACACCCTGAAGATCGTCCGGGTCGGCGAGCACCAGGCGCCCACCGTTTAAGCCCCTGCCCCAAACCCCAGGCGGGACGGGCATCTTCACGCCTCCATCGCCAAACGCCGCGCCCCTGGCCGATCTCCGGCCCCCCCCTTTGGAGATCGGCCAGGGGCGCGGCGTTTCAGCCAGGCATCCCCACCGGCAGTGGTGCCTGATGGCGTTAGCGGAACACCCCCACCACCTTGAGCAGGGCGATCAGAATCACCGCCCCGAGCACGCCGAAAGCCAGCCCGACCAGGGAAAAGCTGCCGGCGCTTTCTGCTGCGCCGATGCCGATCACGTCGCCGAAGAACCAGCGCCCCAACGCCGAGCCGATGATCCCGACCAGAACGTTGGCAATGATGCCCTGCTGGGCATCGGTGTTCATGATGCGGCTCGCGATCCAGCCGATCAAGCCGCCGACCAGAAGCGTGACGATCCAGCCCATGGCTGTCTCCGGTGGTGGGGGGTAAAACATTAGAGGCCGGCCGGGCCGGATCGTTTCATTGCCGGCGGCAATCCCGCCCCCGCACCTCTGCTAGAATCGCCGCGCCCGGTTCTGCCGGGCAGCATGACACCCACGCCTTCCAGGTGCCCGCAAGGGAGAATCGGGAACGCGGTGCGCCCCGCCACCGGCAGGGCAATTCCGCGACGTGCCCAACGCTGTGAGGGGGACTGCCGACGCACATGCCACTGATCGCCGCCGCTGCGGATTTCCGATCGGGAAGGCGCGCCGGCGGGACGATCCCGAGTCAGAAGACCGGCCTGGAGGAGTTTCGACGGACCGCACGGCCAGGCGGTCCGCCACCGTTCTTCACAAGGGGACTCCATGAAGACCGACTGCAGCATCCCGGCGACCCTCGCCGCCTCCTCCACGCCCGCCGGCCACCAGGCCATGCCCGACTTCACCGCCGAAGCCCGGGAAGCCCTCTACCACACCATCTTTTCGCGCCGCGACGTGCGCGGCCAGTTCCTCCCCGACCCGGTGCCGGACGAGGTGCTGTCGCGCCTGCTCACCGCCGCCCACTTCGCCCCCTCGGTGGGCTTCATGCAACCCTGGAGCTTCATCGTGGTCAAGGACCCGGCCACCAAGGCGGCGGTCCACGGCGCCTTCGACGAGGCCAACCGGGAGGCGGCGGAAATGTTCGAGGCGCACCGCCAGGGCACCTACCGCTCGCTCAAGCTCGAAGGCATCGAGGAAGCGCCGATCAACCTGTGCATCACCTGCGACCGGGACCGGGCCGGCCCGGTGGTGATCGGTCGCACCCACCTCAAGGTGATGGACATCTACAGCGCCGTCTGCGCCGTGCAGAACCTGTGGCTGGCGGCCCGGGCCGAGGGCCTCGGGGTCGGCTGGGTGTCGATCTTCCACCAGGCACGGCTGAAGGAAATCCTCGACATTCCCGAGCGGGTGATCCCGATCGCCTACCTATGCATCGGCCGGGTCAGCCACTTCTTCGACAAACCCGAACTGGAAACCGCCGGGTGGCGTTCCCGCCTGCCCCTGGAAACCCTGGTCCACGCCGAGCGTTTCGGCGCCCCGGTGCCGGCGGCCCTGGTGCCCCACCTGCAGGCCGACCAGGCCCGGGCGGCCCGGGAGCGCAAGCTCTAACCCCCACCATCGCGGCCCTGCGGCCGGGCTCCGGGAGTGCAAGGAAACGGGGTAAAATGCCCGCCTTTGCCCCCGGGGCCTTTGTTATTTTAGGAAGACCACCATGCCTCTCGTTTCGATGCGCCAACTCCTCGACCACGCCGCCGAGAATGGCTATGGCCTGCCCGCGTTCAACGTGAACAACATGGAGCAGGTCTGGGCCATCATGGAAGCCGCCAACGAGGTGAACGCCCCGGTGATCATGCAGGCCTCCGCCGGTGCCCGGAAATACGCCGGCGAGCCGTTCCTGCGCCACCAGATCCTCGCCGCCCTGGAAGCCTATCCCCACATCCCCGTGGTGATGCACCAGGACCACGGCCAGTCCCCCGCCGTGTGCATGGCCGCGATCCGCTCCGGCTTCTCCTCGGTGATGATGGACGGTTCCCTGGAAGAGGACGGCAAGTCCGTCGCCTCCTTCGAGTACAACGTGGCCGTGACCAAGAAGGTCACCGAACTGGCCCACGCCATCGGCGTGTCGGTGGAAGGCGAACTGGGCGTGCTCGGTTCCCTGGAAACCATGAAGGGCGACAAGGAAGACGGCCACGGCGCCGAGGGCACCATGACCCGCGACCAGCTGCTGACCGACCCGGACCAGGCCGCCGACTTCGTCAAGCAGACCAACTGCGACGCCCTGGCCATCGCCATCGGCACCAGCCACGGCGCCTACAAGTTCACCAAGAAGCCCACCGGCGACATCCTGGCCATCGACCGCATCGCCGAGATCCACGCCCGCATCCCCAACACCCACCTAGTGATGCACGGGTCCTCCTCGGTGCCCCAGGAACTGCTGGAAGAGATCCGCCAGTTCGGCGGCGACATGAAGGAAACCTACGGCGTGCCCGTGGAAGAGATCGTCAAGGGCATCAAGCACGGCGTGCGCAAGGTGAACATCGACACCGACATCCGCCTGGCCATGACCGGCGCGGTGCGCCGCTACTTGGTCGAGAACCCCGCCAAGTTCGACCCCCGCGACTTCCTCAAGCCCGCCCGGGAAGCGGCCAAGAAGATCTGCGTGGCCCGTTACCAGGCCTTCGGCTGCGAAGGTCAGGCGAGCAAGATCGTGCCCGTGTCCCTGGACAAGATGGCCGAGCGCTACAAGAAGGGCGAACTGAACCAGATCGTCCGCTAAGCGTTCGCCCAGCGCACCGCTTGCCTGCACCAAGACGGCATCGCCACGGCGATGCCGTCTTGCTTGCAAGTCCCGGAGACTTTTCATGCCCCGTCACTGCTTCACCTACGGTTCCCTGATGTGCGACGACATCATGGCCGCCGTGTGCGGCACCGCCTACCCCGGCCAGCCCGCCCGGCTGGCCGGCCACGTGCGCCACCCGGTGCAAGACGAGGCCTACCCGGGCATGGTGCCGGGGCCCGGCACAGTGGTCGGCGTGCTCTACCGTAACGTGGACGACGCAGCCCTGGCCCAGCTCGACCGCTTCGAAGGGCCGTACTACGAGCGCCGCACGGTCACCGTGACCTTGGACGATGGCAGCCCGGTCGAGGCCGAGACCTACCTTTTCCGCCCCCAGTACGCCTACCTGCTGCAGCCGGGGGAATGGGACGTCGCCGCCTTCCTGGCCCGGGGCAAAGCGGACTTTACCGCCCGCTACGTGGGCTACAGCCGCATCGAGAGCGCCTGAGCCATTCTTGTCAGCCGCCGCCCCGGCTGGCAAAGTCGACCGCCACCCACGCCCCCACCGCCCCATTTATGACCGCCTTCCGCGAACACCCCCTGCGCCAGCGCCTCAACGACGAGGTCCATTCCCGGCCGCCCATGGCGCTGTCCGGCGCAGAATGGATCAGCTATCTGGCGGTGCTCCACGACGGCGGCGATGCCGCTACCGAGGAGGCGCACCTGCACCAGCTGTGCGGCACCCTGGGCACCCAGCTGTGTCCGGTGATCCAGGGCGACCATTGGGTGATGGAAGCCGGCGACCTGCGCCTGAAGTGGGAGCGGCACAACGAATTTTCCAGCTACACCTTCTTCCGCCGCCGCCAGCCCGGCGACCCCCTGTACACCTCGGCCCTGTCGGCCCTGCCCGCCGACTGGCTGGCGGCCATCCCCGGCACCGTGCTAGTGGCCACCCACATCGAACTGCGCCCCGCCGCCGACATGGCGCCGGAAACGGTGCTCGCCGACCTGGCCCAGCGCGGTGACACGGTGGTGGCGAGCCAGGTGGCCGACGGCGCCGCCTGGGTGTATTCCGACTTTCAGCTGCACGACGGCTACTCTCGCTTCCTGGTCCTCGACGATCACCTGACCCACCGCCAGGCCGGGCGCACCGTGCAGCGCCTGCTGGAGATCGAGACCTACCGCATGATGGCCCTGCTGGCCTTTCCGGTGGCCAAGGAAGTGGGCCGCTTCCTGGCCCGGGCCGAGGGCGAGCTGGCCGACCTGATGGACCGCATGGGCGAGGCGCGCAGCACCGAGGACGAGCGCGTCCTGCTCACCCGCCTGACCCGCCTGGCCGCCGAGGTCGAACGCTCGGTGACCCGCACCGCCTTCCGCTTCGGCGCCGCCGAGGCCTACTACGCCCTGGTGCAGCAGCGTATCCGCGACCTGCGCGAGCAGCGCATCGCCGGCTTTCCACCCATCGACGAGTTCATGGAACGCCGCCTGGCCCCGGCCATTAGCACCTGCCTGTCGGTGGCGCGGCGCCAGACCGAGCTGTCCACCCGCATCGCGCGCAAGAGCGCCCTGCTGCGCACCCGGGTGGACATTGAGCTGGAGCGCCAGAACCAGGAGCTGCTGACCCAGATGAACCGGCGCGCCAAGCTCCAGCTGCGCCTCCAGGAAACCGTCGAAGGCCTGTCGGTGGTGGCCATCACCTACTACGCTTCCCAATTGGTGACTTACGTCTACAAGGGGATGAAATCCATGACCGGCGGCCCCTCCTACGAAGTCATCACCGCCATCGCCGTGCCGGTGATCGGCGCCCTGGTGGCGATCAGCATCCGCCGCATGCGCCGCGCCCTGGCCGCCGAAGAAGAAGGGCTGCACTGAGCCACCGCCTTCTCGTCCGTTTCTCGTCTATTTCCGTCCCGTTTTCCCTTTTCATTCCGTCACTTTCAGGAACCCTACCGTGACCGCTGCCCTGTTCGAATCCACCATCACCAGCCTGCCTCTGATCGCCCGGGGCAAGGTCCGGGACATCTACGCCGTGGGCGACGACAAGCTCCTCATCGTCACCTCCGACCGCCTGTCGGCCTTCGACGTGATCCTGCCCAACCCGATTCCGGGCAAGGGCAAGGTGCTCACCCAGGCCGCCAACTTCTGGTTCGACCGGCTCGCCCACATCGTCCCCAGCCAGCTCACCGGCATCGACCCGGAAACCGTGGTGGCCGAGAACGAGCGCGAGCAGGTGCGCGGCCGCTCCCTGGTGGTCAAGCGTTTGAAGCCCCTGCCCATCGAGGCGGTGGTGCGCGGCTACCTGATCGGCTCCGGCTGGAAGGACTACCAGGAAACCGGCACCGTCTGCGGCATCAAGCTGCCCGCCGGCCTGAAAATGGCCGCCAAGCTACCCGAGCCGATCTTCACCCCGGCCACCAAGGCCGAGGTGGGCGACCACGACGAGAACATCTCCTTCGAGCAGGCCCAGACCCACTGCGCCGCGGTGCTCGCCGACGCCCTCTACGGCACCGGCAAGACCGGCGCTCAGCTGGCCACCGAGGCCCGCGACGTGGCGATCCGTCTATACACCGAAGCGGCCGACTACGCCGCCACCCGGGGCATCCTGATCGCCGACACCAAGTTCGAATTCGGCATCGACGACAAGGGCACCCTGCACCTGATCGACGAGGCCCTCACCCCGGACTCCTCCCGCTTCTGGCCTCGCGACGAATGGGCCGAGGGCCGCAACCCACCGTCCTTCGACAAGCAGTTCGTGCGCGACTACCTGGAAACCCTCAAGGACTGGGGCAAGAAGGCCCCCGGCCCGGAGCTGCCCGACGAGGTGATCGCCGTCACCGCCGCCAAGTACCGGGAAGCCTTCGAGCGCCTTTCCGGCAAGCCCCTGGCCGAGTAAGCGGCCATGCCCCGGGCCGCCGCACGCGCCCCGGGGCCACGTGCAGCCGGATCCCTGCCCCGCTGCATATCCGGAGAACCACCGCGCCACCCCGGGGTCATAAGGAGACCCATGCCCCCTGGAGGCGGCGATGTTTACTGGTTCCCAACCGGATTTCACTCCCACCCCACCCCGCTCTGCCCCTTCCCCGCTATCGGCGGGCCGGCTGCGCATCCGCCGAGTCGAATTGAGCCGCCCGTTCGCCTGGCTGCGCCGCGGCTGGGGCGATCTGCAGCGCACCCCCACCGCCAGCCTGGCCTACGGCGCCCTGTTCGCCGCCATCGGTTTTGCCGTGCTGCTGCTCGGCGACCAGCACCCGCGCACGGCCATGGCCGCCCTGTCCGGATTCCTGCTGGTGGGGCCGCTCCTGGCCGTGGGCTTTTACGAACTGTCGCGGCGCAGCGCCGCCGACGAACCGGTGGACGCGGTCATGGCCCTGACCGGGTTGCGCCGCTGCTGGCGCCCCCTGGCGGCTTACGGCGTGCTGCTCGCCCTGTTCTATTTCTGTTGGGAGCGGCTCACCGTGGCCATCCTCGCCTTTCTCCTCGGCAGTGCCGATCTGTGGGATTTCGTCGGACTGTTGCGCGAAATCTTCCTCTCGCCCCACCACCCGATCCTGGCCATGGCCTGGATCCTTTCCGGCGGGGTGATCGCCGCCCTGTGCTTCCTGGTCTCGGTGATCACCGCCCCGGTGCTGGTGGACCGGGGCGGGCGCCTGGCCGACGCTGTGGAGGCGAGCATTACCGCGGTATCGGAAAACGTCTTCCCGATGCTGCTCTGGTCCGGGCTGATCGTCGCCCTGGTGCTGATCGGCTTCGCCACCATCATGGTCGGCCTGGTGGTGATCGTGCCCCTACTCGGCCACGCCACCTGGCATGCCTACCGAGACCTTGTAGAATGAACTGAATGGGCGGAAAGCGGCGCCCAGCCTTGCTGTGCAAGGCCCCTGGCGCAAACCCCGCGCCCCGCCTCGCTCTCCGGGCATGCAGCGCCAAACGCCACGACTGGCGCGGCTTTCCGAAGCACACCTTTTTGCAACGTGTCACCCAATTTTCCGCCGGGCCCGGTACCTGCCGCCCGGCGCCGTTTTGATTTCCGCTCGATCCCCATGACAACAATGACCGCCAATCCCCTGCTCGCAAATCCTTTGCTCGACTTCTCCGGCCTGCCCCGCTTCGACGCCATCACCCCGGCCCACGTCCGCCCCGCCGTTGAGCAGCTGCTCGCCGACGGCCGCGCCCTGGTGCAGACCCTCACCGCCGCCGGCAGCCCGGCCACCTGGGCCGGCTTCGCCGCCCCGCTCACCGACGGCCTGGAGCCCCTGTCCCGGGCCTGGGGCATCGTCGGCCACCTGCACTCGGTGAACGACGTGCCGGAATGGCGCGAGACCTACAACGACCTGCTGCCGGAAGTGACCCGCTTCTACACCGAGCTGGGCCAGAACCTGGCCCTGTTCGAAAAGTACAAGGCCCTGCGCAACAGCGCCGAATACGCCACCCTGACACCGACCCAGCAGAAGATCGTCGATAACGAAGTGCGCGACTTCCGCCTGTCCGGCGCCGAGCTGCCGGAAGACGTGAAGCCCCGCTTCCAGGCCATCCAGGAGGAGCTGGCCGGGCTGTCCGCCAAGTTCTCGGAAAACCTGCTCGACGCCACCAACGCCTTCGCCCACCTGGTCACCGACGCCGCCCAACTGGCCGGCCTGCCGGAGGACGTGCAGGAAGCCGCCCAGGCCGCCGCCGAAAAGGCCGGGGAGAAGGGCTGGAAATTCACCCTGCACGCCCCCTCCTACCTGCCGGTGCTGCAGTACGCCGAGCACCGCCCCCTGCGCGAGCTGATGTACCGGGCCTACGCCACCCGGGCCGCCGAGTTCCCCGAGCACGGCAGCAAGCCGGAATGGGACAACGCCCCGCTGATCGCCCGCCTCCTGGAACTCAAGCGGGAGGAGGCCCAGCTGCTCGGCTACGCCAACTTCGCCGAGATTTCCCTGGTGCCCAAGATGGCCGAATCCCCGGCCCAGGTGCTGGCCTTCCTGCGCGAACTGGCGGCCAAGGCCAAGCCCTTCGCCGAGCAGGACGTGGCCGAGTTGCGCAACTTCGCCGCCAAGGAGCTGAACCTGGCCGACCTGCAGCCCTGGGACGTCTCCTACGCCGCCGAAAAGCTCAAGCAGGCCCGCTACAGCTTCTCCGAGCAGGAGGTGAAGGAATACTTCCCCGAGCCCCAGGTGCTGGCCGGCCTGTTCCGGGTGATCGAATCCCTGTTCTCGGTGCAGGTGAAACCCGATAGCGCTCCCGCCTGGCACCCGGACGTGCGCTTCTTCCGCATCGAGCGAAACGGCGCCCTGGTGGGCCAGTTCTACCTGGACCTGTACGCCCGGGAAACCAAGCGCGGCGGCGCCTGGATGGACGAGGCGGTGACCCGTCGCCTCAAGAACGGCGCCATCCAGACCCCGGTGGCCTACCTCAACTGCAACTTCCCGGCCCCCGTCGGCAACAAGCCGGCCACCTTCAGCCACGACGACGTGATCACCCTGTTCCACGAAACCGGCCATGGCCTGCACCACCTGCTCTCCCAGGTGGAAGAGCTGCCGGTGTCCGGCATCCACGGCGTGGAATGGGACGCGGTGGAACTGCCCTCCCAGTTCATGGAGAACTTCTGCTGGGAGTGGGACGTGCTCGCCCACATGACCGCCCACGTGGATACCCGCGCCCCCCTGCCCCGCGCCCTGTTCGACAAGATGCTGGCGGCCAAGAACTTCCTCGCCGGCATGGGCATGGTGCGCCAGCTCGAATTCAGCCTGTTCGACATGCTGCTCCACGCCGACTTCGACCCACAGGGCCAGCGCAGTGTGCTCGACCTGCTCCACCAAGTGCGCCAGGAGGTGGCGGTGCTGATCCCGCCGCCCTGGCACCGTTTCCCCAACAGCTTCTCCCACATCTTCGGCGGCGGTTACGCCGCCGGCTACTACAGCTACAAGTGGGCCGAAGTACTGTCGGCGGACGCCTACGCTGCCTTCGAGGAGGCCGGCAACCCGCTCGACGCCGCCACCGGCGCCCGCTTCCTGCGCGAGATCCTGGCTGTGGGCGGCTCCCGCCCGGCCATCGAGTCGTTCAAGGCCTTCCGCGGCCGGGAGCCGTCGGTGGACGCCCTCCTGCGGCATAATGGGATGGTCGCTGCCTAGGAAGGAGTCTTCCATGGAAACCACGCACACCGTCGCCCGACGCCCCGTTCGCCTGCCGGCCGCGCTGTTCGCGCTGCTGCTCGGCGTCGGCGCCGGATCCGCCGACGCCCAGATCACCTACCGCTGGGTCGATAAATCCGGACGGGTCGTGGTTTCCGATACGGCGCCGCCCAAGGATGCCCGGGATGTGGTGGTGCTGCGCATGAACGAGGCCACCACGCCGCCCGCCCGCTTCGATGTGCGCACCGCCAGCGGTAAATACCCGGTGGTGCTGTACACCGCCAGCGAATGCGGCGACCGCTGCGACCAGGCCAAGACGCTGCTCTCCAGCCGGGGCATCCCCTTTGCCGAAAGGCCGGTGCGCAGCGAAGCCGATCTGCGCGCCCTGAAGCAGCTGACGAACGATCCGGCCGTGCCCACCCTCACCGTGGGACGGGAGGTCGCTTCCGGCTTCCACGCCGAAGCCTGGAACGACCTGCTCGACCTGGCCGGCTACCCCAAAACCAAATAAATCCGGGCGCGGCGCACGGAGCGGTCCGGGCCCCGGCCCGCCATCTCGTAGCCCCGCCCCTGTCGAGAGAAACCCCGTTGTCCGCCCCTGAATCCACTACGCCGTTCTCGATCGCCACCTGGAACGTCAACTCCCTCAAGGTACGCCTGCCCCATCTGCTCGAATGGCTGGCCGAAGCCAATCCCACCGTGGTCTGCCTGCAAGAAACCAAGCTCGAAGACCACGCCTTTCCCACCGCCGAGATCGAGGCCGCCGGCTACCAGGTCGCCTTTGCCGGGCAAAAGACCTACAACGGCGTGGCCATCGTCTCCCGCCTGCCCCTGGCCGATGTGGTGGTCGGCAACCCCCGCTTCGACGATCCGCAAAAACGCCTGATCTCAGCTACCGTGGCCGCCCCCGACGGCGATGTTCGGGTCGTGGGGGCCTATTTCCCCAACGGCCAGGCCGTGGGCTCCGACAAGTACGCCTACAAGCTTCAGTGGCTCACCGCCCTGCACGACTGGCTAGCCGACGAGCTGGCCAGCCACCCGCGCCTGGCCCTGTGCGGCGATTACAACATCGCGCCGGAAGACGCGGACGTGCACGACCCGGTCGCCTGGGCCGGCCAGATCCTCTGTTCCGACCCCGAGCGCCAGGCTTTCCGCGACCTGATCGCCCTGGGACTGGTGGATGCCTACCGACTGTTTCCCCAGGCCGAACGCAGCTTTTCCTGGTGGGACTACCGCAACCTGGGTTTCCAGAAGAACCTGGGGCTGCGCATCGACCACGTACTGCTCTCCGCCCCTCTGGCGGCCCGCTGCACCGCGGCGCGCATCGAGCGTCATCTGCGCAAGAAGGAACGCCCCTCCGACCACGCCCCGGTGATCGCCACCCTGGGTTGAGCCCGGGCTGAAACGACGACCGCACTTCCTGCCCCCCCACCCCGTCCTGCGCCATGACCACCGCCGATCTTGCCCCTGTTGCGCCCCCGCCGGCCCTGCCCCCGCTGACTGCGCTGACCGAGCGCTACCCCTGCCTGGCCGGGTTGCCGGCGGACACCCTGGCCGCCCTGCCGCCGCTGATGACGGTGCCGGCCGGGACCGTGCTGTTCTCGGAACAGCAGCCCTGCCAGGGTTTCCCCCTGGTGCTCGACGGGACGGTCAAGGTGGTCAAATCCGCCGCGTCCGGGCGTGAATTGATGCTCTACCAGGTAGAGCCCGGCGCCAGCTGCCTGATCACCAGCAGCTGCCTGCTCGGCCGCAGCCCCTACCCGGCCCGGGGCGAAGCCCTGACGCCGGTCACCCTGACCCTGCTGCCCCGCCCCCTGTTCGACCGGCTACTGGCCGAACACGCCCCATTCCGCGAGTTCGTCTTCCACCTCTTCGCCGATCGCCTCGCCGACCTGATGACTCTGGTGGAGGAGGTGGCCTTCCAGCGCCTCGACCAGCGCCTGGCCCGCCTGCTGCTGGCCCGGGGCGGGCTTGGCGCCGATGGACGGATCAATGCCACCCACCAGCAATTGGCCGAAGAGTTGGGCAGCGTGCGTGAGATCGTCTCGCGCCTGCTCAAGCAGTTCGCCGACGCCGGCTGGGTGCGCCTCTCCCGGGGCGGGATCGACCTGCTCGACAGTGCCGCCCTGCGCCGGTTGGCCGACGCCAACCACTGAGCGAGCCCCGCACCAGGCGCGGAGTTTCACGGCATGCCTTTGAAAGTCCGCTCCCAGTCTTGCTTTCCGGGAAGCCATTAGAAAATTGCTTTTTATGTAACCGGGGTCACAGACGAATCCCGGCCCCGGGTCTATCATGAAACGGTGATAAACCTGAGGAGGCAGCCATGAAGGCAAACGTAGGCGGTATGGACAAGGTGGCGCGCATCGGCGCCGGCGTCGTGCTGATCGGCCTGGCCCTGGCCGGCGTGATCGGACCGTGGGGTTACATCGGCGTGGTGCCTCTGGCCACGGGATTGATGGGTTGGTGCCCGGCTTACAGCCTGTTCGGCATCAAGACCTGCTCGACCAAGTAAGCGTCGGGCACCTCTGTCGCCCCATTCCGGAGTGATCCAGTCACGTTGCTCACCCGGCGGTGCAGAGGCATAGCAGTTTCCACCCTTAGCGCGGACAGACCGAGAGGTCGCCTCCGCGCTTTTTTTCGTCCGCACAACGGCTTTCCCGTCTGGGCAGCGAAGGGAGCGGGAACATGCCCCACTCCCCCGGATGCGCCGCAGCTAACACAATGCCTCCTGGCCCGGCGAGGCAAACGACCGTACCGCTGCCGCCATGACGCTAAGCGCCCAGCCCCAGCAACTAAAGGCTTCTGGCGGCCACTAAGCTAAGTGCATGGAGAGCAATCAGTGCAGGTTTTCGCTGGCGAAAACCTCGCCCAGCAGCCGACCTCTGCGATCCGAAGCAATTTTTTGGCGGACCTACACTCTTATAGTGCAATTAGCCCCGAAGAGGAGTGAGTACGACCATGCACCCCAAATTCCTGACTGCTCGCATAACTGAAGAAAACAAAAATGAGCTCAAGAAAAGCGGGCTCATGGCCAAGGCACTGGAAACCTACATTGCCGAAGCGACCATCGAAACCATCATCGATGCGCTCAAAGCCCGCTTCGAAACAGGCCGCGTCGTCGGCGAGGACATCAAGCAGGCCGCCTTCCTGATCGACCCGGCCGTTTGCGCCAAGCTAGACGAATTCGCCGCCCGCACTGGGCTTTCCTGCGACCTGATCGTCCGCCTCATTATCGAGAGCCATCAAAAGGAAGATTAGCCGTCGGCAGAGGGGCGGGCCTGGCGCCGCGGTCGCGTTCCGCCGAGCGCATGCCCGGCCCGGATCAGATCACGCCGCCGGCGGCGGGACAGGCGTCGCCGCCATCCGGTTGGCCAGGGCGACAAAGGCCTCCAGAGTCAGATCCTCGGCCCGGGCCTGGGGATCGATACCCACGGCGTCCAGGTCGGCGGGGGCGCACACCGGCTTGAGGGTGTTGCGCACCATCTTGCGCCGCTGGGAAAAGGCGGCGGTAACCACCCGGTCGAACACCGTCCAGTCCTGCACCGGCAGCAACGCCTCCCGGGGCTTGGGGGTGAGGCGAACCACCGCCGAATCCACCTTGGGTGGCGGATCGAAGGATTCCGGCGGCACGTCGATCAGCCACTCCAGGTCGAAGCGATACTGCAACATCACCGACAGGCGTCCCCGGTCGCTATCACCGGGACCGGCCACCATGCGCTCGACTACTTCTTTTTGCAGCATGAAGTGCATGTCGCGCACGTGCTCGGCAGCCTCGGCCAGATGGAAGAGGAGCGGCGTGGAGATGTTGTAGGGCAGGTTGCCGACGATGCGCAGCCCACCCTGGCCAGGCGCCAGGCGGCTGAAGTCGAAGGCCAGGGCGTCGCCTTCGTGGATGGTCACCCGCTCCGGGGCATGCAGGCGCTTCAGCCGGGCGATCAGGTCCCGGTCGATCTCGACCACATGCAAGTGGTCGACCCGCTTCAGCAGGGGTTCGGTGATCGCCCCCAGGCCGGGGCCGATTTCCACCACCGTATCGCCCCGGGCCGGACTGACGGCGGAGACGATGGCATTGATGAGTTGCACGTCGACCAGGAAGTTCTGGCCGAAACGCTTGCGCGGAATATGTTTCATGAAAACGGACTAGGAGCGGGCCGGGGTCGCCAGGGCGGCCATGCGGCAGGCCTCGTCCACGGCGGTGAACAGGCTGCCCGGGTCGGCCTGGCCGGTACCGGCCAGGGCCAGGGCGGTGCCGTGGTCCACCGAGGTGCGGATCACCGGCAGGCCCAGGGTGACATTGATGCCCTGGCCGAAGGTGGCGTACTTGAGCACGGCCAGGCCCTGGTCGTGATACATGGCCAGCACCGCATCGCCCCGGGCCAGCACCGGCGGGGTGAACAGGGTGTCGGCAGGCAGGGGACCGATCAGTTCGAGACCCTCGCGGCGCAACTGCTCCAGAGTCGGGGTGATCACCTCGATCTCCTCGCGCCCCAGGTGGCCGTCTTCCCCGGCGTGGGGATTGAGGCCGGTGACCAGGATACGCGGCCGGGCCAGACCGTACTTGCGCTTGAGGTCGGCATCGAGAATGGTGATGACCTCGCGCAGCAGGGCCGGGGTGATGGCACCCGGCACATCCTTGAGCGGCAGGTGGGTGGTGGCCAGGGCGACGCGCAGGGGGTGCCTGTCGGCCCCCTCCCCCACGTCGCCGGCGAGCATCATCACCACCCGGGGGGTGGATGTGTGCTCGGCCAAGTATTCGGTGTGGCCGGTGAACGGCACGCCGGCGTCGTTAATCACGCCCTTGTGCACCGGAGCGGTGACCATGGCGGCGAACTCGCCGGAAACGCAGCCGGCCAGAGCCCGGTCGAGCAGGGCGAGCACGTAGGCGCCGTTGCGCGCGTCGAGTTGGCCGGCCTGGGACGGCGCGGCCAGCGGCACATGCAGCACTTCCAGGCAGCCCGGAAAGGGTGCCCGGCCGGCGGGCTGGCCGGGGTCGTAGTCGCGGATCGCCACTACCTGGCCGGTGGCCCGGGCCCGCTCGGCGATCAGCTCCCGGTCACCGAGCACCACCAGACGCGCCGGAAAGCGCGCCTGGGCCAGGCGCACGCACAGCTCCGGACCGATCCCCGCCGGCTCGCCACTGGTAATGGCGATCAGGGGGCTGTGCTCGGCCGCGGCCATTATTCGCGCTCCAGGCGGATTTCCACGTAGGCCCGGTCGCGGATCTGGCGCAGCCAGTCCTGGTAGGCGTCGTCGGAGCGGCGGTCACGCAGGGCTTGACGGGCGATGGAGCGGCGACGCTCGTCGGAAACGTCCTGGACGCGACGCTCCTGAACCTGGATCAAGTGCCAGCCGAAGGGGCTGCGCACCGGTTCGCTGATCTGGCCGGGGGTCAGGGCATTCATGGCCCGCTCGAACTCGGGCACGGTGTCGCCCGGATAGATCCAGCCCAAATCCCCCCCCTTGGCGGCAGAGCCGTCCTGGGAATAGAGGCGGGCCAGTTCGGCAAAGTCGGCGCCGCCCTTTTCCAGACGCTCCTTGACGGCCGCCAGCTTGCGCCGGCCTTCTTCCTCGGAAACCACCTCGTTGACCCGGATCAGGATGTGGCGCACCCGGGTCTGCTGCACCGGGGGCAGATCCATGCCGCCCCCCTTCTTCGCCACCAGCTTGATGACGTGGAAGCCGGCCGGGCTGCGCAGCACGCCGCTGCTCTGACCGGGATTCAGTTCTGCCGCAGCCTGGGCAAAAATGGTCGGCAGACGGTCCTGGGTGCGGAACCCCAGATCACCACCGTTGAGGGCATCCGGCGCATCGGAGTAGGAGGCCGCCAACTGAGCGAAGTCTTCGCCCTGGCGCGCCCGTTCCGCCGCCTGGGCGGCCTTGGCCTGGAGCTTTTGCAGGGCCTCGGGACTGGCGCCTTCCGGCGCGCGCACCAGGATGTGGGCAATCTGCAATTCTTCGCCGCTGGCCGCTCCACCACGCTGCTCGCCGGCAATGAAGTTGTCCACCTCGCCGTCGGAAATGGTGATGCGGTTTTCCACTTCCCGCTCGCGCAGGCGCGAGATGATGATCTCGCTACGGATTTCCTCGCGGAATTTGGGATAGGACACCCCGTCCTTTTCCAGCATGGCGCGGAACTCGACCACCGATACCTTATTGTTGGCGGCAATGCGGCCGATCGCCTGGTCCAGCTCGGCATCGGACACCTTGACCCCGGAATCCCGGGCCAGTTGCAGTTGCACCCGGTCCATCACCAGGCGCTCGAGCATCTGGCGCTCCAGTTCCTCCTTGGGCGGCAGGGAGGTGCCCCGGCTCTTGAGCTGAGCCAGGGCCAGGTCGAGGCGCTGGCGCAGGTCGCTGGCGGTGATCACCTCGTCATTGACCACGGCCACGATGCGGTCGGCCTCCAGCGGCTCGTTGCGCGGGGCCGCCTGCAGACTGGTCAGGGGCGCCAGGACGGCAGCAGAGAAGGTGGCCAGCAACACCAGCCGGTGGGCGCTGCAGGAGCGAAAAACGGCAGGAAGCATGCGGATCATAGGGCTTCTTCGTAAGGGGAAACGGGCACCGAGCCGTCGGACGGCAGGGTGCGGGAATAGCCAGGAATGTTACGCCGCAGGATGCTCAGCGGATTGGAACCGATGCTGGCAAAGTCCGACAGCTCCAATTGCATGAAGAAGGCGCGCACGGGCGTTGCCGAGGTCACGGCCAATTGTTGCATCACCCCGCGTACGACCCAACAGCCACCGTTGTATTCCAGGCCACCGACGCCTTCGAGCAGACGCTGGTCGAGCAAGGAGTAGTTGTAGCGCCCCACGGCATACCAGCGGCCGCCCAAGGGCCATTGCCCGGCCAGGTCGATTTGCCGGATCGAGGCGTTGAACGGCGGCGCGGAATCGCGCGAGATACGGTAACCCGCCTGCAGCACCTTGCCGATTTCCGGACGATAGCGCAGCACGGTGGACAAGCGCTCGGTGCGCGCATCCCGGGGGTTGTACTGCCAGCCGGCATCGAAGGTGGTATAGGGCGCGACCTGGCCGTTCAGGGCGAACAGCCAGTCGGCGCGGCGGACCGTCGACGGGGGGTCCCCGGCGTTGAGCGTCACCTTCTGGTCGCTGAAGTAAAGGCGCTGCCCCACCAGGGCCTTGATCACTTCGGCACCGGTTTCCGGACGGATCAAGCGGCTGGCCAAGGCGACGGTCAACTGGTTGGCATCCCCGACCCGGTCTGCCCCGGTGTAGCGGTTCTCGGTAAAGATCTGGGCAAAGTTGATGTCCGACGCCGAAGTATCGAAGAGAGGAACGTTGCTCTGATCCTTGTACGGAATGTTCACGTAGAAGAGCCGGGGCTCCAGGGTTTGCGTAAAGCCCTGGCCGCCCAATTGCAGATCGCGTTCGAACACCGCTCCCGTATCCACGCTGAAAACGGGGATCGCCCGGGAAACCGAGTTCTCACCACTGGTCTGCTGGCGATTCAGACTGTAGGAGGCCATGTTCAGGCCCACCTTGGGGGTGATGAACAGTCCGCCCGACTGCAGCGGCAGCGCCAGCGTCGGGTAGGCATAGACGCGCTTGCCTTCATCCAGGGTCGGATGGCGGAAATCCGAGTAGGAGCCGGTGAAAGCCAGGTCGGTGGTGTAGAAATCCGGACGCCGGGCTGTCACCGTGATCTGGGGCTCCAGGGCGTACGGTTTGGCTACGGGGGCCAGGGGGTCGGGCTGCAGGGTCTGGTATTTCTGCACCATCCCTGTCGCCGACCACCACCCGCCGGAGTAGGTCAGCATGCCGCGGCGCAGCAGCTGGTTCTGGGAGGTGATGGCGTAGCGGCTGGCCAGATCGGTGTAGTAGGTGTCGTCGGACACCCCCTGCAAATCGAGGCGCCCGGTGAACCCGCGGCCAAAATCCTGGAAGTGCATCAGGTTGTAGGCGTGCCGGCTGGAGCCTTTGAGGCTGTCATTGGGCAGGTATTCCGCCTGCAACTGCCCGCTGTAGCTTGACGACAGGTAGCGGAAGTCTCCATTAACCAGGGCGCCCCGTTTGGTCAGCACACGTGGGGTGACGAGGAGGTCGTAATTGGGCGCCAGGTTGACGTAGTAGGGCAGGGAAAAATCAGCACCGCTGTTGGAGGTCGCCCCGAAGGTCGGCGCCAAGAAACCGGATTTGCGCTGCTGATTGAGACCGAACGACATCAACGGCGCGTAGAGGAAGGGCACGTTCTTGAAATACAGCACCCCATTGCGCCCTTCGCCTTCTTCCCGCTCGTAATCCAGGCCCAGGTCGCTGACACGGCCGTACCAGTCGGGGTTGGGTCCCAGGCAGGTCGAGAAGGTGGCGTTCTCCAGGCGGTACTGCTGCTCGCCTTCGAAGAGGATGCGATCGGCCTTGCCCTGCATCACGGTGTTGCGCCGGATTTCCTCGGTCTTGGTGGCACCGGGGACCGGGATGAAATAGGGGTTGTTGTCCCGGAACACCCGTTGCTGCTGGAAGTTGAATTCGGGGGTGTCGAAGAAGCCGGTCTGAGCATCCACCTGCAGACGCATCAAGGGGCCTTTCACGGTCCCGGTCGGATCCCGTAGCACCACGTTGCCTTCCGCCTCCACTTCGTCCTCGACATGACGATAGGTCATGCGGTCCGCGGTGACGGTCTTGTTGAGGCGGCGCAACTCCGCATTGCCCTCGGCCACCGTCGTGACATCGGTCACCCCCGACAGGCGATCGGCCAGCAGAAAGGTCGGCAGGCTTTCGCCAGTCGGCTCGGGCAAAGCGCCCATACGCGACGAAGCGGCCAGGTGCAGCCCCGGCAGCGGATCGTCGGGCAACGCCTCGGCCGCGACGGCCTCCCCGGTGTTCGCTGTGCGCGGGATGGGCGACGCCACCGGAGCGCCGGAAGCGGGTGCGACCGGAGACTGGCCTGCGCGTGGCGCCTGCGGCCGTAGGCCGAGGAGGGCCGGGTCGACGCGAAAGGGCGCCATCGTCACGACGACGCCCCCGGCTGAAGCCGCATTCCGGGCGGGTGCGGGTGCGGGTGCGGGTGCGGGTGCGGGTGCCGGGGCCGGGGCCGGGGCCGGGGCCGGGGCCGGGGCCGGGGCCGGGGCCGGGGCCGGGGCCGGAGTCGGAGTCGGAGTCGGAGTCGGAGTCGGAGTCGGAGTCGGAGTCGGAGTCGGAGTCGGAGTCGGAGTCGGAGTCGGAGTCGGAGTCGGAGTCGGAGTCGGAGTCGGGGCCTGGGCCGGTACGGGCTCAACCCCGGCGGGGCTGACCGGGCGAACCTCGACACCAGGGCCTGCAGGAGCATCCCCCGTCCCGGACGGGGTGGTCGAAGCAGGCGCCGGGGAGGGGATCGGACGCGTCGCCGGCGGCAACCCGAGCAGGGCCGGATCGACCGAAAAAGGGGTCGTGGAAGAGGCCGCGTGGGCGTGGGCGGCCAGCCCTGCACACAGGCAGAGTGCAAGCGGCGTCAGGCGATAGGGAAAGATGGAGGGGTGCATCGGGTCGGCCGTGGTCAGCCCGGATGGTAAAATCGTCGCATTCTAGCACCATACGCCCTGTGCCCCCGAGGCTGGCGACACCCCGAAAAGCAACGGCGGCGGTGACCAACGGGGGGCGCACAGCGCCCCAGGCATCGTGGCATCGCTCGCCGCCTCGCACCCGATGCCGCGTCCGACTTCTGCTTCCGACTTCTTTCCCCTTGCCCCTCTCTTCCATGCCCCGTCTCGACGACCTCTCCGCCTGGCTTGGCCAGGTGCTCGGCCAGCCGGCCCCGCCCCTGGTGCCGGCCTCCGCCGATGCCAGCTTCCGCCGCTATTTCCGCATCACCCTGCCCGACGGCGCCACCCGCATCGTCATGGACGCCCCGCCGCCCCAGGAGGATTGCCGCCCCTTCGTGCACGTCGCCGGGCTGATCCGGGACGCCGGCCTGACCGCCCCCGAGGTGCTTGCCCAGGACCTGGAGCGGGGCTTCCTGCTGCTCACCGACCTGGGGGGCGCCACCTACCTGGAACACTTCGCCACCTTCGATTTCGCCCCGGCCCAGGCCGATCCCTACATGCGCGAAGCCATCACCGCCCTGGTGCGCTGGCAGGGCGCCTCCCTGGGGGGCGTGCTGCCCGCCTACGACGACGCCCTGCTGCGCCGCGAACTGGGCCTCTTCCCCGAATGGTTCGTCGCCCGCCACCTGGGCCACACCCTGAGTGATGCCGAGCAGGCCGTACTGGCCAAGACCAACGACTTGCTGGTGGCGTCCGCCCTGGCCCAGCCCAAGGTGTATGTGCACCGCGACTACATGCCGCGCAACCTGATGGTGGCCCCCCTGGGCGGCAACGGGCCGGGCATTCTCGACTTCCAGGACGCGGTCTACGGCCCGATCACCTACGACGTGGCCTCCCTGTTCCGCGACGCCTTCCTGTCCTGGGAAGAAGAGCAGGTGCTCGACTGGACCGTGCGCTACTGGGAAGAAGCCCGCCGCGCCGGCCTGCCGGTGAGCGAGGCCTTCAACCACGATTTCGGCGAGTTCTACCGGGCCTTCGAGTGGATGGGCTTGCAGCGCCACCTCAAGGTGCTGGGCATCTTCTGCCGCCTCAACTACCGGGACGGCAAGGAGAAGTACCTCACCGACCTGCCCCGCTTCCTCGGCTACGCCCGCCGCGTGGCCGAGCGCTACATCGCCCTGAAACCCTTCCTGCGCCTGCTCGACACCCTGGAGAACCACCAGGAAAAGGTCGGCTACACCTTCTGACGCCGCCCCATGCCCGCTCCCGCGCTCAAGGCCATGATCCTCGCCGCCGGCCGCGGCGAGCGCATGCGCCCCCTCACCGACACCTGCCCCAAGCCCCTGCTGGAGGCCGGCGGCAAACCCCTGATCGTCTGGCACCTGGAACGGCTGGCCGCCGCCGGCATCCGCGAGGTGGTCATCAACCACGCCCACCTGGGCCACCTGATCGAGCAGCGGCTGGGCAACGGGCGTGAGTGGGGACTCACCCTGGCCTACTCCGCCGAGCCACCGGGCGCCCTGGAAACCGCCGGCGGCATCGCCCGGGCGCTACCGCTGCTGGGGGATGACCCGTTCCTGGTGGTCAATGGCGACGTCTATTGCGATTGGGACCTAGGCCGCGCCCCGGCACTGGCCGCCGGGCTCGCACCCACAACCGCCGGGGTGGCGCTTGCCGAGAACGCAGGCCTCCACCCGCCCCAAGGCTCCATTGACGCCCCCGGCCACCTGGCCCATCTGGTCCTGGTGCCCAATCCGCCCCACCACCCGGACGGCGATTTTATCCTCGACACCGCCACCCAAAAGCTCCGCGCCAGTCCTAGGACTACAGGAGAGCAGGCGCTCACCTACGCCGGCATCGGCCTCTACCATCCGGCCCTGTTCGCCGGGCTGGACGGCCAGACCCCGGCCAAGCTCGCCCCCCTGCTGCGCACCGCCATGGCCGAAGGGCGGATCAGCGGCGAACGGCACGCCGGCCGCTGGGAAGACGTGGGCACGCCGGAACGTCTGGCCGCCCTGGATGCCGAACTCCGTACGGACCGGCGTGGCTGAACGCTCCCGCACCACGGCCGCGAGCCATCGCCCCCCTACCCGGCTGCCGGGCCCGGTAGCACTACCCGTGCCCTGGAAGCCCCACCGGACCAACGCTGCGCTTGTCCGGTGCGCCCTCTCCATCCCCGACCCTGCCCACCTTCCCCATGCCCACCGCGGGGGACGATAATCGCGCCATGAACGCTCCTCTCCACACCGCCCTGCCCCCCCTCGACCCGGCCCCCCTGGCCGCACCCTTCGACCCGGCCCCCTTCGCTGCCCGGCGCCGCCGCCTGCTCGAGCGCATGGCCGCGACCGGCGGCGGCGTGGCGGTGGTACCCACCGCCCCGGAAAAGCTGCGTAACCGGGACACCCACTACCCCTACCGGGCCGACAGCTACTTCTGGTACCTGACCGGCTTCGGCGAACCCGAGGCGGTGCTGGTGCTGGTGGCCGATCCGGCTCACCCGGAAGGCGGGCGCAGCCTGCTGTTCTGCCGCGAGAAGAACGAGGAACGGGAAATCTGGGACGGCTACCGCTACGGCCCCGCCGCCGCCCAGGGCACCTTCGCCGTGGACGAGGCCCACCCCATCGGCGAGTTGGACGCCCAGCTGCCCGACCTGCTCGGCGACCAGCCAGCCCTGTGGCACACCCTCGGCGTGGACAGCTACTGGGACGAGCGTCTGGCCGCCGCCATCAACACCGTGCGCACCCGCAGCCGGGCCGGCATCCGCGCCCCGGGCGAGATCCGCGACCTGCGCCAGGTGCTCGACGCCCTGCGCCTCGTCAAGGACGCCAGCGAACTGGCGCTGATGCAGCGCGCCGCCGACATCGCCAGCCTGGCCCACCGCCGCGCCATGGCGCGCACCCGGCCGGGCCTGGCGGAATTCCAGATCGAGGCCGAGCTGTTCCACGACTTCCGCCTGCGCGGCGCCGACGGCCACTCCTACCCGCCCATCGTCGCCGGCGGCAAGAACGCCTGCGTGCTGCACTACGTCGAGAACAACGCCATCCTCAAGGACGGCGACCTGCTGCTGATCGACGCCGGCTGCGAAGTGGCCGGCTATGCTTCGGACATCACCCGCACCTACCCGGTGAACGGCCGCTTCTCGCCGGCCCAGAAGGACGTCTACGAGATCGTGCTGGCCGCCCAGCTGGCCGCCATCGACGTCATCAAGCCCAGCGCCACCTTCCAGGCCCCCCACGCCGCCGCCCTGCGGGTGCTCACCCAGGGGCTGGTGGATCTCAAGCTGCTGTCCGGCGACCTCGACGGCCTGATCGAGAGCGAGGCCTACAAGCCCTGGTACATGCACCGCACCGGCCACTGGCTGGGCCTGGACGTGCACGACGCCGGCGACTACAAGCGCCCGGTGGAAGGAGGCGGCAGCGACTGGATGCCCCTGGAAGCGGGCATGGTGCTGACCGTGGAGCCGGGCCTCTACATCCGCCCGGCGGACAAGGTGCCCGAGGCCCTGTGGAACATCGGCATCCGCATCGAGGACGACGTGGCCGTCACCGCCGCCGGTTGCCACGTGCTCACCAGCCCGCCCAAGACCGTGGCCGAGATCGAGGAGGTGATGGCCCATGGCTGATACCCCCCTCGCATCCGCTACGGCGTGCGACGCACTGCACGCCGACATCCTGATTTCCGGCGCCGGGCCGGTGGGCCTCACCCTGGCCCTGGCCCTGGCCCGCCGCGGCCAGCCCAGCCTGCTGGTGGACGCCCGCCCCACGAACGCCTCCCGGGCCGACCCCCGGGCCCTGGCCCTGTCCCACGGCACCCGCCAGCTGCTCGAACAGCTCGGCGCCTGGCCGACGCAAGCCGCCACCCCGATCACCACCATCCACGTCTCCCAGCGCGGCGGCTTCGGCCGCACCCTGATGAACGCTGCCGAAATGGGCGTGCCGGCCCTGGGCTACGTGGTGCGCTACGGCGACCTGTGGGCCGCCCTGGCCGCCCGGGCCGAACGGGAAGGCATCGCCTGGCGGGGCGACACCCGGGTGGCGGATCACGGCAGCGTGGCCGACGGCCGCCGCCGCGTCACCCTCACCAGCACCGGCCAGGGTGACGCGGCGGCGCAGCCCTGCGCCACCCGGCTGCTGGTCCATGCCGAAGGCACGCCCTACGACGACCCGGCGGTATCGGTGAAGGATTACGGCCAGCACGCGGTGCTCGCCGAAGTCAGTACCGCCCAGCCCCACGGCAACCGGGCCTGGGAACGCTTCACCCCGGACGGCCCACTGGCATTGCTGCCCCTGGAGGACAAGCTGGCGGTGGTATTCACCGTGCCACCGGAAAAGGCCGAGCACCTGCTCGCCCTGGACGACGCGGCCTTCGTCGCCGCCCTGCAAGCCCAGTTCGGCCAGCGCGTCACCTTCACCGGCACCGGCTCCCGGGCCAGTTTCCCCCTGGCCCTGCGCCTGCGCGACACCCTGGCGGGTGAGCGGGAGGTGTGGATCGGCAACACGGCCCAGACCCTGCACCCGGTGTCCGGCCAGGGCTTCAACCTGGGCCTGCGCGACGCCTGGGAACTGGCGGAAACCCTGACCCCGGCCGTGCCCCACCTGGTGCACACGCCGGACCCGGGCGCCGCTGCACCGCTGGCGGCCTACGCCCAAGCTCGGCGCCTCGACCGGCGCGGCGGCGCGGCGTTCACCGACGGCATCGTGCGTCTTTTCTCCAACGACAGCACGCCCCTGACCCTGGCCCGGGGCGTCGGATTGCTCGCCCTAGACCTGCTGCCGCCGGCACGCCGTTTCGTCGCCCGGCGGATGATCTGGGGCGCCCGGGCGTGGTGAGGATAACGGCGCGCGCCGCCCCCAGCCTCGCGCTCCGGGCCACCGTTATCCCCCTCCGGCGGAACGGCTTGCGGTAAATCAAGGGCGTGCGCCGCCACCGCCCGGGGGGCAAATCCCCGGGTGCTATAATCGGCGCGCTTTTTCCGCCTTTCGACCCCTCCCCCATGCGGCTTTATACCCTCGGCATCAACCACCACACCGCCCCCGTCTCGGTGCGCGAACAGGTGGCGTTCGGCGCCGACAAGCTGCCCCAGGCCCTGGCCAGCCTGGCGGGAGGTCCGGCCCGGGAAGCGGCGATCCTGTCCACCTGCAACCGCACCGAGGTGTATTGCGCGGCGGAAACCCCGGAAGATGCCGCCCGCTGGCTGGCCGACTTCCACCGCCTGCCGATCGACCGCATCACCCCCTACCTGTACACCCTGCCCGAGCGGGAAGCGGTGCGCCATGCCTTCCGCGTCGCCTCCGGGCTCGACTCGATGGTCATCGGCGAACCCCAGATCCTCGGTCAAATGAAGGACGCGGTGCGTGCCGCCGAAGAGGCCGGCACCCTGGGCACCCTGCTCAACAAGCTGTTCCAGCGTTCCTTCGCGGTGGCCAAGGAGGTGCGCACCACCACCGCCATCGGCGCCAACATCGTTTCCATGGCCGCCGCCGCGGTGCACCTGGCCGGACGCATCTTCGACTCCATCTCCAACCAGCGCATCCTGTTCATCGGCGCCGGCGAGATGATCGAGTTGACCGCCACCCACTTCGCCGCCCAGGCCCCCAAGGCCATCACTATCGCCAACCGCACCGTGGAGCGGGGCGAGGCCCTGGCCGCCCGCTTCGACGGCAGGGCGATCCGCCTCGAAGACCTGGCCGACGCCCTCCCCCAGCACGACATCATCGTCTCGTGCACCGCCGCGCCCCTGCCGATCATCGGCCTGGGCCTGGCCGAGCGGGCGATCAAGGCGCGCCGCCACAAGCCCATGTTCATGGTGGATTTGGCCGTGCCCCGGGACATCGAGCCCGAAGTCGGCGAACTCGACGACGTCTTCCTCTACACCGTGGACGACCTGTCCCAGGTGGTGGCCTCCGGCATGGAAGCCCGCCAGGCCGCCGTGGTGGAGGCCGAGGCGATCATCGACGCCCGGGTCGAGCACTTCCTGCACTGGATCGAACAGCGCCATTCGGTGCCCACCATCCGCGCCCTGCGCGATTCCGCCGAGCGCATGCGCCGCCACGAGGTCGAGCACGCCATGAAGCTGCTGGCCAAGGGCGAAGCCCCGGAAAAGGTCCTGGAAGCCCTCTCCCAGCGCCTCACCAACAAATTCCTGCACGCCCCGACCCAGGCGCTCAACCAGGCAGCGGCATCCCCTTCCACCTCGGAAACGGGGCTGGACATTCATTCCGCTGTGACAAGGTTGTTCCACCTGCACCAACAAGACTGATAGTCTTGTCATAAGAGGAGAGCATATCTCCCGACAATGCAGGGGGGTCGCCGGCAAACGTTCGGCGTGGCGGCATTGCGTCCGCACGACACAGCATTACCTCCCTGCCCCAGAACAAGAAAAATCAGGGAGGTTGCGCACAGGCCACCGCGTCATGCCGGGGCCGCCATCAGTCATCCCAATACTGCTGCTCATGATCGGGCTTCAAGCCCGAAGGACGCCCACGCCTGCCGTGGCGCGTAGTCGCAACTCGCTCACGTTCCTTCTCATGACAAAAAAATCAACGCAAACGCTGTCAACCCTAGTCGCCGTCTCCGGAACCCTGCTCCTCGGAGGCTGTGCTACCCGCAACGATGTACCGCAGGTCGTCGAACAAGCCGCGCCACGCGTCCAGCAAGCCCAAGCGCAGCAACGCATGGAGCAAACTGAAGCCAAGGGCTTCAAGCGCAAGGTAGCCCTAGGCCGTTTCTCCAACGAGACCCAATACGGCCGCACCTTCTTTACCGACAAGAACCTCGACCCCCTAGGCAAGCAGGCTGCCGACATCCTCGGCAGCCGCCTGGTGGCGTCAAATCGTTTCCTGGTACTGGAACGTCCGGACATCAACCAACTCCGCTCCGAGCAGAAGCTCCAGGGGCTGGAGAGCATCGTCGGTGCTGACGCATTAATTCTCGGCTCGGTAACGGAATTCGGTCGCTCGACCCAGGGGAAGTCCGGCTTCCTAAGCTCGACCAAGATCCAGGTAGCCCGCGCCAAGGTGGAACTACGTCTGGTTGACGTACGTACCGGTCACGTCTTCTTCTCCGCCAGCGGCACCGGCGAGGCAAACACCGAATCTGGCCAGATCGCCGGCTACGGTAGTAAAGCCGATTACGACGGCACCCTCAACGATCGGGCCATCGCCGCCGCCATCTCTGACGTGATCGGCGGACTGATGTCCAAGCTCGGCGAGCGCGAGTGGAAAACCGACATCCTCAAGACCGAAGGCAACACCGTGTACATCTCGGGTGGCGCACGGCAAGGGATTCGTCCCGGCGAAACCCTGCAGGTTTTCCAGGCGGGCGAGAAGGTCAAGAGTGGCCAGAGTGGCTTTGAGGTAGCCCTGCCCCCCAAGCCCATCGCGCAAATCAAGGTTGCGGCCAACTTCGGCGACAGCGAGACCAACGAAGGTTCGGTCTGTGACGTAGTCCAGGGCAAGCTGCCCGCCAACACCGCCAATCTGTTCGTGGGAGAACTCAAGAAATGAAAGCCTTGATCGCTTGGGCGCTCGCCTTGAGCGTCGCCGCCTGCGCACTGCCGGCCTCGACCACCACCTCGGGATCGGTCCGGCCGACCCTGCAGGTAAAAGGTGCGCCGGAAGGCGCGACCCTGTTTGTCGACGGCGTTGCCGTGGGGGCTGCTGCCGACTTTGACGGCAGTTCGAAAGTACTTGCCTTGGAAGAAGGGGCGCACCGCATCGAAGTTCGTCAGGGAGCGACGGTGATCGTCAAACGCTCCGTCTTCGGCTCCGGAGGCGAGCGCATTTCCATCGACGCAGGAGCCAGCCAATGACCCGCACCCTCTTGATTGTCACCGCGCTGGCCAGCGCCCTGCTCAGCGGCTGCGCCTCCCAAGGGGGACGCTACCACTGGGGCGACTACGAACAGTCGCTGTATTCCTACTACAAGGCCCCCACCGATCTGAATGGCTTCGCCCTCTCACTGGAGGACTCGATCAAGCAGGGTGAAACCCTGGGTAAGCGCGTCGCGCCTGGCCTGTATGCCGAATTGGGCTACCTCCTGATGCTCCAGGGCAAAAAGGAGCAGGCAATCGTGCTGTTCGAGAAGGAACGCAGCCTGTGGCCCCAATCCACTCAACTGATGACCACCATGATCCGTCTGGCCTCCGAAGCCCCCAAGGGGGAACCGAGCCAGGCACTCGTTCCGGCGGCAACTGTAGCGGAGGCAGAAAACAATGCGAAAAAGTAGCCTGGTCCTGCTGGCCATCCTTGCCCTGGCGGTGGCAGCCTGTGCTCCGGTGCAGCGCAAATACGACTACAAAGAGTTCCGGGCCGCGGACCCCAAGTCGATCCTGATCGTACCGGCGATCAACAAGAGCGTAGACGTCGACGCGCCGGATTACTTCCTGTCGACCATCTCGCGGCCGATCGGTGAACGGGGCTACTACGTTTTCCCCGTGAATTTGACCAAACGTCTGATGGAAGATGATGGCCTGTCCGATGCAGACATGGTCCACGCCAACGACCCGGTGGTCCTGGGAAAAATGTTCGGTAGCGACGCCATCATGTATGTCTCGATCGAACGCTGGGACGCCCGTTACGCGGTGCTCTCCACCGTGGTCACGGTAGACCTGGCCTACACGCTGAAGAGCGCCAAAACAGGCCAAACGCTGTGGAAACACCGGGAAATGCGGACCTTCGACTCCCAGGCAGGGAACTCTGGCGGCGGCATCGCCGGACTCATCGCCAAGGCCATCGTCGCCGCCATTGAAAAGGCCTCGCCCCGCTACATCCCCCTGGCCCAGCAGGCCAATGCCGGGGCGGTCGGACGTGCGGGGACGGGCCTGCCCGCAGGCCCGCAAGATCCGGCCTACAAGAGCGACATCAGCCAGTTTTAGCGCCCTCCGCACCAGCGTGCGGCCCGGCCGAAGCCACTCAAGCCTCCCGCTACCGCGGGAGGCTTTTTTACTCCTTAGCTGCCACTTTTGAACGGCTGTAATTACTGAAACACCCTTCCCGGGCCCCCTGGGCGGGGCCTTTCCGGACAAAGCCGGCGGTCTTGCCTGGCACAGCGGAAAGCAATAAGCATCTGTCCAGGCGGACGCTGTCGCAAGCAGGACAGGGCGGCACCTGGCCGCCACGCATCAGTGCTTCGAAGGTCGTGGCGCAGTCCTGGCAACGGTAATCGTCAAGCGGCATGATGGTGGTGCTCCTCGGGCAGAATCGTCGCAGCGGGCGGGAATGACCTGGCACGGCACCAGCCGCGCCGGATAAATTGCCGGCTTGACGACAACCCCCGCGACTCACGCCCCGCCTGCCACCACCTGGCAACAACGGCTCCGCATCGACCTCGCCTTCGTACCCACCACAATTCTTTCTGCCACCCGCCATGCCCGACGACGACCTGACCTGGCTGCTCGACCGCCTCGCGCCCCTGGGACGCGTCAGCGCCCGGCGCATGTTCGGCAGCCGCGGGCTGTATTGCGACGGGGTGTTCTTCGCCATCTACAGCGACGGCCAGCTCTATCTCAAGGCCGACGACGGCAACCGGGACGACTTCACCCGGCTCGGCCTCACCCCCCTGACTTTCCAGGCGCCTTCGGGGCGCGTTCAGGTGCTGCCCTACTACCCCCTGCCCGACGAGGCGGCGGATGACGACGGCGCGCTGTGGCGCTGGTGCCGCAGCGCCATTGCCGCCGGTCTGCGCAGAGGACGGCCAACACCGGGCCAACGCGGCCGGCATCGCACCGCCACGGCCGACCCTACGTAAAGGCCCGCCGCCCCGCAGCGGCCGTCGGCAAACTTAGAGGGAGCGCCCGTCAAAGTGGCTGACCGGTAGGGCGGCGATATCCACGTCCTCCAGGCAGCGCACGTTAATCGCCGCTGCCGCCCGTCCGCTCGGGTCCGTGCCCTCGCCGAAGGGATGGATGCCGCACACCGGGCAGAAGCGGTGGCGGATGCGCGCCTTGCCGAAGGTGTAGGTGGCCAGGTTCTCGTCCGGGGTGAGCAGGCGCAGCTTGTCCCGGGGCACGAACCAGAGCAGGGCGCCCTTGCGCGAGCAGATCGAACAGTTGCAATCGGCCACCTGGGTCAGGTCCCCCTCCACCTCGAAGGCGGTGCGGCCGCAATGACAGCTTCCCTTGTAGATCATGGTCCAGCTCCTCTCATGGCGTAATGAAGGATTAGCGGACAGCGGACCATTCCGCCAGCCCGAACCGGCCCGAGGAGCTTAGCCGAGGAAGAGCCGCGGCCCCTGGACAATGGCAAAACCCAGTGCCGCGACGTTGAGCACCACGGTCACCCAGAACTGGGCAAGAAAGGTGGTCTTGCGATGCTTGTGGCGGAACAAGGCCTGGGCGAGCAGAGCGCCGGGCCAGCCACCGAGCAGTGCTAGCAGATGCAGGCGCGTCTCGGCGGTGCGCCAGCCCTGGCGTACCGCCGCACCCTTGTCGAGGCCGTAGGCGACGAAGGTTACCGCGCTCAACCCGGCCAGCACCGCGCCAGCCCAGCCTGGCAGCGCCCCACTGCGGACCAGCCCGTAGAGTACGGCCAGAGCCGCTACGCCCAGCACCAGACGTCCCCACAACGCCCCCTGGCCGCCACCGGGGCGAGGCGGGACGGACCGTGGCGAGGGCCGCGCCCGGGCAGGGTGCGGCGCCGCGGCGGCCCCGACATAGGCGACCTCCTCGGCGCGGCGGCGCCCCTGGGCGTCCCGGACGAGGCGGTAGCGCACCCGGGCCCCCGGCCGGGGGGCGGGGTCGCGAACGGCGAAGGCCTTGATGTGGGCAAACACCTCCTCGCCTCCTTCCTCCGGCGCGATGAAGCCGAAGCCCCGTTCCACCACCCAACGTTCGATCGTGCCCTGCGCCATGGGTATTCCTCGGTCATGATGATTTGCCCCGCATCGTACCCGAGCGCCCCCACAACGCTCTGCCAAGCTGGGAGGATTGGGGCGGAGCAAGTACACTTCGCCCCCATGAAATCCAGCATCCGCGAAAAACTCGACACCCTCGCCCGGCGCCTGGCCGAGGTGGACGCCCTGCTCTCCTCGGAAAACGCCGCCGCCGACCTGGACCAGTTCCGCAAGCTATCCCGGGAGCGGGCCGAACTGGAGCCGGTGGTGACCCTCTACCAGGCCTACCGCCAGACCGAGGCCGACATGGCCGACGCCGAGGCCATGCTCGCCGACCCGGACATGAAGGCCCTGGCCCAGGAAGAGTTGGCCGCCGCCAAGGAAAAGCTGCCCGAGATCGAGCTGGAGCTGCAGAAGCTGCTGCTGCCCCGGGACCCCAACGACGACCGCAACATCGTGCTGGAAATCCGCGCCGGCACCGGCGGCGACGAATCGGCCCTGTTCGCCGGCGACCTGTTCCGCATGTACACCCGCTACGCCGAGCGCAACCGCTGGCAGATGGAAGTGCTGTCCGCCTCCGAATCGGACCTGGGCGGCTACAAGGAAGTGATCTGCCGCATCATCGGCAACGGCGCCTATTCCCGGCTCAAGTTCGAATCCGGCGGCCACCGCGTCCAGCGCGTGCCCGAGACCGAGACCCAGGGCCGCATCCACACCTCGGCCTGCACCGTGGCGGTGATGCCCGAGGCCGACGACGTGTCCGACGTGGACATCAACCCGGCGGACCTCAAGATCGACACCTACCGGGCCTCCGGCGCCGGCGGCCAGCACGTCAACAAGACCGAATCGGCGGTGCGCATCACCCACCTGCCCACCGGCACCGTGGCCGAGTGCCAGGACGGCCGCTCCCAGCACCAGAACCGGGAATCGGCGATGCGCGTGCTGGTGGCGCGCATCAAGGATGCCCAGATCCGCGCCGCCCAGGCCAAGGAGGCGGCCACGCGCAAGAGCCTGATCGGCTCCGGCGACCGCTCCGAGCGCATCCGCACCTACAACTTCCCGCAAGGGCGCATCACCGACCACCGCATCAACCTGACCCTGTACAAGATCGCCGCGATCATGGACGGGGACCTGGACGAGCTGATCGGCGCCCTGGCCAACGAGCATCAGGCCGAGCAGCTGGCCAACCTGGCCGAGCAGGCGTGACCGGAATGAGCGGCAACGCCGGTGCCCCCACCCGGGAACAGGCCTGGCGCGAGGCCAGTGCCCGCATCGCCCGGCTGGATGCGCGGCTGCTGCTCGAACACGTCTGCGGCATTAGCCACACCGAGCTACGGGTGCGCCCCGAAACGCCCCTCACCGCCGACGAGGCCGCCACCTACGCCACCCTGGTAGCGCGCCGCGCCGCCGGCGAACCCCTGGCCTACCTGACCCGCCACGCCCATTTCCGCGGCCTCAATCTGGCCGTCACCCCGGACGTGCTGATTCCCCGGGACGACACGGAAGTGCTCGTCGATAGGGCACTCCAGGCCATCGCCGCCCGGAAGCAAGGCAGGACGCCACTCTCCGAAGGGGGATCGCCAAACCCCGCGCCAGTCCTCGATCTCCGGGCAGCCCCTGCGGCGGAGTTGCCCACCCTGCCCCTCCAGGTGCTCGACCTGGGCACCGGCAGCGGCGCCATTGCCCTGGCCCTGGCCCGCGAGGCCAGCCCCGGGGTGGCGGTCACCGCGGTGGACCGTTCCCCCGCCGCCCTGGCGGTAGCCGAAGGCAACGCCCGGCGCCTCGGCCTGGCGGTGCGTTTTGTCGCCTCCGACTGGTTTTCCGCCCTCCCTGGCGAGCGCTTTCACGTCATCGCCAGCAACCCGCCCTACGTGGCCGAGGGCGACCCGCACCTGGACGGCGACGGCCTGCCCTTCGAACCCCGCGGCGCCCTCACCGACGGGGTGACCGGTGGCGACGGTGGCGCCTGCCTGCGCGCCATCATCGCCGCCGCCCCGGCCCACCTGCATCCTGGCGGCTGGCTGCTGCTCGAGCACGGCTACGACCAAGGCCCCCTGTGCCGGCAATTGCTCAGCGCCGCCGGGTTTGGCGAGGTCGCCACCTGGCCCGACCTGGCCGGCCTCGACCGGGTCAGCGGCGGCCGCTGGCCGTCGGCCGGCGCGACTCAGAATTGATCCGGATCGCGCCCACAGCGACGCCCCTCGGCTAGAATTTCCCACCCGGCGACGGAACCCGGCCCGGCCCGATCCGTCCAAATACTGCTTTACCCCTAGGAGAAACCAGCATGACCGTAGACACCGGCGCCCACGTGGACCCCACCAGTCCCGCCATCCAGGACCTCATCCGCGAACAGGTCACCGGCCACCCCGTGGTGCTGTACATGAAGGGCACGCCCCAGTTCCCGATGTGCGGCTTTTCCGGCACCGTGATCCAGATTCTCAAGGCCTGTGGCGTCAAGGACATCTTCAGCGTGAACGTGCTCGAGCACCCGGCCATCCGTGAAGGCGTCAAGACCTACGCCAACTGGCCGACCATCCCCCAGCTGTACGTCAATGGCGAGTTCGTCGGCGGCTGCGACATCGCCCGCGAGATGTACCAAAGCGGCGAGCTGCAGCAACTGCTCGGCACCACGCCCCAGGCCTGACCCTTTCGGTCACCCCCTGCGGCCTGCCGCCGTCAAGGAGCGCCCACCCGGGCGCTCCTTTTCTTTTCGCCGTCCGTTGCCCGCAGCGCCCCAACCGGCCTACCATCGGACGTATCGACACTTGCCCAGGAGCTTCCCATGCGGATCGACGCCGCCGCCGCCCAAACCTTCGCCCAAGAGAGCCTCGTCGCCCTGGGCTGTTCCCCGGCGGTTGCCGCCACGGTCGCCGAGCACATGATCCACGCCGACCTGGTGGGGTATTTCAGCCACGGTTTTTCCATGCTGCCGACCTACGCCAAGGCCGCCCAAAGCGGTGGCGTCGACGCCACCGCCGAGGGGGTGGAAGTCTCGCGCCTGGGCGCCATCTCGGTGTGGGATGGCCAGATGGCCTTTGGCCACATGGCGGTCAAACGCGCCACCGAAGCCGGCATCGAAATCGCCAAGCAACTCGGCGTGGCCGCCGTGGCGGTGCGCCGCAGTTACCACTGCGCCCGGGTCGGCCACTTCGTGGAAATGGCCGCCGAAGCCGGTCTGGCCTCGATCATCATGGCCAACGTGATCGACATCGAACCCAACGTGGTGCCCTACGGCGGCCGCGACCCGCGCCTCACCACCAACCCCATCGGCATGGGCGTGCCGCGTCCCGACGGCAAGCCGCCGGTGGTGCTCGACTTCGCCACTGCCGCCATGGCGCTGAACAAGGTGCGGGTGGCCCACGCCCGGGGCGAACAGCTGCCGCCGGGCATTCTGGTGGACGCCGATGGCAACCCGACCCTGGACCCGGGCGCCCTCTTCTCCACCCCGCCGGGGGCGATCCTGCCCTTCGGCGGCGAGCAAGGCGGGCACAAGGGCTACGCCCTGTCGGTGATGATCGAGCTGCTCGCCGGCGCGGTCACTGGCGGCGGCGCCGAGCTTGGCCAGCCCGAAGGCAAGCCCCGGGTGATCACCAACAACGTGCTGATGGTGCTGATGGACCCCTACAAGATGGGCGCCAGCGCTTTCGAGGACCAGGTGCGCGCCGCCACCGAATGGATCCTCGGCTCCCGCCCGATCGACCCGGCCCGGCCGGTGGTACTGCCGGGGGAACTGGAGGCGGCCAAGCGCGCCGAGCAGTTGGCCAAGGGCATCGATTACGGCGACAAGGTGTGGGCCCAGATCACCGCCACCGCCCGGGAACTGGGCGTGGCCGAAAGCCACTTCCCGGTGCCTGTCGATGCCTGAGTCGAGCCCCCGGCGGCTGCGGCCGTGGCCCGCTCGGCTGGCCACGTCGCTCCTGGTCGTCCTGCTTGCCGGCTGCGCCCTGGCCGGCCAGTACAGCGGCCGCGGCCTGGAGCCGGGGCGCGCCGACGAAGCGGCGGTGCGGGCCCGCATGGGCGAGCCGGCCCTGGCCTTCACCGAGGACGATGGCCGGGGCCAGCGGGTGCTGCTCTACCCGCGCGGCCCTGAGGGCTACCACACCTTCCGCGTCACCCTGGACACGAGCGGGCGTTTGGTCGGCATCGAGAATGTCCTCGAACCCCGCGGCTTCGCCCGGGTGCGGCTCGGCGACGACCGGGAGGCGGTGCGTCGCACCCTGGGCCCGCCCCGGGAAATCACCCTGTTCGAGCGGCGCCACGAAGAGGTCTGGGAATGGCGCTTCTGCGACGATTTCGCCGAGGCCGCCCGCTTCTACGTGGTTTTCGACCAGCCGAGCGGCCGGGTGACGCGCACCGAGCAATTGACCGAGGCCCAGATCACCTGGAACCACCGGCGCGTCATCTGCGCACGCTGAGCCCAGGCCGACCCGGCCAAGGTCCGCGCCAGTGCTTGCTCTCCGGGCAATGCCCGGGTTGTGCCGCGCCTAGCGGCCGGCCATCAGCTTGGCCTGCAACTCCGGGGAGGCGGCCACCGCCGAGAACGGCAGCAACCGGCCGCCCCGTTCGGTGACGAAGCGCTGACCCGCCTCGCGGCTGGCGAAGGCGGGCAGGCCGGCGTCGCCCATGGGGCCGCTGAGGTTGGAATCGATCACCACCAGGGCGTCGTCGCCGGGCAGCCATTTGCCGCTGTCGTAGTCGGTGAGGTACAGGTCGGCCACGTCCTCGCGGCGCCGTTGCGGCGCATAGCGCTCCAGGCGGTTGAGGAAGCGGAACAGGTTCACCGCCGAATCGAAGGCGGCGCCGCTGCGGTCGCGGAACACCACCTGGGTGCGCCACTTGGGAAAGCGCGCCGGATACATGCCGCACACCGGGCAGCGCTCGCTCTCACCGATGCGCCGGGGCGGGTAGTCGCGCTGCTGCAGGGGATCGAACCAGCGCGGCGCCACCTCGGCCACGGCGCCGGCGAGAAAGCCCACCACCAGAGCCAGCAGCAGGGTACGCAGGGGGATCAGCCACCAGCCGCGCCGCGCCCGGTCGGCGCGGCTGGCCCGGGATGACGTGGCCGAAGCCCGGTCCGGCCGGGTACGCGACGCGTCCGGATCGGCGGCAGGAGAAGATGGCGGGCGATCCATGGCCAGGCTCAGTCGATGTGGCTGCCGAGCAGAGGATCGTCGGCCAGGGCACGCACCAGGGCTTCCAGGTTCTCCAGGGGCGGAGCGCCGGGGACGGTGACCGGCGCCGGCACGACGCTGCCGTCGGGCCGGTGCAGGTGGGCCCGGGCGGCGCCCAGGGCAGCGTCCGCCGGGCGCGGTGCGGTATCCAGGCACAGCTCGGCCTCGCCCCAGGTCCAGCGGTAAGCGTAGGCATCGGGGTCAGCCCAGCGCGCCTCGAGGCGCACGCCGCCGTCGATGAACACCAGCAGGGCATCCTGCTTCACTTCCACCGGGTGCTCCAGGCATTCGCCGCAGCGCTCTTCCAGGGGCTCGGCCACTTCCAGTAGCCACACCGCGGCGGGGGCGCTGTTGGCGGCGGCCTCGTCGGCGGCCAGGGGGGCGCCGTTGAGGGCCAGGGTGCGGGTCTTCAGGTCGGCGCGCACCGCCTCCTGGGTGGCGGACAGGGTCAGGGCCGACAGGTAGCTCTCGTAGCCCGGGTGCTCGGCCACGCTGCCGGCCGCGATCGCCGCCAGCAGGGCGGCTTCATCGGCGGCACCGTGGGCGGCCAGGATCTGCTGGCGGTTCTCGCGCAGTTCGTAGAGCAGCTTGGCCAGTTGTTCCAGGGCCAGGGCCTCGTCGGGGGCAAGGCCTTCGTAGAAGACGTGCATGGTCATGTTCCTCGGGAGGGGTTGGGGGGCCGCTTACATGCGCTTGTCGTGGAGGGCGCCGCCGTCGAGCACCACCATTTCCGGGGTGACCTGGTCGAAGCGCAGCACGGTGCCGCCGTTTTTTGCCACGAAGGCCTGGGCATCAGCCTCCTGGGCGAAGGACGCCAGGGTGCCGCCCATGGAGCCGCGCTTCTTGCTGTCCTTGACGTAGAAGGCGCTCTTGGCGTCGATCCAGTGGCCTTGCGGCGCATCCCAGTCGGTCTGGGCCATATCCTGGACGTAGAGGGCGCGCACCCGCTTCTGCTGCTCGGGCTTCAGGTAGAGGGAGAACATCTCCACCGTGTCGCAGAAGAAATCGGGCTTGTCGGCGCCGACGTAGTGGATCTGGGCCTTGGGCCCGGGAAAGTCGGCGAGCAGCATGCCGTCCAGGGCGCAGGAGGTGTCCCGGGAGACTTCCACCGGTACGCTCGGGCCGGATGCGCTCTGGCCGCAACCGGCCAGGAGCACCACCAGGGCGGCGGCGGCCAGGCCGGCCAGGGGCCCGGCGCCGAGGGCCGGGCGGGCAACGGAAACGAAGGGGATCATGGCTTGAATCTCCACATGGCCACGCCCAGGGGCGCGGCGATCCAGGCGCCCATCACCGCGCAGAGCAGGGCGGGATGGGACAGGGCGGGGGGAAAGACGGTGGCCAGCCCGTACAGGGTGCGCACTTCGTCGAGGGAAAAGACGTTGAGGACCCGGAACACGTCGGCCGGGTTGAGCAGCAGCAGGTAGGGGAAAACGTCGCCACCGAACTGGCCGCCGCTCACCACCAAGGCGCCGAGGATGAGCAGGTCGAAGATGAGGACGAAGAAGAACCACAGGGCGATGGCCAGCCCCGAGGCCCGGGTGCGGTCCAGGGCGAACACCGAGACCATCACCGCCAGGGAGAGGAAGGCCAGGCCGAGCAGGATGGCGCTGCCCATGAAGCCGGCGTAGTGGCCCAAGGCGGAAACGCTCAGCTGGGGCGAGAGGATCAGCCCGACCAGGCCGAAACCGGTCACCGACGAGAAGGTGAGCGCCCCGGCCAGGCCCAGGTACTTGCCGAGGATGACCTCGACCCGGGTCACCGGCAGGGTCAGCAGCAGGTCCAGGGAGCCCCGCTCCTTTTCGCCGACGATGGCATCGAAGCCGAGCATCAGGGCGATCAGGGGGATCAGGTAGATGACCAGGCTGACCAGGGAGGCGATGGTCAGGTCGATGGAGCGAAAACCGACGCTGCCCTGCTGGGCGGTGCCGAAATAGGCGATCGACAGGGCGAAGACGGTGAACACCAGGGCAACCGCCAGCACCCAGCGGTTGCGGATGCGGTCCCAGAATTCCTTGCCGGCGATGACGGCGATGGGGTGCAAATCGAGCGTGGCCATGGCTTATCCCCGGGTTCCAAAAAAGACGTCTTCCAGGGACGGCTCGCGCACCTGGAGGTCGAGGAGCCGGTCGCCCAGCCCCATCAGGGCGGCCACTACGGCCAACTTGGCGTCCCGCGGGCAGGACAGAAGCAGGTGAGCCGCATCCACCGGAGCGGACGCACCCTCTTCCGCCGTCACCTCGCTCACCGGCAGCCCGGTCAGCACCGCCTGGAGCAGCGGGCCGTGACCCTCGGCCAGGCGCAGCGCCAGGGTCACCGGCAGGTTCAGGCCGTCGCGCAGCTGCTGCACCGTGCCCTGGGCCTTGATGCGACCGGCTTCGAGGACGGCCAGGCTATCCACCCGCTCCTGGATTTCGGCCAGGATGTGGGAGGTCAGCACCACCGTCACGCCGTCGCCGCGCAATTCGGCGATGATGCGGTAGAAGTCGCGGATGGCCTCCGGATCAAGGCCGGTGGTGGGCTCGTCGAGGAACAGCAGGCGCGGGTTGCCGAGCAAGGCCTGGGCGAAGCCGAGGCGCTGGCGCATGCCTTTCGAGTACTCGCGCACCCGCCGCACCGCGGCGTGGGCCAGGCCGACCCGCTCCAGCACCGCCGGGCAGCCGGCGTGGGAAACCCCCTTCAGGTCGGCAAAGAAACGCAGGGTCTCCAGGCCGGTGAGGTTGTCGTAGAGCACCACGTTTTCCGGCAGGTAGCCGATGGAGCGGCGCACCTGACGGAAGTCCGGGCCGTTCACCGGCCGGCCGAGCACGGTGATGCTGCCGGCGCTGGGGGTGATCAGGCCGAGCATCATCTTGAACAGGGTGCTCTTGCCCGCGCCGTTATGGCCGATCAGGCCGAACAGGGCACCAGCCGGGATATCCAGATCCACGCCGGCCACGGCGCGGATCTGACCGGCGGGACCGAAGCGCTTTTCCACACCGCGCAGGGCAATCGGGGCCGCCGGCGGCGGAGCCGTCGCGATGGCCGCCAGGGAGAGGGACGTATCAGCGTTCATGAGTATTCAGCCATTGGTTCCAGTGCGGGTCCGCCGGGTGCATCGCCGGGTAGCGGTCCACCACGCTGGGGGCGCGGAGCAGGGGGAATTGCTGGGCAATCAGGCGCAAGGTCTGGATGGCCGGGCTGGCGAGCAGCAGCTTGACCATGGGGTGGCGCCAGGAGAGCCGGTCCACCAGGTCGTTGGCCTCGTAGCCGACGTCGCCGATACCGTCGCCGTCCCGGTCCCAGCCCACGTAGTTGCTCCAGTGGTTGCCGTGACCCTTGATGCCCTTGCCGTCGCCCTTGCCGCCCCACACCTCGTCCCGGGCGCCGACGTACTTGACCTGCTCCCGGTTGGCGATGAAGTCGTTGTTTTCCACCGTGTTGCGGGTCGAGCCGGCCCACAGGTGCACGCCCACATCGTTGTCGATCACCCGGTTGCCGCACAGGGTGTTGTATTCGGCGTCGTAGATGAAGAAGCCCCGGGCGTTGCCGGCCACCACGTTGTTCTCGACGATGGCATCCTGGATGGTGCGCAGCATGATGCCGTGGTCGGAGTTGCCCCACACCCGGTTGTTGCGCACCACCTGGTCGCGCACTTCCATCAGCGCCAGGCCGCCCCGGTTGCGGTACACCTCGTTGTCCTCCCAGACGTTGTGGTAGGAGTTCATGTAGTGGGTGCCATAGCGGCTATCGTGCAGGCGATTGCCGCGGAACAGGGCATGGTGCGAGACATCGACGTAGAGGGCGTCGCGCACGAAACTGATGCGGTTGTTCTCGACCCGGGCGCGCTCGGTGTTGTACAGCTGGATGCCGTTGCCGCGCTGGGAAGAGCCCAGGTCGCGCTTGCCGGTGATGACGTTGCCGCTCACCGCCACATCTTCGACGCCCTCGATCCAGAGGCCGAACAGGGTGTCGGCCAGGGTGCAGCCGCTCACTCGGGCGCGATGGGCGCCGGGTTGGATGTAGATGCCGGCGTTCTGCTCGCCCAGGTCCTCGCCGGAGGCCACCACGTTGAGGTCGGCCACGGTCACGTCGGTGGCGACGATGCGGATGGTGTCGCCCTTGAGGCCACCGTCCACCGTGGGCTTTTGCTCGGGCCGCTCACCACGCAGGGTGAGGGGCTTGGCGATGCGCAGGTTTTCCCGGTAGTGGCCCCGGGCCACCGTGACGGTGTCGCCGGCGGCCGCCCGGTCGATGGCGGTCTGGATCGACTGGCCTGGAACGACGCGCCAGTCGGCCGCCTCCAGCCCCCCTGCCCGAAGAACGAGCAAGGACGCGGCGATCCACAGGCACCGCCCGAAGATCGAGGACTGGCGCGGGGTTTGACCCCGCGGCCTGAACGAATCGATGGTCACACCACCACCCGGCCGAGGGCCTTCAGGGTGAGGAACAGCAGGGCGCCCACCAGCAGGTTCTTGAAGGCCACGTAGCAGATCAGATCCATCAGGCTGGCGGCCCGGTAACGCCGCCCCCACCAGGGGCCTTCCTTGACGTAGGGCTTGGCCGAACGGCGCACCAGCACCTCGCAGGCGCTCCAGCCGACCCACCAGCCGATCAGGGCGCCGGCGCCCATCTCGCCCATGCCGGCCAGCACCCAGACGGTGGTCACCGCCACCGCCAGGGCCAGGCCCAAGGCCTGGACCAGCTTCTGCTGCGTGAACCCCACCCGGCTCCACGGCCACAGGTGGTCCCAGGCCTCGGCCAGCAGGCGTCGGGGGGCGGCCCCGTCGGCATAGGCCGGCTGGACCGGGTCGGTGAGCATGGTCGGATCAACCATGGGTCGTCTCCTTGAGGGGTGCGGCAGGCACCGGGATGATGGGGATGAAGTAACCGTCCTGGCCGATCGGGGTCAGGGGCTGGCCGGCCTTGGTGCGGCGCTTGCGCTCCTGGACCAGGGGCGGGCAGGCGTGGTCGTCATGATAGAGGACCATGCAGTCGAGGCAGAGCAGACATTCGCGCTGGTCGATGCGGCCGTCCTTGTCGATGGCCTGGGAGCCGCAGCCGTGGGCGCAGGCGTTGCAGCTGGTGCACTCCTGCTTCCGCTTCAGGCCGAACCAGCGGAAGGTGGTGGGCATGGCCAGGGAGGCGCCCAGGGGGCACAGGTACTTGCAGAAGGGCCGCTCGACGAAGATCGACAAGCCGAGCAGGCCGGCGGCGAACAGGGTGTAGGGCCAGGAGCGGTTGAACAGGCCGACCAGGAAGGTGGTCTTGAACGGTTCGACCTCGGCCAGTTTTTCCGCCAGGGGCATGGAGAAGAACGACACTGCCAGGAGGCCGAGGAAGATGGCGTACTTGAGCCACTTCAGCTTGTCATGCAGCGCCTTCGGCAGCTGGCGCTGGAAGCGCTTCAGGCCGATGCGCTCGCCCACCTTGTAGAGCAGCTCGGAGAGCGAGCCGAAGGGGCACAGCCAGCCGCAGAACAGGCCCCGCCCCCAGAGGAAGACAGTGACGATGATGAAGACCCAGAAGATGAAGATGAACGGGTCGGACAGGAACAGCTCCCACTTCCACTGGAACAGCAGGGAGTGGAACCAGGTGAGCACCTGGGTGATCGACGGCTGGGCCATGGCGTAAAAGCCGACGAAGCCGATGGACACCACCCAGCCGGTGTACTTGAAGGCGTTAACCGGCCACTTGTTCTTGCGGCTGGCGCGGCGCACCAGGGCGTCGCGACGGGCATAGACGGTAGCCACGGCGATGAGCAGGACGACGAAGCCGGCGATCTGCCAGGCCCGGTCCTTCCACATCTTCAGCCAGGGCGCATCGGGCTTCTTCACCACCGGGCGACCACCTTCCAGGTAGCGGGCGGGCAGCCACACCTCCCGGTCGAAGTTGGCGAAGGTCTTGGCCCCGGTGCTCTTGTCCAGCTTGTTGGCGAGGAAGACGAACTGCCAGGGGTAGGCGGCGGAGAAGGTCTTGCCGCGCACGATGAAGATGGCCGACTCGGTGTAGCTCGGCGCCCCGGCGGCGGAAACGCCATACAGGTTGAGGTAGTCCAGGTCGCGGAAGGTGTAGGTGTCGCGCTCCTGGCGCACCTGGACCCGGTCGTACAGGCCGCCGCGGACGAAGCCGGAGCCCTTGAACGATTCGATGCCGTCGCTCTTGATGACGAACAGGGCCTGCTCGCCCGGGTGCAGCCCGGACATCAGGCGCTCGTAGCCGTCCTTGCCGAGAATGCTGCGGCCCACGGTGGGCACGTTGAGCAGACCGAACCAGAGATCCACGTAGGGCCGACCGTCGCTCACCAACCCCACGTCCTGAGGCTTGACGGTGAGCCGGGCGATGCTGCCCTCGGCGACCAGCTGGTCCCAGGTGAGAGTCTCACCGGTGTCGATGAAGGTGGCGGGCGGGCGCACCTGGGGCTTGAGGATGCCGACCTGCTTGGCCACCTCGCCACCCGAGACCATCATCACCTGGTTCTGGGCAATCACGGTGACCGTGGCGCCGGTAATGGCGTCCAGGCCGATGATGCTCTCTTCGGGACGGGCCTTGCCGATCTCGATCTGGTCGCCGACAAACTTGCCCAGGTACTGCTCATTGAACTTGATCAGGGCCGACTCGGGGATGCCGAGCAGCAGGATCGGTTCGGAGTGCTTGAGGATCTTCACCCCGGCGAAACGGCCGGCGGTATCCATGCCGATCAGGGTGACCACCGGTTTGCCCGAGTAGGCGGGGATATCGACGATGTCGGTGGACAGCATGACGTAGCCGACCAACTTCTTCTCGCCCCCCTCGGTCTTGTAGGCCTCGACGAAGGGCGGCTGGCCGCGCCGCTCGGAAAAACTGTCGGCGCCGGGCATCACCTCGCGGCACGGCACGTAGTCGCACATGCGCGGTGAGGTATGCAGTTCAGGCGGCAAGGCAGCTTCGTAAGAATCGGCGCGAACCGTGCCGACAGCCCCGGGCAGGAGCACCATGGCGCCGGCCAGGACCGTGCCGAGCAGACCGCCGGCGAGGGTCCGGGAAAAACGCCGGCAAAGGCGAGCGAACATCATCTACGACTCCCTGATCTGTAATTCAGCAAATGGTGATTTACAGCGCCCCATCTGCCCTTAACGCAAATCAAGACGAAAAATTACGGGGAACATCCCGCGCCCGTAATCCGGACGCGCCAAGGAAAAAAAGGGAGACGCAAGCGTCTCCCCCAACTCTCCATGCGGGTGAATCAACCGAGGATTACTTCTCCACGATCATGCGCGAACGCATCTCTAGGTGCAGGGCGTGGCAGAAGTGGGTGCAGTAGCACCAGAACACACCCGGCTTGTCGGCCTTGAAGGTGACCGACTTGGTTTCCTGCGGGTTGACGATGAAGTTCACGTCGTACTTGGGAATGGCGAAGCCGTGGGTCAGGTCTTCCACCTTGTCCAGATTGGTGAGGATGATGGTGACTTCGTCGCCCTTCTTGAGCTTGAACTCGCGCATCGAGAAGGCCGGCGCCTGGGACACCAGGTGCACGGTGACCTTGTTGCCGTTGCGCTCGATGCGGGAATCCTTGGCATCCTTGGTGGCCAGGGGGAAGTCGTCCAGGTTGTACACCTGACGCGGCTTGATCTTGTCGCGCTTGACGATGATGAAGTCGTGGGGCTCCGGGTAGACCGGGTGGTCGGCCAGCAGCACCATCTTCTCGCCACGGATGTCGATCAGCTGTTCGTTCTCCGGATGCAGCGGCCCCACCGGCAGGAAGCGGTCCTTGGAGAACTTGCAGCCCACGCCGAGGAATTGGCCATCGGCTTCCTTGGTCTCGCTCATGGACGCGTTGGTGTGGCCCGGCTGGTACTGGACGTCGAGGCGGTCGATGACGTACTTGACGTTCTTGTCCTTGAAGGCCTTGATCGCCGCTTCCACGTTCCACTTCACCATCTGGCTGTCGAGGAACAGGGTGGTGAAGGCGTTGCCACGGCCGTCGAAGGCGGTGTGCAGGGGGCCAAGACCCAGTTCAGGTTCGCCGACCACGGCATCGCGGGGATCCTTCAGTTCGCCGGCGAAGAACTTGTGCACCAGGGCGATCTCGATGATCGTGGCGGTGGGGGACAGCTTGCCGGAGCAGATGAAGTACTTGCCGTCCGGGCTGGCGTTCACGCCGTGGGGGTTCTTCGGCACCGGCACGTAGCAGGTCAGGGCGGTCTTCGGGTCCTGGTTGGACTCGCGGGTACCGTCCACCACGGGGACCTTGGAATCGCCGATGGTCTTGAACTTGCCGTCCTTGATCGCCTGCTCGATGCGGGCGATGTTGAAGAACACGCAGGCATCGCGTTCGGCGGACATCATGTCCTCGTACTTGGCGCCGCCTTCGGTGTTGTACTGGTTGGTGGCGGCGAACTTGCCGTCGTAGGAGGTGGCCACCAGGTCGCAGTTACCGTCGATCTTCACCTGCCAGCGCACGTCCATGGTCTCGGCATCGACGCAGGTGAACAGGGTGCCGTATTTCTTCGGATCATCCATGTCCCGGCCGTCGTTGGGCTGGGGCAGGTGGAATTCGCTGCCGCAGAAGACGCGGGTGGTGTGGTTGATCTTCTCGTCCACCGGGTCGCAGCGGTCCGGGAAGATGCCGTGGAAACCCTGGATGTTGGGGATGTCGGTGATCTTGTCGCACTCGAAGGTATCGAGGCGGATGCGGGCCAGGCGGCTGTTGATCTTGTCGTTCACCCAGGCGTACTTACCGTCGTAGGTGCCGTCGGTGTACGAGGCATGGACGTGGTGGGTATCGCCGATGTGGTACTTGAGCGAGCCGTCGGGCTTGGTGCCCATGATCTTCTTCGACTCGTTGGTGATGCCCCAGCCGCTCATGCAGTCCATGTTGAACACGGGGATGCGCTTGATCTCGCGGCCGGAAGGCAGGCCCAGCACGCGCATCTCGCCGGAGTGGCCGCCGGACCACAGGCCGTAGTAGGTATCCAACTCGCCCGGGGCCATGTGGATCTTCATCCCGCCCTCGGCGTGGCTGGCCGCAGCGGGTGCGGCGGCGCCGGCAGCCGGCTTGTCTTCCTTACAGGCGGCCAGGCCAGTGGCCAGCCCCGCCCCCGCCAGGCCGGTCAGGGCTGCGGTATTGAGGAAGCGACGACGGCCGAGGTCGGCCTGGGCCACTTCCAGTTGCGTTTCCACCTGATGCTTGTCTTGCTTGTCCATTGTGATCTCCCTGGGGGCGCATTCCCCCGTTGTGTGCCGCTTCACTCGCCGGCGTGCCGTCCGCGGCGATTTGTCGCAGGTGGGACTCTAGGCCCGCCCTCGCCCAGGGAATTTGATCTGTGCAAAAACGGCAAAATAGTCGTCAAAACCTTGCGCACGAGCGCTATTGCGCCAGCCCACAACGCTCTACCATCCTCCCCAGCCGCGCCCTCATTTTGGAGACTCCACCATGACACCGCCGATCATTGCCACCCTGGAAAAGCTGCTCGGCGGCCCCCGGGATAACGCCCTGCTGCGCTTTTCCCTGGGTACCGAGTGGCGCAAGGCCGGCGATCCGGCCAGGGCGGCCCTCTATTTCCGTCAGGCGGTGGAACTGGATCCCCGCTACTCAGCGGCATGGAAAGGCCTCGGACATGCCCTGGTCGACACGGGCGACAGCGACGGGGCCCTGGCCGCCTGGCGCGACGGCATCGCCGCCGCCAACGCCCGGGGCGACGTGCAGGCCGGCAAGGAGATGGCCGTATTCGCCCGGCGCATCGAAAAGGCCCGGGCACAAAACACAACGGCCGACGGGACGAACGTCCCGCCGGCCGGCGGTGAGGAGCGGCCTTGACGGCCAGGAATGTAGCGACCGCCGAAAGCGGTCCTGCGGCGGGAACGGCGCCCTAGCGCCGTGCAGGTGGCAGCAGCACCCCCTCGACGCCCAGGGCTTTGAGCTTGGCACGGGCAGCGGCCGCTTCGGCCCGGTTCTTGAACGGCCCCACCACCACCCGGGCTTCCAGATGGGAAGGAATGCCGTTGAGTTGAAGCTTGGCGTGCAACTCCTCGGCCCGCTTCACTTCGGAAAATACCCCGGCCTGCACCGCATAGCCCGAGAACAGCCGGGCCGGCGCCGGAGGCGCGGCCATCATGGCGGGAGCCGCAGGAGCGGCGGGGGCCTGAGGGGCTGCTGCAGCGGCAGGGGCGACGGGAGCCAAGGGCGCGCTGGGCGCCGCCACGGCGCGGCCGTTGCCCGCCTGCCGCTCGCTGCGCAATGGTGCTGTGCCCTCCCCTTCGCCAACCCGGGGCGTCCGGGTTACGGCCGCTGACGACGGCGTTGCCCGAGGCGCGGCCACGGCAGCGCTGGGACGGCCGGACGCTGCCGGCTGGGCGGCCACCTGGGGCGGTTCGGGCAAGGCGGAGGCGGGAGCCGCCGACGTCGCTTCGGGGGCAGCGGCCACGACGGGAGGCTCGACCTTGATTTCTTCGGCCTTGGGCTCCACCGGCGTAACCGGCTGGGTCACCTCGGTGCGCGGCGGTGGCGCCGCCGGCCGGGGGGCGGCGGGCGCCTCCACCTCGACGGTGGTGGACAGGTGGTCGAACAGCACCAGGGTGCCGAGCAGAATGGCGATCAGCACCGCGGCCAGGGACATGCGCTTGACCAGGGTCCGCTTGAGCTGGTCCTGAGGCGCTTGGGCCTCGGCGGCAGGAGCGGCCTTCTTGGCCGCCGGCTTCGGGCTGGGGCGTTTCTTGACGGGGGGTTCGGCCATCGCGTCGCTTTCTTGCCTGAGGGCGGAGAGGGAAACAACGGGCAGTGCAACGGCACTCGCCCGGCTCAATCAACGGCTTTCGCCGGCCTTAACCTGACTTAGCCGCCGCCCTGGTTGCGCACCAGGGCCACCACCAGGTCGGCCTCGGCCCGGGCGATGTTGCAGCGGTCGGCAATGGTCTGGGCATCGTGGCCGGCGGCAGCCATCTGCATGGCGTCGCTGTACAGGGGCGACATGTGCTGGGTCGCCTGGAGCTGGGCAAAGCGCTCGCGCATCTCATCCTGGACCACCGCCAGCTCACCCTGCAAGCGCACGATTTCCTGGCGCAACTGGGTCAGGTCGCGCTCGATGGCCTGCACCACCGGGGTATCGGCCACTTCGGCGGCCAGGTTGATGGGCCGGGGCGGAATCACCGGCGCGGCCGGCGCCATGGCCGGCTCCCGCGGCTGTTCGCGCACGGGGGCGACGGAAGGCGGGGCCGTCTCCTGGACGGCCGCGTAGAGCCGGGCGCCCGTGGCCGGCCCTGCCTCGGCCCGTTTGGCCACCGGCACGGCCGGCGCGTCCTCGGGCGATACGCTCTCGCTGGCGGCCTCGACCTCGGCCTGGCGGCGCAGGCGGCGGTAGCGCAACACCACCGCCAGGATGTAGACGGCAAGCAATACGACGATCGCCAACAGGGCGTCGCGCACGCTCAGGACGGTGCCCGCAGGAAAACCAAGGGCTGCCAAATCAAACATGGGCAAACACGAAAACAGTCATTGCAGCGGGGAAGGGAAAGGGGGAAATCGGGCCGTCTGGCACCACGACCAAGCATTATGCCAGAGGCCTCGCCCCCACCGCCCCGCCAGGGCCGTGGTTTTCTTGCCCAGCCGGTGGGCAGGCCCGGACAGCCGCCAGCGCCGTGCACCGGGCGGAATTGATCGACTGCGCAGGGGCCGCCGGGTGGCAACCGGCGACCCGATCACCGCCCCCCTTGGCGCAGACTCGCCGCCAGGCCGGTCGCCAGCCGCGCCGCCAGAGCGTAGAGGGTCAGCTGCGGATTGACCCCGAGGGAGGTGGGCAGCAGGCTGCCATCGGCCACGCTGAGGCCTTCCAGTTGGTGGTGGCAGCCATCGGGCCGGGTCACGCCGCCCCGGGGTTCCGGGCTCATGGCACAGCCGCCCATGACGTGGGCGCTGACCACCCGGGCGCGGCCGGTCTTGAGGGGCAGTCGCGCCAACTGGGCCTCCGCCGCACTCCCCGCCGCCATGGGGCGGGCGTCCAGATGCACCGGCATGACGCTGCCGGCGCCAGCGGCGAACTGAATCTCCGCCATGGCCTGCCAGGCGCGCCGCGCCGCCTGCCAAAAAGTGGCATTGAGCGGATAGTCGAGACGCGGGTCGCCGTAGCCGTCGAGCACCACCCGCCCCCCGGGGCTGTCCGGCGAGAAGCCGTCGCGCACCAGGGCCAGCACGATGTGGCTGTGGGCCAAGCCAGCCATGAACTCCTGGTGGCGGGTGCCGAAATCGCCCATCACCACCGCGGCGATGAGGGGATGGACCGGCGGCACCTCGAGTTTGAAGCCCAGGGAGCCATCGCTCGGCCACAGGTAATCGTCCACGTAGATCGACTGAGGCGCCCCGGCAAAGGGATTGACCGCCTCGGCAAAGGTGGCGGCGGACAGCAGCACCGGGTGGAGGAAGGTGCGGGCGCCCAGGGTGCCGTAGGGGTCGGGCACCCGGGAGCGCAGCAGCAGGGCCGGGCTGCCAATGGCCCCGGCAGCCACCACCACGTGGCGGGCGCGCAGGGTCAGGGTCACGCCCCGGCGCACCTGGCCGAAGGCATCGACCGGATGGGCGCGCAGGCCCTGGACCCGCGAGCCGTCGTGCAGCAGCGCCTCGGCGCGTACCCGGGAGAGCAGGGTGGCGCCGGCGGCCATGGCCGCCGGGATGGTGGTGACCAGCATCGACTGCTTGGCGTTGGTCGGGCAGCCCATGCCGCAATAGCCCAGGTTCCAACAACCCTTGACGTTACGCGGGATGACCTTGGGCGCAAGCCCCAGGCGCGCCGCCCCTTCGGCCAGCAGACCGTTGTGGCGGTTGGGCGGCACCGACCAGGGGGCCACCGACAGCCGCGTCTCCATGCGTTCGAACCAGGGCGCCAGGACCTCCGGGGTGAACTCGGCCAGCCCATGGACGTCGCGCCAATGGGCCAGAGTCGCCGCCGGGGTGCGGAAGCTGGAACACCAGTTGACCAGGGTCGAACCGCCCACGGCCCGCCCCTGGAGGATGCCCACCCCCTCGTCTACGGTCTTGCGCCCGGCGGACTCCTGGTAGAGGGCCGGATAGGCCTCCCGCTCCAGCATGTTGAAGTCCCGGGAGGTGCGCAGGGGCCCCTCTTCCACCAGGAGCACCGACAGCCCGGCCTGGGCCAGGATCTCGGCGCATACCCCGCCGCCGGCGCCGCTGCCGACGATGACCACGTCGGCGGACAGGGCGCGGTCTTCGCCCAGCGTGGCGCCGTCCAGATGGCGCGCGCGCCAGGGGCCGGCGAAGGCGTCGCCGACGGGATCGGGAAGCTGACTCATGACAGGAGCCTCACAGGCGGGGCGGGCCGGCGTAGCCGGTCCCGGCCCAGTGCTCCGGGTCGCCGTACCAGACGCCCAGAACCAGATCGTGAAGACCGGCGTAAGCCTTGTTGAGCAAGGCCAGGTCGGCATCGCGCCAGGCCGCCAGGGCCCGGGCGGCCTGCGCCGGGCTGATGTGCTGCCAGGGTGTCGCCGCATCGGCCAGGCCACCCAGGCCGAGCAAGGCGGCCCGGCCGCCCCGGGCGGTGAGCAGATCGAAGAGCGTGCGCAGATCGTCCCGGGTGCGCGGCGGCAGGCCGGCGATGGCAATGTCCACGCCCTGGGCCAGGGCCGCGCCATGCTCCCGGGAGAAGGCGGGACGGACTCCGACAAGCAGTGCGCCGGCCAACGCCACCAAAACCGCCCGGTCGGCGGCATCGAGGAAGTGGTAAACGTGGCCCGGGTCGTCGAGGCGCGAGCCGTCGCCCCGGCTGCCCCACCAGGCGGCGGATGCCAGGGCCAGGCCGCCGGCCAGGGTCGCGGCCAGGACGCGGCGGCGCCCCGGGGAGGCGAGCCCCTCGGCGACGCCGGGGGAATGTGGCGTAGGCGTGCTCATGGGCACGGCGGCCGGCCGAGCATCAGCCGCAGGATCAGGCGCTGCAGGCGCCCCCGCCAAGTGCCGCCCGACGCTCCGTAGGGCGGATGAAGCAGGGATGCCGGAGTCCAGCGCCCCTGGCGCAACACGGCGCGCACCTGGGAAAAGGTGAGAAAGCCCTCATGTCCGTGGTAGCGCCCCATCCCGGACGCCCCGACCCCGCCAAAAGGCAGGTCGTCCACGCCGACGTGGAGCAGGCAATCGTTCACCCCCACCCCGCCGGAAGCGGTGGCGTCCAGAGTGGCCGCCACCCGCAGCGGGTCGGGATCGAACAGGTAGAGGGCCAGGGGGCGGTCGCGCCGATTGATGTAGGCCAGCGCATCCTCATGGCGGTCGTAACTCACCAAGGGTAGCAGGGGGCCGAAGATTTCTTCCTGAAGCAAGGCTGCATCCTCGGCCACCCCGGTGAAGATGGCCGGCACCAGACGCCGCCCGACCGAGGCCTGATCCGGCAACAGCGGATGGCGCACGGCGCCGCTGGCCAACGCCTCGTCGGACCAGGCACGCAGGCGCTTGTAGTGATGCTCGTGGGCGATGGCGGCGTAGTCGGGGCTGGCGGCATGGCCGTAGAGGCGTACCGCCGCGGCCTGGGCATGGGCGATGAACGCGTCTTCCTGCCCCCGCGGCAGCAACACGTAGTCCGGGGCGACGCAGGTCTGCCCAGCGTTGGCCAGCTTGGCAAAGACGATGCGGTCGGCAGCCAGGGCCAGGTCGGCGCCGGGGGCCACCAGGGCCGGCGACTTGCCGCCCAGCTCCAGGGTCACCGGGGTGAGGTTGGCGGCGGCGGCCGCCATCACGCGCCGCCCCATGGCGGTGGAGCCGGTGAACAGCAAATGGTCGAAGGGTTGGCGAGTGAATGCCCGGGCAAAGGCCAGGGGGTCATCACCGGGAGCCTCGCGTACCACCCGTACATGGTCCGGCGCGAAGGTGGCGGCGATCAGTTCGGCAAAACGGGCAGCAAAGGCCGGCGAATGCTCGGAGCACTTGATCAACACCCGGTTGCCGGCAGCCAGGGCGGCGGTGAGGGGCCCCACGGCGAGGAACAAGGGATAGTTCCACGGCACCACGATGCCGACCACGCCGAGAGGCTGGTAGCGCACCTGGGCGCGGGCCGGCCAGAACCACAGCCCGGCGTGACGCTTGCGCGGACGCATCCAGCCGGCCAGGCGGCGCCGGGCGTCGGCGATGCCGGCCAGGCTGGGAAAGAGTTCGAGCAACTCGGTTTCCCGGACCGGGCGGCCGCCGAAGTCGGCAGCGATGGCCGCGGCCAGTTCCGGCCCCTGCCGGCGCAATGCATCGGCGAGAGCGGCCAGGTGGGCGCGACGCACGGCCGCCCGGGGCATCGGCTGGGCGGCGAAGCCACGGCGCGATTCGGCGAAGGCCGCATCCAGCGCCGGGAACGTGCCGGAGGAGACGGCCGGGGAATGGCCGGTACCGGGAAAGGGGGAGACGGTCATGACGGCTCCAGGCAGGGTATGGCGTTCAGGCGGCGTGTTGGCGGGTAGCGCCAGGCGCCGGCCCAGCGGCGGGGCGTTCCAGCTGCACCAAAACCTCCGGTGGTGGCAGGGACGCGTCTCCCGTTCCGTCTTCCGCCTCGGCCCGGGCCGCCAGCTTGGCCTTGTAGAAAGTCTTGGTGGCCACGTAGACGGTTTTTTCCAGCTCCACGTGGGCCACGCCGTGGCGGTCCTTGAGTTCGACGCAGAACGTCGGTGTGCACTCCCCCTTGTCCAGCACCTCGCGGCGGATCGCCTCGACCCGCTCGACGGGAATGTAAAAATCGGCGAACAGGTGGCTGCGCCCAGGACGCTTATAGCGGATGCTGCCGGCCTTATCCCAGACGATCACGTCATTGCCCAGTTGCAAGGCGAGCAGCATGGCGAACATGGGATCGGTAAAGGCATACAGACTGCCGCCAAACAGGGCGCCGGCCGGATTGCGGGTTTTCCACGAATAGGGCAGCACCACCTTGATCCGGTCCAGGTCGCGGGAGACATGCACCACCCTTCCGCCGGTAGCGCGGTAGGAGGGGTAGAGGTTGAACCCCCACTTCAAAAGCGTTGCCCGCCAGGCGGCGGGCACACGGTCGATCAGTTTGGGACGCATAGCAGTGGGTACCGAAAAAACGGGACGACCGAAGAGGAGGGAGAGACGGCCGTCCCGTTCTGCCTAGGACAGTGACCGGGCAGAATCGGCAGGATCAAAGGGACTCGAACACCCCGGCAGCCCCCATGCCGGTGCCGATGCACATGGTCACCATGCCGTACTTGCCGCCGGTGCGCTTCAGGCCGTGCAGCAAGGTAGCGGTACGGATCGCGCCGGTGGCGCCCAAAGGATGGCCCAGGGCAATAGCGCCACCCAGGGGGTTCACCTTGTCCGGGTTCAGCCCCAGTTCGCGGATCACGGCCAGGGACTGGGCGGCAAAGGCTTCGTTGAGCTCGATCCAGTCCAGATCCTCGTGCTTCAGGCCGACCTGCTTGAGCACCTTGGGGATGGCGGCGATGGGGCCGATACCCATGATCTCCGGCGCCACCCCGGCCACGGCGAAACCGACGAAGCGGCCCAGGGGGGTCAGGTTGTACTGCTTGAGGATCTTCTCGGAGACCAGCAGCACCGCCCCGGCGCCGTCGGACATCTGGGAGGAGTTGCCGGCGGTGACCGAACCCCGGGCGTTGAACACGGGTTTGAGCTTGGCGAGCTTTTCCAGGCTGGCGTCGGCCCGGGGGCCTTCGTCGGTATCGGCCAGCTTCTCGACGATGCGCACGGTGCCGGTCTTGAGGTCCGGCAGGTGGGCACGGATGGTGTAGGAGCTGGTCTCGGCCTTGAAGTGGCCGGCGGCAATGGCCGCCACCGCCTTCTGGTTGGAGGCCAGGGCGAAGGCGTCCTGATCCTCGCGGCTGACCTGCCACTGCTGGGCGACCTTCTCGGCGGTGAGGCCCATGCCGAAGGCGATGGCCCGGTTCTCGTCGTGGGCGAACACTTCCGGGTTGATCGAGACCTTGTTGCCCATCATCTGGTTCATCAGGCTCATGGTCTCGGTGCCGGCGGCCAGCATCACGTCGGCTTCACCCAGGCGGATGCGGTCGGCGGCCAGGGCCACCGCCTGCACGCCGGAAGAGCAGAAACGGTTGATGGTCAGCCCAGACACGCTCTGCGGCAAGCCGGCCAGCAGCGCGCCGATGCGCGCCACGTTCATGCCCTGCTCGGCTTCGGGCATGGCGCAGCCGACGATCACGTCGTCGATCAGGGCCGGGTCCAGGCCGGGGGCCTGAGCCACCACCGATTTGAGGGCGTGGGCCAGCATGTCGTCCGGACGGGTGGTGCGGAACATGCCGTTGCGCTTGCCCACGGGCAGGCGCGTGGCGGCGACGATGTAGGCGTCTTGGATTTGCTTGGTCATGAGTATTCTCCTCCGGCCGCTCAGTTACGCAGGGGCTTGCCGGTTTCCAGCATGTGCGCGATGCGCTGCTGGGTCTTTTCGGTCTTGAGCAGTTCGACGAACTCGCGCCGTTCCACGGTGAGCAGCCATTCCTCGTCCACCAGGCTGCCCGGCTCCACGTCGCCGCCGCACAGGGCCACCGCGGCGGAACGGGCCACCCGGTAGTCGTAGGGGGAAATGAAACCGCCCTCGGCCATGTTGGTCAGCATCAACTCCAGGGTGGCGATGCCGGGACGGCCGCAGACCTTGATGTTGCGCGCCGGCAGGGGCGGCCGGTAGCCGGCGTCGGCCATGGCCCGGGCGCGTTTCAGGGCGATGTAGAGAAGCTCGTGGGGGTTGAAGACCACATCGTCGGCTTCCTGGATGAAGCCGTAGTCCTTCGCTTCCAGAGCACTCTTGCCGACCTTGGCCATGGCGATGGTGGTGAACACGTTCTGGATGTAGGGGAACGGGTCGTTGCCGGCCTGGGTCTTGGCCAGCTCGGAGGCGCGCCGGGCGAATTCCTTGCTGCCGGCGCCGGCGGGGATCAAACCGACGCCCGCTTCCACCAGGCCGATGTAGGACTCCAGGGCCACCACCCGGTGGGCGGCGTGCATGACGAACTCGCAGCCGCCGCCCAGGGCCATGCCCTGCACCGCGGCCACGGTAGGCACCTTGGCGTAACGCAGGGTCATGGAGGCACGCTGGAACTTGGCCACGGTCTTTTCCAGCAGGTCGAACTGGCCGGCCTTGATGGCCTCGCTCACCTGCTGCAGGTTGGCGCCCACGGCAAACGGCGGCTCGTGCCACAGCACCACGCCGTCGAGCTGACGTTCCGCCCGGGCCACGGCCTCGATGACGCCGTCCAGGACCTCGTCGCCGATGGCGTGCATCTTCGACTTGAACGAGACGATGCCGATGCGGGCGTCGGCCTGGGGAAGGGTCCACAGGCGCACCCCGTCGTTCTCCCAGAGGGTCTCGCCCTGGCTCCGCGGAGTCTCGCCGAGCACGGTCTCGGGGAACAGCTGGCGCTGGTACACCGGCAGGCTGGAGCGGGGCTTGAGGGCCTGTTCCGCGGCAGACCAGGAGCCGGCGGGCTCATGCACCCCATTGCGTTCGAGCACCCAGGCGGGCAGCGGGGCGGAAGACATGGCGCGGCCGGCGGCGATGTCGGCCTGGACGGCTTCGGCAATGGCTTTCCAGCCGGCGGCCTGCCAGGTCTCGAAGGGCCCCTGGGTCCAGCCAAAGCCCCAGCGCATGGCGAAGTCCACGTCCCGGGCGTTGTCGGCGATGTCGGCCAGATGGTAAGCGCAGTAATGGAAGATGTCGCGGAAGATGGCCCAGAGGAATTGGGCTTGTTTGTGGCTGGAAGCGCGCAGGGCGGCGAATTTCTCGGCCGGATTGCGGATCTTGAGGATGTCGGCGACTTCCGGGGCAATCTCGCCGGCGGAGGGAAGGTAGCCCTGGCTGGCCAGGTCGAGCACGTGGATGGCCTTGCCTTCTTTTTTGAAGATGCCGCAGCGGGTCTTTTGCCCCAGGGCGCCGTTCTGGATGAGGGCGGCGAGCCAGGCCGGAGCGGCGAAGTGGGGGTGCCAGGGGTCGTTCGGCAGGGTGGATTGCATGGTGCCGATGACGTGGGCCAGGGTGTCCAGGCCGACCACGTCGGCGGTGCGGTAGGTGGCGCTCTTGGGCCGGCCGATCTTGGGACCGGTGAGGGCGTCCACCTCGTCGAAGCCGAGGCCGAAGGCCTGGGTGTGGTGCATCACCGCCAGGATGGAGAACACGCCCACCCGGTTGGCGACGAAGTTGGGGGTGTCCTTGGCGCGCACGATGCCCTTGCCCAGGCGCGAGGTGACCCAGGTTTCGAGCTGATCGAGCATGGCCGGGTCGGTGTCGCGGGTGGCGATCAGCTCGACCAGGTGCATGTAGCGCGGCGGGTTGAAGAAATGGATGCCGCAGAAACGGGCGCGGCGATCGGCCGGCACGGTGTCCGACAGTTTGTTGATCGACAGGCCGGAGGTGTTCGAGGCGATGATGGCGCCGGGCGCCAGATGGGGCGCGATCTTGCGATAAAGGTCTTCCTTCCACTCCATCTTCTCGGCGATCGCTTCGATTACCAGGTCGCATTCGCCGAGCAAGGCAAGGTTCTGGTCGTAGTTGGCGGCGTCGATGTAGTTGAGCCGGTCCCGGGTCGCCCAGGGCGCCGGATCGAGCTTCTTGAGCCCGTCGATGGCCTTCTTGACGATACCGTTCGGATCGCCCTCCTTAGCGGGCAGGTCGAAGAGGACCACCGGTACGTCGGCGTTGGCGAGATGGGCGGCAATCTGGGCCCCCATCACCCCGGCACCGAGCACGGCGGCCTTGCGGACGATGAAGTTGCTGTTCCCGTTCATGATCTTGTCTTTATGAAGGTCGCGGCCCGACCCGGATGACACCTGCCGGGCCGCGACGTGTTGCAGGAGTACGGCTTAGAACTTGATGGAGTACTGGGCGCCGAGGATGTAGGCACTGTCCTTGTAGGTGCCGACGACATTGCCGCGATTCTCAGTCGCTGCGGTCTGGTTATTGTTGATCTTGGCGTCCGGCACCAGCAGGTAGGCAAAGCCCACATCCACCGCCTGATCCTTGGCCGGCTTCCACTGGGCGCCGATCGAGAACCAGGTACGGTCGTTGTCCGGCAGGGAAGCCAGACGGGTAGAGGCATTCTTCACCGGGGTCTGGTCATAAGCGATACCGAGCTTCAGTTTCCAGGCGTCGTTGACCTTGTAGTTGGCGCCGAGGGCCACCCGCCAGGCATCCTGGAACTCGGTATGCAGAATCTGCGCCACGCCACCGTTGGCCCGTGCTGCCTGCGAGTTGGACAACACATCCAGCTTCTTGATCGTGGACCAGCGCGTGAGGGACACATCGCCGAGCATTTCCCAGCGGTCGGACAGGGCCTGGGTCACCGAGAGAATGAACGTATCGGGAAGATTGACGCTGACCTTGGCGTTGCCATTGGCGGCGGAGAAGCCGCTACTCAGGTTGCCCTCCACCTCATGCTTCACCTGGGAGCGGTAGGAAACCCCCACCTTGGTGCTCGGTGCCAGAGTGAACAGGGCCCCCACGTTCCACCCCCAGGCCCAGTCGTCAGCTTTTAGAGTAACGAACTGCGTACCCAAATAAGAGGTTGGCGGAGTCCCGAAGGGGATGTTGTTCTGAGGAACAATGCGGCGCACATATTCCACGTCCAACTTCTGGTAGCTCACCCCAGCCCCCAGAGAGACCGTGTCGTTGACCTTCCAGGAGATTGACGGGTTGATGTTGATAGTCTTGACGTCGAACTTGATCGACTGGGCCGAACCAACCCAATCCGGGTTGTATTCGGACTTGAGGCCGAAGGGAGCGCCAAGCCCCAAGCCAACGGAAATATCCTTGGTGATGCCATAGGCCAAATACGCATTGGGCACATAACCCGTATCGCCAGCATCACCACCATTGGAACCTTGAGCAGATTGACCACCGAGCCCTTTGGAACCTTCGTTGGAAAACTTGTAGCTCGGCGTAATGGCGTTGAAGCCCACCGACACCGACGCACCTTCACCCAGGACGCTCATGGCCGCCGGGTTGTAGAACTGCACCGAGGCGTTTTCCGCATTGGCAGCGGAACCGGCGTAGGCGTTGCCCAGTCCGCTGGCGTTCTGTTCGAGCAGCTGGAAACCGGACGCGGAGGCATAGCCGGAGGTCAGGGCGAGAATCGCCGCGGGGATGACGCGCAAAGCAGTCCCTTTTTTCATGGGTGAAGTCTCCTCTTTCACTGATGGTGATGGTTATGGTGCTTATATTCGGAGAGCGGGCTCTCCGTGCTTTCGCCCACCGGCCATAGCCGATGGGAAGAAACGGGAACAGGGACGGCTCGTGCGCATGGGCGTCATGCCTGAGTGGGCAACGGCCGCTTATTGCCATCGGCATCGATGGCAACGTAGGTCAGGGTGGCCTCGGTGACCTTCACCGTGACCGGATCGGACGGGTTGCGCTCGGCATAGACCTCCACGTCCACCGTGATCGAGGTGGTGCCTTCACGGACGATGCGGGTATAGAAACTGACCACGTCGCCCACCGAGATCGGCTGCTTGAACTGAAAGGCATTCACCGACACGGTGGCGACCCGCCCCTTGGCACGACGCATGGCGTCGATGGCGCCGGCCACGTCAACCCGGGCCATCACCCAGCCGCCAAAAATGTCGCCGTTCTGGTTCAGATCGGCTGGCATGGGGACCACCCGCAGGGCAGGCTGGCGGTTGGGGATGAGGACGGGATCGTTGGACATGGCAGGCTCCGAAGCAATGGCGCCGTCAGCCGTGGTTCGTGGAACGGCCGGCGGCGCGCTGGTTGGCGTAATGAAGGGGGCCGCCGGTAAAGGGTGCGAACCCCGTGCCGAATATTACGCCGGCGTCCGCCAGCTCCGCGTCGGCCACGATGCCTTCATCAACCAGTTGTTGCGTCTTCGCCAGCAAGGGGGCCACCAGGCGTTGCGCCAATCCGGCAGGAACCGTCCCGGCGCCCCCCTTGGCCGGCTTGCCGCTGGCGAAGTCGTAGAAGCCGCGACCGCTCTTCTTGCCCAGGTTACCGGCGGCCACTTTCTCGGCCAGGCAGCGCGGCGGCTCGACGTTGCCACCCGCGCCGGCAGCCAGGGTCTTGCCCGCCGCCATGGCGATGTCCAGGCCCACGGTGTCGGCCAATTCGATAGGACCCATCGGCATGCCGAAGGCTTCCATGGCCGCATCCACGGTTTCCGGGGCAATGCCTTCATCGACGCAGCGCATGGCTTCGAGCATGTAGGGGGCCAGCACCGCGTTCACCAGGAAGCCCGGGGCGCTTTTCACCGGCAGGGGCAGCTTGTCGATCTGCTTGACGAAGGCGCAGGCGTTGCGGAAGGCCGCGCCGTCAGTACCGCCGGCTTCCACCACCTCGACCAGGGGCATCATCGGCACCGGGTTGAAGAAGTGGATGCCCACCAGCCGCTCGGGCCGGTTCAGCACCGTGCGCAGGTCCTCGATCTTCAGGCTGGAGGTATTGGTGGCCAGCACGGCCTCGGGCTTCATGCGCGCTTCCAGACTCTTGAGCAAGGCGTGCTTGGCCTCCAGATTCTCGAAGATGGCCTCGATCACCACGTCGGCGTGGGCGGCTCCGGCACCGCTCGGGTCGGGAATCAGGCGGTCCATGGCGGCGCGTACCAGCAGCTTGTCCTTCAAGCGCCGCTCGAACAATTTCTTTGCCCGGGCAATGGCCGGGGCAATGCGGGACAGATCCTGGTCCTGCAGGGTCACGGTGATGCCCTTCAGGGCCGCCACGGCGGCGATGTCGCCACCCATCACCCCGGCGCCGACCACATGCAGACGCTGGGCCTTGAAAGCGCCATCCTTGCCGAAGCCCTTGAGGCGTTCCTGCAGGTGGAACACCCGCACCAGGTTCTTGGCCGTATCGTTGCCGGTGATGCGCGCCATGACCTCGGGGGCGGCCAGGGCGTTACCGTTGTGGTGCTGCCAGAAGTCGATGATGGCGTAGGGGGCCGGGTAGTGCTCGGGGCGGGCCTTCTTGGCCACCTGCTTGCGCGCGCCGTTGGCCACCACACCCTTGAGCGGACCGTTGAGCAGGCGGGCCATGAAGGGCATGCGCCGGGCCGGCTTGCCGGAGAGCACCAAACCCCGGGCGGCGTTGTGCATCACCCGGGGGGCGACGCACTCGTCGGCCAGGCCCAGGCGCTTGGCCTTTTTGGCGTCCACGTTGCGGCCGGTGAGCATCATGTCCAGAGCTACCTGGGGGCCTACCAGGGCCGGCAGGCGCTTCATGCCGCCCCAGCCGGGGAAGATGCCGAGCATGACCTCGGGCAGGGCGAACTTGGTGCCCGGCTCATCCACCGCCACCCGGTAGCGACAGGCCATGGCCAGTTCCAGACCGCCGCCCAGGCAGTGGCCGCGCACCAGGGCCAGGGTCGGATAAGGCACGGCGGCGAGCCGCTCGAAAACGTTCCAGCCCAGGGCGACGAAGCCCTTGGTGGCTTCCGGGGAGGCCAGGGCGGTGAATTCGCCGATGTCCGCCCCGGCGACGAAGCCGGCGCTCTTGCCCGAGGTGATGATCAGGGCCTTCGGGGGCTGGCCGTCGAGATGGGTGAGCAGGCGGTCGAGCTCTTCGAGCACCGCCTTCGACAAAGTATTGGCCGATTCGCCGGCCCGGTCCAAGGTCGCCCAGGCGATCCCAGCGGCGTCGGTGCGCAGTTGCCAGTGGCTGAGCTGCTGCATGTTCAGGTCGTTCATGTTCATGGTCGCGGAGGAATTCGTAAGTCAGTAAAAGGCGCTCAGCGGGCCGTGTCGGCCTGGTCAACCGGAGATTCGCGGCTGACGAAAGCCAGAGAAACGGCACCGGGACCGACGTTGATCGCCGCCGTGGCGCTCATCGGCGCCACCAGGATCTGCACGCCCTGCTCCCGGGCGGCCTTGGCCAGGTCGCCGTAACCCGGCAAATCGGGCACCGCGTCCAGGTCGCCGCCGTAGCTCAGGCAGACGAAGGGGGCTTCAAGGCCAGCGCGGATCTGATGCACGGCGTTTTCGAACATTCGCTCCACGCCGCTTGCGAAGCCGCGCACCTTGGCCACCGGCCCGGTCTCGTCCATATGGCAGTGCAATATCGGTTTGACGTCGAGCATCGAGCCCAGGGCGTAGGACCCCCAGGTGACGCTCTTGTCGCCCTTCTTCTGGGCGCGCTTGAAGATGTGGAACAGGTCGGTGGGCACCAGGTAGGTATGGGTGCCCGCCACCAGCTTCTGCAGCCGGTCGCCGATTTCGCTGGGGGTCTTGCCGGCGGCCACCAGGCGGGCCAGTTCGGCCACCTGCACCGCCTGGCCGGTGAACATGTTGCGCGACGAGGCCACCGCCAGGCCGAAGCGTTCCGGCAGTCCGGCGGCGCGGCGCACGTCCTTGTATTTGGCCAGGATAGTGCGGGAGGCCCGGGTGGCGTTGTCGAAGATCGGGCTGCGCTTGGCGGTGATGGTCAGGCAATAGACGAAATCGAACTCCAGGGCCAGTTTCTCCAGAAACAGGCGCTCGATCTGCTCAACGGTGTAGGGGATGGACTCGGCGAAATCCTCGTCGCGCTTGTCCAGGTACTTGCGGTAGAACTCCTGGGTTGCCAGCGGCTCCCGTTTGTCCTCGACGATGCGCCCGCCCACGCGCAGAGCGATGGGCAGCATCACGATGCCGTGCTCGTCGATGAACTCGCGGGGCAGATCACAGCAGGAATCCACCACGATGCCGATCCTGAGTTTGGCCATGGCCGTCGTCCCGGATGGCGCTCAGAGGGTTTCCACCAGCATGGCGCCGCCTTGGCCGCCGCCGATGCAGATCGAGGCGATACCGCGCTTCTTGCCCTGACGGCGCAGCACGTGCAGCAGGTGCAGGACGATGCGCGCGCCGGAGGCGCCCACCGGGTGGCCCAGGGCCACGGCCCCGCCATCCACGTTGAGGCGGGCGGTATCCAGCGTGCCCAGGGGCGCGTCCAGCCCCAGCTCGTCGCGGCAGTAGGCCGGGTCGGCCCAGGCGCGCTGGCAGGCCAGCACCTGGGCAGCGAAGGCTTCGTTGATTTCCCAGGCATCCAGGTCGTTGAGGCCCAGGCCGTGGCGTTGCAGGATCGGCGTGGCGGCATGGACGGGGCCCAGGCCCATCTGGGCCGGATCGAGACCGGCCCACTGACTGTCGCTGATCTTGCCCAGGGGGTCGAGCTTCCAGCGTTCCACTGCCGCTTCCGACGCGAGTAGCAGCCAGGCAGCGCCGTCGGTGACCTGGGAGCTGTTGCCGGCGGTGACGTTGCCGTACTTGCGGTCGAACACCGGCCGCAGCTTCTTCAGGTTGTCCAGGGATGAATCGGCGCGCACGCCGTCATCCTCCGGGTAGATCTTGCCGTTGCCATCGACCAGGGGAACGATCTCGCCCATGTGGCCGGCGACCCGGGCGGCCACGGCGCGGCGGTGGGATTCCACGGCGAAAGCATCCATGTCCGTGCGATCCAGGCCGAAGCGGAAAGCCAGGTTTTCGGCGGTCTGGCCCATGGTCAGGCCCAGCACCGGATCGGTGAGGCCCTTCAACAAGCCGATCACCGGCGCCAGGTAGCCGAGCTTGAAGCAGCGCAGGGCGGCCAGCTTCTGCCCGGCGGTCTTGGTGGCGTACCAGCGCGACAGCCACACCACCATCTGTTCGGAAAACAGCAGGGGTGCCCGGGACAGGGCATCGACACCGCCGGCCAGAACCAGCTCGGAACGGCCCGACTGGATGTTGGCAATGGCCGAATCCAGGGCCTGCATGCCCGAGGCGCAGTTGCGCATCACCGTCCAGCCCGGGACGTAGTCGCCGCAGCCCAGGCGCAGCGCCACCATGCGACCGATGTTGGCCTCGTCGGCCGACGGCGCGGCACAGCCAAGGATGACCTCGGACAGGTCGGTAGGCAGGAAGGGTTGGCGCGCCAGCAGGGTGCGACCAGCCTGGGTCGCCAGGTCGGACGCCCAGAACGGGCCGGGAGCGTTGCGCGCCTTGAGGAAGGGGGTGCGCGCACCGTCCACCACGTAAACGGGCTGGAAAGGCCGGGATTGTGGATGGGAGTGCTGTTGGGCTTGCACGGTCATGCTGTCTCCTCCTACTGCATTCTGCGGGGCCCGCGCCGCGCCGAAGCTCAAGGCATTCGCGCGGGCCACCCCGGCCAGGCTCTTGGCTCGGCCGAGTCCGGGGTGGCGCGGGGAGTGGCGTTACGGGATCAGGCGGCCTTCTTCGCGCTTGGCTGGGCGGCAGTCGCCACCCCCAGGTCGAAGGGGAAGTCGTCAACCCGGATGACGATGTCGCGCAGGTGGTTGCGGCGCTTGACCACCTCGTACTCCGCGGCACTGATGACCTTGGCCTCGAAGGCGGCGTGGGCGATGTCGCGCACGTTGGCCAGGGGGTTGTTGTCGAAACGGCCAGCCTTTTCGGCGTCGCGGATCTTGGCTTCCACCCGTTCGGCCGCCAGGGTCGCTTCCAGGGCCAGTTCGATGGCGCCCACCGCATCCTCTTCGCGGCGATCGACGAAGGTGTCCGAGGCCAGGCGTTCCCGGGCGGCCGAGGGGTTGATCAGCAGCTTGGCTACCTGATGGCCGACGTCGTCGGACGGCACCACGTAGGGATGGCCCAAGGGGAAGATGACGCGCTTGAGGAACCAGCCCACCAGCTTGTTCGGGTAGTTGGCGATGACGCCGTCGAAGGCTTCCTGGGCCTGGTACATGGCATCCCACACTGCCCAGTGCACCAGGGGCAGGTCGTCCCTCTGCCGGCCGTCGTCCTCGAAACGCTTGAGGGTGGCGGAGATCAGGTACATCTGGGAGAGGATGTCGCCGAGGCGGGCCGACAGCTTCTCGCGCCGCTTCAGGCCGCCGCCCAGCACCAGCATCGACACGTCGGCGAGGAAAGCGAAGGCCGAGGAGAAGCGGGTGAGCTGCTGGTAGTAGCGTTTCACTTCCGGGGCCACGTCCGCATTGACGCCGACGAAGTGGCTGCCGGTCAGGCCCATGCCCAGGGCGCGCAGGCCGTTCTTGAGGGTGTAGCCGACGTGGCCGAACAGGGCGGCGTCGAAGTCGTTCAGGCCGGCCGCGGCATCGGGGTTCTGGGCGGCGCGCATCTCGGCGAGGACATAGGGGTGGCAACGGATGGCACCCTGGCCGAACAGGATCAGGCTGCGGGTGAGGATGTTGGCGCCTTCCACGGTGATGCCGATGGGAATCTGCTGGTAGGCGCGGCCGAGGAAGTTGGAGGGGCCAAGGCAGATGCCCTTGCCGCCGATCACGTCCATGCCGTCATTGACCACTTTTCGGGCCCGCTCGGTGACATGGTATTTGGCGATGGCGGAGACCACAGAGGGTTTCTCGCCCAGGTCCACCGCCCCGGCAGTCATCGTGCGGGTGGCGTCCACCAGGTAGGTGTAGGCACCGATGCGGGTCAGGGCCTCTTCGACCCCCTCGAACTTGCCCACGGCCATCTTGAACTGGCTGCGCACCCGGGCGTAGCCGCCCACGGCACGGGCCGTCATCTTGGCCATGCCGGTGTTGGACGACGGCAGGGAGATGGAGCGGCCGGCGGCCAGGCACTCCATCAGCATGCGCCAACCCTGGCCGACCATTTTCGGCCCGCCGATGATGAAGTCCAGGGGCATGAACACGTCCTTGCCCCGGGTCGGGCCGTTCATGAACACGGCGTTGAGCGGGAAGTGACGGCGGCCCACATCCACGCCCGGGTGGTCATGGGGAACCAGGGCGCAGGTGATGCCGATATCTTTCTTGTTACCCAGCAGGCCATCCGGGTCGTAGAGGCGGAAGGCCAGGCCGAGGAGGGTGCACACCGGCGCCAGGGTGATGTAGCGCTTGTCCCAGGTGACGCGCATACCGAGCACTTCCTTGCCTTGCCAGGTGCCCTTGCAGACCACGCCATAGTCGGGGATCGAGGCGGCGTCGGAGCCGGCCCAGGGGGAAGTCAGGGCGAAGGCCGGCACTTCCAGGCCCTTGGCCAGGCGCGGCAGGTAGTGGTTCTTCTGCTCGTCGGTGCCGTAGTGCAGCAGCAGTTCGGCCGGCCCCAGGGAGTTGGGCACCATCACCGACACGGCCAGGGCCGAGGACCGGGTGGACAGTTTGGTCATCACCTGGGAGTGGGCGTAGGCCGAAAAGCCCAGGCCACCGTACTGCTTGGGGATGATCAGGCCGAGGAAGCCCTTGTCCTTGATGTACTGCCAGGTCTCGGCATCCAGGTCATAACGATGGTGCGACACCTCCCAGTCGTTGGTCATGCGGCAGGCGGTTTCCACCTCGTTGTCGAGGAAGGAACGCTCTTCGGCCGTCAGCACCGGCTTGGGGTAGGCGTGCATCTTCTTCCAGTCGGGCTTGCCGCGGAACAGATCGCCTTCCCACCACACGGTGCCGGCTTCGAGCGCTTCGCGCTCGGTATCGGACATGGACGGGAGGATGCGCTTGTAGATCCCAAAAAGAGGCCGGCTGATCAGCGCCCGCCGCAGGGGACGGATGCTGATCAGCGCGACTAAAGCCAGCAGTACTCCGAGGAGTACCAGTGTTACCGCTGGCAGAGGGATGACCGAAATCGTCATGGCTGTCTCCAATTTATGGTCTTGGCCGGTGTCCGGCTCTGATGTGCGTGTGGATGGGGTAAGACGAAAACGTGGCTCAGGCGCCCGGCGGCAGGCGGCCGGGCGGCAACTGGGGCAAGGGGGCGCGTAGGCCGCCGAGCAGGAAGGGCATCAGGCGGGCCTTGAGCTGGCGGGCCGCTTCGGCCTCGACGTCGGATTCGGACACTTCGAAGCCGTCGATCAAGGACAGGATGTCGGTTTCGGCGATGGCGTAAGACATGGCGCCGAGCATGAAGTGGAAGCGCCAGGCGATCTCTTCCCGGGGCACGTCGGGCAGGGCACGGAAGAGCGCATCCTTGAAGCGGTCCATCACCTCGGCGTACTCGCCGGCAAAGAAGGTGCGGATGAAGGCGGCGGGCTCGGTCATGGTGCGGCCCAACAGGCGGAGAAAGGTCATGCCGCCCAGGGCCGGATCCTCACCCATCTTGAGCAGGGTGCCGAAGAAGGCTTCGACGATCAGGGACGGCTTGAGCGGCTTACCGCCGGCTTCCGTCTCCAGGGCATCGAGCACCGCCAGACGCTCGGCGTTGAGCCAGGCGAGACGGCGGCGGAACACTTCACGCAGCAGGTCTTCCTTGGAGCCGAAGTGGTAATTGACCGCCGCCAGGTTGACCTGGGCTTCGCCGGTGATCATGCGCATCGAGGTGCCGTCGTAGCCGTGGGCCATGAACAGGCGCTCCGCCACATCGAGGATGCGCTCAGCGGTGTCGCTGCTCTGGGCGGCGGATTTGGCGTCTTTGGTATCCGGGACGGTCATTTTCGGGACGGCGCTCATGGGTTGGCTGCTTTATCTGGCTATGATTCAAACGTTCGTTTAAATCATAGGGAAGATTATCGCCCCGTGCAAGCACCCCCACGACATTTTTTCTTGGTACCAACGAAAACGCCCCGGCAAGCCGGGGCGTCGTCCGATGCAATACCAGCTTTCGTCGCGTTAGCCGGCCATCACGTGCTCGATCAGGCGGCGCACCGTGGCCGGCTCGAAGGGTTTGTCGCACACCGCCGAAACACCGGCCTGCTCCACGGCGGCGAGGCGCCCCTGATCCTGCTCGCTGGTGACCATCAGCACCGGCACGGCGTTCTGCCAGCTCTGGGTGCGGATGTATTCGGTCAGCGCCTTGCCGTCCATTTCCGGCATGTTGTAGTCGGTGACCACCAGGTCCACCAGGGTTTCCGAAAGCAGACCGATGGCCTCGCGGCCGTTCTCGGCTTCGAGGATGCGCTCGATGCCCAGGCTCTCCAGCATGCGACGGATGTGACGGCGGGCCATCGGGCTGTCGTCCACCAGCAGCACCTTGAGGCTCTCCACGTCCAGGTTGAGGCTTTCGTGGTGGGACTCGAAACTGAGCACGGCGCGCAGCGCCCGGGCCAGGCGCTCATCGTCGAAAGGCTTTTCCAGGATGCAGCAGGCACCGGACTGGCGCACCGGATCGAGCACCTGGGGACGGGTTTCGCTGGAGATGAGCACGAAAGGCACGGTTTCCAGCCCCTCCTCGCCGCGCATCGCCGCCACCAGGGCGGTGCCGGTGCCGTCGGGCAGGTACAGGCTGCTCACCACCACCGACGGCCGGGCCTCGCGCAGGGCGCCCAGGGTGGCAGCCTGGGAGGTGAACACATCCACCCGGGTGGCACCGGCGCGCAGCAACATCTGCTCGACCAGCCGCGCCTGGGTGGCCGACGGTTCGACCAGGTAGACGGTGATCCCGGAAAACGACGAAACCTGCACCATGAATCCTCCCTTTTATGTTTTAAGAATGTGGCGGCGAGGATAGCACGGGCCTGTTACGGCGCGGCTTCACGGCCCCGGGCGTCCAGGTCGGCGCGAACCAGGGCGATGTGGGTGCGCAGGGTGTATTGCAGGTCGAGGAAGGCCAGGGGCAGGCGGCGGCGGAAGGCCTGCTCCTCGATGCGCGCCAGGCGCTCCCGGTAGCTGGCCAACTGGGCCGGATCGAAGCGGTTGCGGATGTCGCTTTCGAGGAACTTCAGCTCGCCGTAAAGGCGGAATACCCGGGAGCGCACCCGCCAGGTGTACAGCGCCGGCGCCAGGCGGAACACCGGCAGGAGCAGCGCCAACAGGGGGATCAGCAACACCAGCAGCCGGTCGGCGAGCACCGCCGCCCAGAACGGCAGGTAGCGCTGCAGCAGCGGCGGGCCGGACTTGTAGTAACGCTCGGCCTGGGGCGCCAGAGGGAAGGTCTGCTCTTTCACCGCGGGGAAATCGCCGCGTCTCTGGAAGAAGCCGGCCTCCCGATGCACCTCGCTGGCGGCCTCGAGAAACAGCCCGGCCAGCGCCGGGTGCAGGTCTTCGTGGATCACCAGGTTGGCCGTGGGCGCCAGCAGCACCACATCGTCGGCCGGATAGTCGCGGACCAGGTCCACCGCCCCCCGGGGCAGGACGATGCGCGACAGGAAGGGAAAGCGCCGGGTGTAGGCGTCGGCCTGGGCAAAGCTCATCAGCGCCACCCCGGGACTGTGCAGCAGCGCCTGCACCGCCGGCGCCTCCGGCCCGGCGATCAGGAAGGCCGCGTCGATGCGCCCCTGGGTCAGGGCTTCCGCGGCCTTCAGCCCGGTCAGGTCGGAAAGACGCGCCTCGACCCGGTTGGCGTCGAGCAACTGGGTGGCGAGCAGGCGCACGCCGCTGCCCTCGCCGCCGATGGCCAGGCGCTTGCCGGCCAGCTGGGTGAGTCGGGCCACGGGGCCGGCAGGGAAGGCGGCGGGCCGATAGAACACCCACAGCGGCTCGTAGTACATCGCCCCGAGGGAGTGCAGCGGCAGCGGCTCCTCCGCCGTCACGTTGCCCGGCGCCGGCTGGATGCCGCCCTGGACAAAGGCGATCTTGGCCGGATCGTCCGGATTGAGCAGACGCGCCAGGTTGTCAGCGGAGCCATTGCTGGTCTGGACCTCGACGCTGATGCCATTGCGCGCCAGGATCGCCGCGTAGCGCTTGGCAAAGCCGTAATAGGCACCGCTCTCGGCGCCGGCGGCAAACACCACGTGGCGAGGCGGCGCCGGCTTGACGTACTGGAAGGCGATGGCAAACCCGGCCAGCACCAGCAACACCCAGGGCCAGAAGGTGGCGATCAGGTCGCGCCAGGTGGCGAGAAAGGCGAAGCGTCGCGGGGGTTCAGCGGTGACGGGCCCCGGATCGGCAGCCGGGGCGGCGT